>NZ_JBSYXO010000026.1:0-59796 GCF_054172045.1 Methylomonas sp. MgM2 | reverse complement strand
CCGCGGGGATGAACCGACACAATTGACAGTGTTTCCTATGTCTGCGAGGCGTTCCCCGCACCCGCGGGGATGAACCGCAATCGAATCCGCCAAACAGGCCAAGGAAGCGGCGTTCCCCGCACCCGCGGGGATGAACCGTTGAATCCATCGTCGAAAAACTGGACGCCCACGCGTTCCCCGCACCCGCGGGGATGAACCGTTTGGTTTGACGATGCCATGGAGGCCAAAATCGCGTTCCCCGCACCCGCGGGGATGAACCGATGGCCATGGAGTTGTATCGGAATGGACGACAGCGTTCCCCGCACCCGCGGGGATGAACCGCTTGATCGGTTCTGTGGCAGGCGAAATGCGCGGCGTTCCCCGCACCCGCGGGGATGAACCGGTACACAACCGCTTTCAAACACATCCTTAGCCGCGTTCCCCGCACCCGCGGGGATGAACCGAATGGTGTAGGATTTCCGGTAAAGCGTTCTGCTGCGTTCCCCGCACCCGCGGGGATGAACCGCCGCGTTATGATGCTGTTTATCGATATGTGTGGCGTTCCCCGCACCCGCGGGGATGAACCGTGAGGTTTCAGTCTGCCTAGCATGACCAACTCGCGTTCCCCGCACCCGCGGGGATGAACCGCCACTCAGAAGGCGCGACTAGATGCTACCCTAGCGTTCCCCGCACCCGCGGGGATGAACCGGCGGTGCGGCGGACTTGGTTGTTGTACTGGTCGCGTTCCCCGCACCCGCGGGGATGAACCGTCGAACTGTTGGAGGATTTACACGCCGATGAGGCGTTCCCCGCACCCGCGGGGATGAACCGGTTTCCGGTTGTTGGGTTTTGTAATAGCTGGTGTGTTCCCCGCACCCGCGGGGATGAACCGCGATTATTTATCGCCAACCCGCCGCAAATTCCGCGTTCCCCGCACCCGCGGGGATGAACCGCCAAAATCAGCAAGATCGTTTGGTTTTGCCCGGCGTTCCCCGCACCCGCGGGGATGAACCGCGTGGTCTAAACGCGTCGACAGCCAAACCAGCGCGTTCCCCGCACCCGCGGGGATGAACCGGCCCGCTGTGCCGCTTGCTGGGCCAATTGGTCGCGTTCCCCGCACCCGCGGGGATGAACCGCCGTGGCAATGGCCGCTGTACAGAAAAACGGTGCGTTCCCCGCACCCGCGGGGATGAACCGAAGCGGAACGACGGCACGTTCTCGATCCAGTCGCGTTCCCCGCACCCGCGGGGATGAACCGCAATTGGAACAGGAAATCGCGCTCACCGAGGGCGTTCCCCGCACCCGCGGGGATGAACCGGCAACAAACTTGCCGAACGCTATTTAATTGAAGGGATTTGATGGAAAAGCGATCGCAGCTTATGGCCGATTGGGCCGGGTATTGCGAGCAGACTTATTAGAATTTAAGGCAATGGCTCGGTTAAATTCAAATAGTAGCGAGTATGTTTTCGTTCGCCTGTTCGAATCAATGCGCCCTTGGCGACCAGATCCTGCAGATCACGAGAGGTTGTTGCTGAAGGAGCTCCGGTCATACTCCGATATTTATCGGCACTGAGTCCGCCAGTAAAGCCATCCGGACCTTCCCGAAACATTCTGGCCAAGGCTTTTTCCTGACGCGGATTCAGTTGCCCGCTTACGCGATCATAGAGTTTGGTTTTTTGAATTAAAAAATCGATCCATTGGTGGGTGTAATTCTGAGCGGCCATCACCAATTCGGCGAAATACACCAGCCAATCAGTCACGTCGATCTGCTTGTTGGCCATTTCCAAGGCAGTGTAGTAGGCATTGCGGTGGCGTTCGATGGTAAATGCCAGCGCGATTAATGTCGGCTGCCCCAGACATTGGGCCAACGCCTTTTCGGCAATCGCCCGACCGATGCGACCGTTGCCGTCCTCGAAAGGATGGATGCTGACGAAATAAAGATGGGCAATCCCGGCGCGCTGTAATGCAGGCAAAGGTGTGTTTCCGTCGGGTGCCGTGCGATTGAACCAGTCAATGAACTGATCCATCTCTCGCGTCATCTGGCAGGACGGCGGCGCTTCGAAATGTACCTTTGGCGCATAAATGGGACCTGAGACAATTTGCATTGGGTCGTCGTGGCATCGATAACGCCCGACATCCTGTAGATCGTTGCGGCCGGCCGTAATCCAGGTATGCCAGCGATACAACCGCTCGTGAGTCATTGGCGTGGCAAAATGCTGGTACAGATCGACCATAACTTCCGCGATGCCTTGCTCGGCCGGCGGGACTTTTCGATGATCGGTGATTAAACCGAATTGACGACAAATGGAGGATTGCAGGCTGTCCCGGTTGAGGTATTCGCCTTCAATGGCTGACGTTTTTAGCGCTTCATTACTGATCAACTCAACGGTCAACTGCCGTCTGTCGTCTTCGGATAAATGCTTCACCGCGCCGAATGATACGCCGGCGCCAAGCAATAAGCGCTTTTCAAAATTGTCCAGCTGCGACGCGTTATAGCTGAAGTGCGGCCAATCCGCCAGTTGCCAATTCCAGAGCATGATTAATACAAAATGATTTTATCGATCACAAATATAGCATTTTATGATCTATAAAAGACCTGTTTAAACATCACGACAGACTGTAGTGCCTCTCTGGGCAAACCCGAGCGCAATAACTGTTGAACTTATAGTGAAGTGAGATTACTGGTATTCCAGTGTTACCGCCTTATCTGGCGTGGGCTGCAGAGGATAGGTTTCTTTAATACCAAGTAATACCGGTATTACTCGTGGAGATTTCTATAAACCTTATCCAGGTTGACAAAGTCTGTGTTTTCTTCGAAATCGAATTAACCGATCTTGGTGCCGCCTCAATTTTTACCGGCGAATCACCCGAAAATCACCCTTGTCCTTACAGTTGAATTGTCCAGTAAAATCCAACTCCGTCCAGCCTGTATTAGCCATCTAACCAATTGAAATAATATGAAAAAACCATTTGACAGTCGCTCAATTTCAGCCCCAAAATAAGCCCGCACGTAGAACTTTTCGGGACGAAATTTTCATAGACTGCGCTTCGGCAGTATAAAAAGCGAAGACGTACCAGCTATATAGTCCCTAGTGGGTAGAGGAACGCCGTTGGATGTACTGTTGATTGATCCACCATCGGCAGCCCGCCACCCATCACGGCGAAACACAGCGGTGATAGGATCCTTCGTTTAAAATCCAGCCATTTTATCCATGCCGGGAAAATACGCCTGATAATAGGGTAAATTTCTAGCCGTTAAACTCGATTGCCGGAATCGTACTTTAAACCCAACGAATTTTGGAATAGGCGGCAGAGTAAAATGTCAGGCAATATGTGGAGTCACGGATTCAGGTAAACCTTTGTTGTTAAGCTTTTTTACTGTCCCTAGTAGCTTATTTTAAGTGTCCGCTTGGCCAATGGGCAAAAGCTTTACACTACGCGCTTGCTATAAATTGAGTCAATAAGGAGCTGTTTCGCACGAAAACCGTGAGGTACTCACAAGCTTCAGGCACAATATTCGATCGCTTTGCTCAGCCAACCGATCAATTTAGGAGGAGTTATAACTAAATCTGGTGTACAGCCGGACTTGAAGAAAGGTGGCGCCCTCTGCTGAAATAAGATTGTGAAGATCGAATAACAGCAACCTGAGAGACGCCATGAACAAAGGTAATGCAAAAGAGTGGAGTAAAGCTAGCGGGATTAACGATCCATTGACGGATTTGTTGAAAACGGGTGCCAGGGCTTTGAGAAGTTTTCTACGGAACATGATAAACAAAGGACTATTATGTCGTTTTTCCAAACGACACCGGTAACGAAATGAATAGGACGCTGATCAATATCATCATCGATTTGATAGCCGCACTGTTGTTTTTAGGCATGATAGCAACCGGCTATTTGTTGCGATTTCCATTACCGCCGGGTAGCAATAAGACCTATGCCTTGTGGGGATTGACCCGCCATCAGTGGGGCGATATTCATTTTTGGATTAGTCTGGGACTGTTGCTGACCATGCTGCTGCATCTGGTGCTGCACTGGAATTGGATTGTCACGGTGATCGGCAAGCGATGCGGTTTGGTGAAAAACAAACAGCCATCCTTGTTTCGCTGTGGCGCCTGGACCGTAGCGGGTTTGGCGCTTATCAGTATCGGTTTTGCCTGCTTAGTCCGGGAAAGTGTCACAGAAATTGAACGGCCGAGGCACGGGCTTCGGGGGGCGGGCAAGCCGGCTCAAATAATGGTTGAAAAAAATCCATCAACCGAAATAGGAAACGACTCGCCGGAGTGGGCGCAAATTTATCCGATTTTCCAGAAAAACTGTCTCGGGTGTCATGGGCCGCAAAACCCGTCGGCGGGTTTTCGCGTCGATCTGCGCGAGGCGTTTTTCAATGCGGACGGGCCTTGGGTAGTTCCGGGGCAAGCCGAAAACAGTGCCTTGATAGCGATTATCACCGGTCTCCGCCCGAATATGGCGATGGCTGATGCGCATCGATTATCGGACGCCGACGTATTTCGTATTAAGGCCTGGATAGCAAACGGAGCGAAATGACAAAGTGACTTCGATTGATCGTTCGGTCTGGTATAGTCACCATTAGTTTTCCTGATTTAGGCGGCGGCGATGGCAATCAGTGTCTTCGATATTTTTAAGATCGGTATCGGCCCTTCCAGTTCGCATACGGTAGGGCCGATGCGTGCGGCGGCGACCTTTGTTTCTAAGCTGGAACAAAGCGGAATCATAGAACAAGTGAAACGCATCCGAGTCGAATTGTTTGGCTCGCTGGCGGCGACCGGTAAGGGACATGGAACCGACAAGGCGATATTGCTTGGTCTTGAAGGCGAAGCTCCGGATCTAATCGATCCCGAGATCATTTCGGAACGGTTAACGGCCATTCGGGCATCCAAAACGGTCCGCTTGCTTAAACGCTTTCCAGTTTCGTTTAACGAAAATAACGATTTAATTTTCCAGCGCAAACTGCTGCCGTACCATTCAAACGGTATGCGATTTACCGTGTTTGACGCCACGGGCACCGAATTATTGCAGAAAGACTACTATTCGGTGGGCGGTGGTTTTGTGGTGACGGACGCTAATGCAGCGGCCGATCGCATAACAAATGATGATACCTGTCTGCCTTATCCCTTTAAAACTGCTGCAGGACTGTTAAAGCTGTGCAAATTGCATAATAAGCCGATCAGCGGCTTGATGATGCACAACGAAAGAGCGTGGCTGAGCGAAGATCAGATTCGAAAAAATCTGTTGAATATATGGCGCGTCATGCAGGAATGTGTCGAGCGGGGAATGCGGGAGGAGGGCGTTATGCCCGGAGGAATGAAGGTCAAACGCCGTGCTGCAAATCTTTATCGGCAGCTAAAGGGCGAAATTCAGCGTCAAACTCCGAATTTGCCGGTCGGTACTATGGAGTGGGTCAATCTGTTTGCATTGGCGGTCAGCGAAGAAAATGCCTCCGGCGGCCGGGTCGTCACCGCGCCGACCAATGGTGCGGCCGGCATCATTCCGGCGGTGCTGCATTATTACTGGCGCTTTTGTCCCGATGCGAGTGAAGACGGTGTGGTCCGTTTTTTACTCACGGCGGCGGCAATCGCTATCTTATATAAAGAAAATGCCTCGTTGTCGGGTGCGGAGGTCGGTTGTCAGGGCGAGGTAGGCGTGGCTTGCTCGATGGCCGCAGGGGCTTTGGCGGAGGTTTTAGGCGGAACGCCCGAACAGGTCGAAAACGCAGCCGAAATCGGAATGGAACATAATCTTGGATTAACCTGCGATCCGGTTGGAGGCCTGGTGCAAGTTCCCTGTATCGAGCGCAATGCGATGGGAGCGGTCAAGGCGATCAATGCGGCCAGAATTGCTTTGCGCGGCGATGGCACGCATTTCGTTTCACTGGATAAGGTGATCAAGACCATGCGGGAAACCGGCGCCGACATGAAAACCAAATACAAAGAAACCTCGCGTGGCGGCTTGGCGGTTAATATGATTGAATGTTAGGAAAGTTGGGGCCGGGCGCATCGTCCGACCGGGAGAGTGGCTTAAACGGCGGTTTGAGCCGAACATGGCGCGAGCCAACGAAAACTACGAGCGTTCAATTCCATAAAGCGACCCTACGGCGCTTGGCTCGAATTTCTATCTGCTTACCCGCCTGTCCAATGAATACCTTAAAGGCTTCAGCCTGACGGATTTTACGAAGCGGTATGGCACAGAATCGAGGTGCGTCTAAGCGCTTCAGGCGCGACGTCCGCCGGGCTTTCAATGTCCATCCAGTGTCCCCCGCCGCTGTAGTGCGGCCATGACGCCCAAGCTGTATCAGTATTCTGGCTGCCATCACCAAGCCTCGTTGATCGGCATCATTCGACTGGATGACGTTTGCCGGGGCGGAAAATGCCGGCGGGGCGCGCGGAATAAGACATCCTTCGTTTGCGTGGCCGCTCTGAACGAAAAACGCCATCCCATCGCCATGAAATTGAACGTCGTTAAAGGCTTCCGGAGGGCTGAAATCAAGCGCCGGGCCGGCAAGCATCTGGAACCGGGCAGCCTGTGTATTCGGATCGATTGGCTTGATTTTCGCCGTATTTGATCAGAGTTGCCGTCATTACACCATCGTCACTGGCGGCGGCCCAAGCAGCGTGACGAAAGCAAAATTCGCCTGAGTCAACATCATGGTCGACACCGTGAAACATTGGGCCAAGGGCACTTGCCACGCGAGTCGGGCCAAACATTCGCCGCGTTATTCGACCGAGTGTTATTGCTTTGCAAACCATGATGCTCCGTCTTCTCGTCGCCGTAGTCAACACGCCAACCAATGCCTAGAAATCCGAAATCCGGCCTTGAGCGATCTGAGCGCCGATCAGCTTTTCAACCTGTCTTAGCGCGCTGCTTTCTTCGTGAGAAACCAAGGATACCGCAAGCCCGCTCTGCCCAGCCCTTCCGGTACGGCCGATACGGTGTACATAATCGGTGGAGGAACGTGGCAACTCGTAATTCACTACATACGGCAACATGGCTATATCGATACCGCGGGCAGCCACGTCGGTGGCGACCAAAACCTGTACGTCGCCAGCTTTGAACGCGGCTAGGGCGGTGGTTCTAGCGCCCTGGCTTTTATTGCCGTGTATCGCCTTGGCGCTGATTTGCGCGACGTTCAGTTTTTCGGTCAAACGGTTGGCGCCATGTTTGGTACTGGTAAAAACCAGCACTTGCCGCCAATCGTTGCTTTTAATCAAATGCGTCAGTAAAGCGGTTTTCCGGGTTTTACTAACGCTGTAGGCAATCTGTTCGATGGTATCGGTCGTGCTATTTTCAGCCGCGACTTCAATTTGAGCCGGGTTGATTAACAAACCTTGGGCCAATTTACGGATATCAGCGGAAAATGTCGCCGAAAACAGCAGGTTTTGCCGTTTTTTCGGCAATAAAGCTAAAATTTTGTTGATGTCCCTGATGAAGCCCATATCCAGCATGCGGTCGGCTTCATCCAGCACCAGAATCTCTACTTGATTTAGCTTGAGTGCATTCCGCGCAACCAGGTCGAGCAGGCGTCCCGGCGTAGCGGTCAAGATATCAACGCCACCGCGCAAACGCATCATCTGCGGATTGATTTTAACTCCGCCGAACACGACGTCGGATCTGAGCCGCGGTTTCTGGTGCTTGCCGTATTTGCAGACCGATTCGGACACTTGGGCGGCCAGTTCGCGAGTAGGGGTTAAAATCAGCGCTCTGACGGGCCGAATCCCGCCGACGGTTTTGTCGGTCAAGCGCTGTAGGATTGGCAAGGTAAAGCCGGCTGTTTTACCGGTGCCTGTCTGCGCGGCGGCCAGCAAATCTCGGCCGGATAAGACTGCTGGTATCGCCTGCTGCTGTATCGGGGTCGGTGTGTTATAGCCTGAATCGCTAATGGCGCGTAACAGGGGCTCGGATAAACCGAGAGAAGAAAATGACATAGAAAATCTCGATAAAGGGAAAAATTCCCGGTAAATGTTTAGATGCAGAAATGATGGGTAGGCTATGATCGGAAAGAATATCCGTTGTGCTGCGCCGTCCCTATTTCTGAAAAAGCCGTTATTCGATTTGGTTAACGGCGTCTGCCGTGTCTGCCGGTGGAAGTTTCAAAACCTACCCTAAGCAAATTACCGCCGAACGGTCGTCCACTCAGTTTTGCAATGGCGACTCTGGCTTCATGGCCCTCCATGCCGATATAGCCAAAACCTTTGCATTTACCGCTGAACATATCGGTGATCAGTTCAATGGAATGTACTTTACCGAATTCCGAGAACAAGGCTTTTACACTGGTTTCTGTGGCGTCGCTCGGTAAGTTTCCGACAAATATTTTTTTCAAAATGTGTCCTTAGTTATGTGAGAAGACAGTATGCGTTTGCTATTTGTCAGCAGGCATACAACGGATGATGCTACGCTGATTGAATCGACGAGAGAAAGAAACGACTCATCGGTTTGCTTACTTCTCCGTGAACAAACGTAGCGTGGATTTTGGGGCGGCGACGATTTTCCTCAAACATTCGACTGGATTGCCGCCAGTGTGGAAGGGATGCAGTATTTCGGCAAGAGCCGCGGATCAAAAGTGATTATCATTGCTGCCTCATGTTTAACGAAAAACAGTCAATGCGTATATGACATTCGAAATCGATTCGATCATATAAACTCCCAACCTTACTTCAACGGGGAAAAGGAGTTCTTTCGAATCATCAGTGTCAAAACGAAAAACTCCGGTTGCTGATCGTGCATAAATTAGCTGGACTGAGGTCGTCGACCGAAAAGGACCATTCATCTTTCCTTAAAGCCCCTGTGCATAGACTCGCTTATATCTCCACTGCCTGACCGGTCGAACACGGATGCATTCCGGTCGGATGGAAACCCGCGAATTTAATCTTGCGCGTGACGTTAAAGGCTTTACAGGTTGTAACAACGGCACTTCGGTATAACATCGCATGTTGTGGTTGGGAATATTCGCTCTGACATGACGTATATGATGCAGGCTGCCAGCGATATAACCCAAAACTTGATTGGCATGACGCGAATGGAAAAAAACTTCGCGGCAGCAATCATGAAATAGGGCAAAAATGCGTACCTGAAAGGCGGCGGGCGGTAGCGCCAATAAAACGGCCGTCCAAATTGGAAGACTGTAAACTACCAAGGTAATCATCGGAGCCCAAGCCCGGCGCCGGGTAGAAAAGGGTTCGCTAATTGCGCAAACGCCTTTCGATAATCGGCTCGAGCATACGTTGAGACGATTTGAATCAAATTTTCACGGAGATCAAAGCCGTATTGTTGCGAGGGTGATATGGGTTCTGAATAGATACTTTGTGTCGGCATAAAAATTTAACTCCGTAACACTAAAACGGAACCTAGGACTGAGCCCTAACTTCCCTCAATCGAAACGGCGTTATTAAAATTCGTCGACTGAGATAATTGTGGATAATGAAAAAACGACCGTTTGAAACTGACTAGAGACTTAGTTAAGCCAAACGAAAATCGGTTGGCTAACGAGAACCGGACAGCATTGTTATTTTTGCCCAGGTTTGCAGAGACAATAAAAATTGGCATCCTGCATAAGGGCCCAAAGGTGAGCTTTAATGCTTGAGTGCCGTTATTCGCTCTCGTGAAACAATAACGCTCAAGATAGGTTCGCTTTTAAACAGGTTGCAGCGTAAATGCGTCAGCAACCCGTAAATTAGATTAGCCTATGATTTTGACGTTTTCCGCTTGGGGACCTTTAGGTCCACGGCTTATGCTAAATTCGACCTTTTGGTTTTCTTCAAGGGTTTTATAGCCGCCTGTATTGACGATGCTTGTGAAATGAACGAACACGTCAGGACCTGATTGTTGCTCAATAAAACCGAAGCCTTTGCCGGAGTTAAACCATTTCACGGTGCCTGTTGTAAGTGTAGACATAGTAAGTCCTAATAAATGTGAATAAATACCTCAGAGAGGTGATGTAGCCGCTAAAATAAAATTTGAACTTACTTTGTGAAAAACAGGACGAGGGACTGCTAAGAAGAGACGTCGAATTGATAAACTGAGGGTAAATTTTTATTCTTTAAGCTGAAAATAGTATGTGGCGGCTATTGGGATATGTCAAGGTATATTTTCCGAATAAACCTCGAACAATTCATTCGAATTTTGACGTAACAAGCACAAAACCGTCATGGAGAACCGGAATTCGATTATTTGTCGGCCCATCCTGCGATCAATAAACGTATCAATTAATCAGTTCATTACAATCTAACTTAACGTTTTAACTATAGAGCCACCAGCGCTAACCTCTAGTGTTTATACACTTAAAGTCAAGGCCGGCGACTCCAAAACTTAAAGAAGAACGATGGAAACCGGTTTAAACGTTCCCATACAATTTTAACGTAAGCAGTTTTGCTGACGTTATCGTTAAAGCGTGGCTTCGATGTGTTCTACCGCTTGTGTCAAATGTTCGGAAACTTTGTCTTTATGTCCGGCTTTGGCATGTGTCTCGGCTTCTTTAAGATGTTTAACCGCCTCGGTCATATGTTGATGGAACTCCCCATGAGCTTTCTCCGCCATTTCGGCATGTCTTAAAGCTTCGCTGTCATAAACGCCCGTCAAAGTATGTTGCATACTGATGTGCTTGGATGAGACTTGTAGGTGTTTAATCGCTTCTTTAGTGTGCTCATGTAAAGCCGCATGCATCTTTTCGCTTTCTGTGGCATGTTTGATTGCTTCCGAAAGGTGAGTTTTTACGTCATCCATATGGCCTTGTTTATTATGGACTTGCGCCATGACGGCATGCTCTAAAGCATCTACAGAATGAGGTGCATCCGCATAAGCCATATTGGCCCAGAACAAACCAACGATGCCTGAAAAAACTAAGGTTTTAATGGTTCTGATGATGGTATTCATTTTTCAACCTCTGTTATGTTGTTATTAATAATAAAGAAGTCGGTACAAATGCCGTGTCCAATCCGCCACCGATAAAACTGATCTGTTAAAGCTTATTAATTTCCGTCGATTCAATCAGGTGACAGATACTATTTCCATCGGGTATTCCGTTCGGCATTTTTTTCCAACTGGTCAGCGCATTCTCCATACGAATTTGCAACTCCATCAACTGCTCCAAATGTGCCCGATTATCTTGAATTCGGCGACTAATCAGTTCGCGAACCAGCGGGCAAGGTGATTTCCCTTTCCGACTTTCAGCCAGAATCTGTTCGATTTCTTTCAAGCTGTAGCCTAGGCTTTTGGCTTTCATAATGAAATCAAGGCGTTTAGAATCGCCGACCCGATATTTGTAATAGCCGTTATCAGGATTCCGATCCGGCTTAAGCAGGCCGATTCGGGTGTAATGGCGTACGGTATCCGCAGGAACGTTACAAAGCTCGGCCAGCTGTTTTACTTGATACGACACTTCAGCCTCTCCTTAAGGTTTATTCTAAAACCTATGTGTGACTCATAGGTCAAGCATAAAATGCTATTTTTTAAAGGCAAAATCGCCGCAGTTGAGACAATGACAGCAAAACTTCAAAAAATATCCATCGAAAATAAAATGTCAGTAATTTATTAAGGATCCGCCAAATAGCGTAATTAAGCGCTGCTATCGATACCGGCTTACTTTAACCAACTAAAAGATCGGTCTAGAAATTCCGTGCCGTTTCCGAAGATGCACATGCCGTGCGCGATAACGATGTTTTCCGGTTCCCATGCCAACATGATTGCCAATGCCTCCCGAGCACGTTTTTTACCGAACATGAAACTCAATCGCCAATCTACCGGCGTTTTTCCGTTCGGGGCCAGAATACCGGTCAGTTTTGCAACAAAGTGCTGCCAAGGACTGAAGACTTGCGGATCGAAATTTTCTATAAGATCGGCCAGAATCAGGGTTTTTGATTCTTTGTGGAAAAACACGACTTCCTCCATAAACAGGCTGCCCGAAAATAGGACTTGCTCTATGCTAGTCAGCCAGACCGGTTCGGATTTTGCTGTCAATTCCTTATTGAAAGCGATGTCCGGCCTTTTTTTAAGCAAACCAGGCGCTGCATAGGTTTCTGCCGCCGGATAGGTTTGTTGCCATTGCGACAGGAATAAATGGTGCAATTTATTCGGCGCGATCAGATAGCGAACCTTGCCTAAATTATCGATTTCGGCCTGCAAGTCGGATGTCAATGCGGTCGGAGAATGGACCCACAAACTTTCGTCCTGCAGTTTGATTACGGTCATTCGGGTCGTATACGGCAAACCCAAAAATCTGACAGCCCCGCCGTCATGTATCCATAAACGATCCGCAATTTGCTGTAAGGCCATTGTTTATCCTCATAAATGTGCATCAATGATGTAATCGGCCGCAGCTCATTTACCGCTACTGCCCATCGTTTCGTATTTCCGCCTCCTTTTGCGGTCGCTCGATTTACCGGGGTTAAGCCTGAGTCGTACAGTTGAATAGAGGCAGGTCATTTGCTGTTATTACACAATGCCATACTCTATGCCTCACGCTCCTTTGTGCTAAAGCGAGCTATAAGTATAACGACAGCCGTAATTTATTAGATTATTGCCGTTCATGTTTTTATTTAACGGCTTTACAGAAAATACGCATTTAACTTGCACTCGTATTACGGTTATTTCTGGTGTACTATCCCTAACGGGAATGGTGCGGATTTGACCTGATTTGAGGTATTTAAGAATTGTAGGTTTTTCCCATGTTCCAAAGATTTTATGACAAGAGGAGGTGTTCCATGCCATTTAAGCGTCTGATCTGCCTATGTATGACAAGCGCTTTATTTTCACCTGTAGTTAATGCCAATGTCACTGAACAAGACTTTGTAGCTACAACTACGCAAAATTTAATTAATCTCTGTACTGCGTCACCGCAGGATCCAAATTATCAAAAGGCCATTCATTTTTGTCAGGGATATTTGGTAGGCGCGGTTCATTTTCATCTGTCAGAGACTGCGGGTAAACCCCAATATCAACTGTTTTGTTTTCCGGAACCGAGACCCACACGCAATGAAGCCATCGATCAATTCATCGCGTGGGCAAAACAACATCCTGAGTATATGAATGAATCACCGGTAGACACTGAATTCCGGTTTCTGACCGAGACTTGGCCTTGTGTAAAGTAACCGGATTTAGAGAGTAAGTACTATGAATAAGCAAATCATTTCAATTGTCACGGTTTTAACGCTTTTGACGGGATGCGCAGGAATGTCGGATACCCAGCAGCGTACGGTAACCGGTGGCTTAGGCGGTGCAGCGGCGGGAGCGGCAATTGGTGCGATGGCCGGTAACGCGGGCATGGGGGCGGCGATTGGTGCCGGAGTGGGAACCTTGGGAGGATATTTGTACGGAAAACATAAAGAATCCGAGCAAAGAGCTTACGAGCAAGGCCGGCGTGATGCTCAGTATGGGCGCTGATTGTTCGGATTTGACTTCGAATCGCAACCATAGTTAAAAATAGAATATAGCAACCTTCAGGGAGGCGCGATGCAATATCCTTTAAATGTATCTTCTGTACCTTAGCCTTCCCTTTAGTTGTTGCGTGTTGTTTATAAGATGCTGGTTTCAGCCGTAATATGTTGGCTTTTAGCTTAATGACGCGATGGTTAGTCTTCCTCAATAAATAAGCGGAACTTGCAACTTCGAAATCGGCGTACCGCGAGTAGAAAGTCTCGAATTTAAAAGGATTCGCGTTATGTCCTGCTAGTCAAACAACAAGGAGTTCAAGTGACGAAACTTTTTGAAAGACTTTTCCGCTTGCCTGTCGCCTGTCGGCGGTCGTCGATATCTTTCGAGAAATATTGGCTGCTCGTGCCTGTCTTTTGTTGTTTGGCAGCTTGTGGCGACCTTTATCTCGATGCGCCTCATGGCAGCAATATCAGTTTGATGCCGAAAGATAAACCGGCCGTCATCGAAGCGGAACAGGTCGTTTGGTTCAAATATTGGGGCAATGAACCGTTTTCGGCTCCGGAGACTCATGCCGCAACGATCATAGAGGCTCACCATCTGTTCGAGGCACGAATTCGCATGGTCAACACCTTTGCCGACGCTTTGATCAGCATGTTTACCGGACCATTTGGATTTCCCAGGCGCACGTTGATCGTTGAAGGTAATCCGCAGGCTTCGGATGATTACGTCGCAGCCAACCCTTCCCGTATATTGCCAAAGCCATGAAACCCTGCCGCCGCTTGCTCTTGCTGATCGCAATTTCCTTATGTATGACCGCTTGTTTTCGGACCGAATTAGCGGCGCCGGAAGGTAAAGATGTTCGTATTTTATCTCAGGATGAACCGGTTAACTTTACGACTGAGTACAAAAATTTCTATCTGTTTGGCGGTCTTCTTCCGGTTTGGACTACCCAGCCTGAGGAAATCATAGTAGAACAGGATCTTGCTGAAGTCCGGGTTAGGACGCAGGATACCATTAGCGACGCTGTCATCACTGTATTCAGCTCTTTAATTCCGATCATGGTTTTTCCGCAGCATGTTGTCGTCGAAGGTAACCGCCGCACGCAAGTTGAAACACCTAAAGAATAAGCAATCGGCAATCGCCTAGCGGTCATTTTGACTCGCTGTCACCTGGTTAAGTTAACTTTGGGGGACATCGGGAATTAGGCTGCGGCGAGTGGCGGTAAAAATACATTTCCGGATTACATTGATTAGTTTCCAACGATGTTTCATTTGTTGATGTTGGTGGTTTCGTTAATGATTGGCTGTGATGCGTATTTGCCTACGTTAGATCAAAATACCAATGTTAGCGGCCAATCGGCGTTTTAATCGATCAGAATATATAAACCCGACGGCCGGATACAATGCGAAAGCGAAGGCATCGCATTAGAACTCCTCGAAGCGAGCTTTTGTCGGTCGCAGTCGAGGTCATACCGGGCTTGCCGCTATTACGATGCGGCGTACTAACAACAAACATTAATTAATTTCCCCGATTGGCAACGTGCAAAAGTGCTTGGGTTTAGGCCGGTAGAAGAATTGTCCGAATAGGTAGGATGATGGTTGTGGAGAAAAATAAACACCTAACGAAAGTCGTGCCGACTTTACCGGAACCTTTCATCGCTAACCATCTGGAAATTTTTGTTTGCAAGCTGCCATTTGCGAGGACGGGGAATGCCGCTACCAAAAAGAATGCCGGCTTTAGTTTTTGCCGGTTATAGTATGCACCGATGAGCCAAAGTCGTGACTTAGGCTTGTTCACTTTATTTTTCTATCATTCGTAGGTCGAAAAGTAAGCGGCCTAATTTTTTAACTCAAGGAAGTTAGATCATGAATCTTATGAAACGTCACGTTTTGTACTTGATGAGTTGTTTGGTTTTACTGGTAATATCCGGTTGTGCTGAAACACCAAGCAAAGCGGAAAATTTTTCGGAATCCGAGGCTTGTAACAGAATTCAAGGTTTGATTGTCGATCATGCTACTCAGTTTCAGCATCATAAAAAAACTCAGATGCAACGCCGTCGAAGAGAAACGTGGACTGCGGAGCCGGCATTACCTTCAGCGGATAATTGTCAAATTTGGGAATGGGGTGACGGTTTAACAAATTACTACTGCCAATGGAACGCCGAGGACGGAGAAAGCGAAGCAAAAGCCTCGTACGAAATGGGACGCGGCATCATTCAGCGATGTTTGGGCGATAGCTGGAAAATAGAATCGAATCAAACCACTAGCGGTGGCGAGCGTACCGTTTTCAGCCGCGTGGGTTCGCCAACGGTTGTTTCAATACGGTATTTCAAAGAACAAAGGGCTTTGTTTGATACTTGGAACAACACCCTGGTAGTGGGGGACAAAAGCAATCTAAATGTGCCTGTACAGTAGGTCAGGCCTGGTCGGGAAGGTTTGACTTATGCTATACGAACGCGAAGCAAGATCGGCAACGTTACCGTTTGCCGGCCATGAATAGGTTCGTTTTGTGAGTGTTATTCCTTAACAGCGAAGCTGCCGATGGAATCGCGAGCATTGCAGCTGCAGAGTTTGAACGGTTAAACATAAGCCTCGCAGAAAGTTCTGTTGTAAATTCCGGCATGGATTGCCGGAATCCAGTGCTCATGGATGGACAGTTAATTTAAGTCGACTTATTGCGGAGCGCTTAGCGATATTGGTTAAGCGATTATTGGAAGGCGCATATAATGATTATTTGAAGAATGCAAATTTATCTTTTTGATTAAAGGCCTAAAAACCACATGGACTGAGATGAGCGTTTTGTTTTATTATTTTGTGAATATTTCGAATAACTTTTTTTTAATTAAAACATAAAAGACTATATGAAAAAATATCAAACAATAACAATTCTGGTGCTGTTTTTAACTTTTTTGGCCGGAGGATGCGCGTCGGTTACTAAAGATATCGAAATTGATGCGACAGCCGATCCGACAATTAAATTTAGCGGTTATAAAAGTTACGGATGGTTGGCGGAAATTTCCGGGTTAAACGATCCCGACGGTGTTTGGCAACCGCCTAAAATGGACATTGCGGAGGACATAAAATATTTAATCGATAGGGAATTAGGTAAACGTGGTATTTACAGCTACGCAGAAAACCCTGATTTAGCGGTTGCGTTTTTCATGGGGGTTGACATGGAAGCATTGGAGCTGAAAACCGATCCGAAAACGAAACAAGATATCATGTCTAAAGTACCTTCTGCGGCACTGGCGGTCGCATTAATCGACGCAAACACCGGCTATGTTGTTTGGGTTGGCGAAGCCATAGGGGAAATTCAAAAAAATCCGTCGGACGAATTAATTAGAAAAAGACTGGATTACGCCGTTAGCGAAATATTCAAAAAGTTGCCAAGCGATTAATTTGAGCCGTATTGAAATTTACCGTTAGGTATAATAATTTTCTACCCCTAATAAATCGTTAATAGACATCGTACCGTTCATAATTAGACGTATTGGTTTTATAAAGTGCGGTTTTGCTGGTTATATGTTCGCCAAGTTATCGGGTCGCTGTATTGAATGTTTCTACAATATGTCAAATCGGTCGGTAATCATATGAGCTTATGTCTAGGCAGGAATTTGTTGATCGTTTTGTTGTTGAGTTTATTCCCGGCGATCGCAATTACCGAATCAAAACTTGCGCCGGTCAAAATAGATGAAAAAGCGACTCCAATTATCGTTTGGAATCGGGAGATTACCGAGCTTCGCGGCTATTTCGAAAACTTGTCTCCAAGGGAACGTGCCGTCGGTATTGTGGATAGAATATTGTCCATTCCCACCGATCAGTCCAGCTACAAGGTCGAAGCTAAAGATGCGGTTATGGCGCAGTACACCGGCGCATGGATTTTAGTCAACGATAAAATTATTTTTGGCCTAATGCTGCAAGATGCAAATATTGCAGCAGGCGAGTCATTCGAGGCTTTAAAACAAAAAACAGTAGACAATTTGAGAGCTTGGCTAGCAGTTAGAGCCGAGCAGCAAAGATGGCCGTTGCTCCTTAGGGGAGGGGCACTTTCCATTGCTGCGACCATTATTTTCGGAATTATCCTCATTTATTCGCTCCGCTTCAGTAACCGCTGGTTGGCTAAACGTAGTGCAGAGATGTCCGATTTCACGTTGGCGCCTTTCATGATCGGTGACGTCAATATCAAACCCTATGTGATTGCATTGGAGATCGGGGTTTTTAAACTGGGCTTTTGGGGATTGGGTTTGGCGTTGGCTTATGTTTGGGCGACGTTCGTATTTCATCAATTTCCATACAGCAAGCCATGGGGCAGTCAACTTAGCGTCTTTCTAATGCAGATGTTTAAAGACTTCGGCGTCGCGATTTTGCAAGCAATGCCGGATCTTTTTACCGTCGCGGTTATTTTTCTGCTAACTCGTTTATTCGTTCGTGTGATTACCGCTTTTTTTTATAGCGCCGAAAGAGGCCTTTTTCAGTCCGTTTGGTTGCAACCGGAAACAGCTCGGGCAACACGACGCTTGGTGGTGGTGTTGATCTGGATTTTTGCGTTGGTGGTCGCCTATCCCTATTTACCGGGCGCCCATACCGAAGCTTTTAAAGGCGTCAGCGTGTTTGTCGGCTTAATGTTGTCCTTGGGTTCGGCCGGCATGGTAGGGCAAATCGTGGGCGGTTTGGTTGTGGTTTATTCGCGCGCATTTCGCACTGGCGAATATGTCCGCATCGGCGAATACGAAGGTGTGATTCGCGAAATAGGCATACTTTCGACAAAAATGCTGACGCTGAAGCAAGAGGAAATCACGATTCCGAATGCGGTGCTGGTTGGCTCGACCACCGTCAATTATTCCCGCTACAGCGAAGGCGGCGGTTCTATTCTGTCGACGACTGTCACGATAGGTTACGATGCTCCGTGGCGGCAAGTTCACAGCTTGTTGCAGATGGCGGCAAAGCGCACACCGGGAGTTTTGAGCGAACCCGAGCCGCGCGTTTTTCAGCGATCACTGTCGGATTTTTATGTGGAATACCAACTGTTATTTCGTATCGGCCGGCCGGAACAACGTTACGCCGTATTATCGGAGTTGCACGGACAGATTCAAGACATTTTTAATGAGTACGGCGTTCAGATCATGTCGCCGCATTTCGAAGCTCAGCCTGAAGCCGCAATTGTGGTTCCCGAGTCAGACTGGCGAAAGCCGCCAGCAAAAATTTAACGTCAATATAATATTCGGCTGCAACAATATATAGCGAATTACAGCGAGTTAGAACGAGGAAACAGCATGCCCTACTCCGTCATTAGCCAACACCGGAACTATAGTCATATCCAAATCCGGGGAGTGTTTAGCGTACGGGATTTTTTATCCCTGCAAACTATGGCGCGTACCGATCTGCAGCAGCATCATTATTTTAGAGTTTTGGCCGAATTGCAGGACTTTAAGGGTTGGAGTCACGATCCGGATTAGGAAAATACCGAATTTTTACTTGCAAGTGAAAACCAGGATTCGCGTATTGCCTTTGTCGGCGATCAAAAGTGGCGGGACGATATATTCATGTTTGCCGGTCAGCCCATGCGGACAGAGCAAATCGCTTTTTTCACGCCGGATCAATATGAACAAGCCGAAGCATGGTTGAAGCAGGGTACTAAGGACTAATATCCAAAGGGAATATGCCGTGATTTTAAGGTGTCTCATTCGAAGCTGGGTCTTTTTTATCCATGTAGTGCTTATTTTGAACGTTTACAGCCGGAATTCGGTTGCGGCGGACGAATTGACATACGCTCAACAACTGTTGGCCCAACTCAAAATTGCTCCCGATGATGTTAGCCGGTTGGAGCAAGGCAAAGCCGTATCGTTTGACGTCACGGAAAAAGGCGATAAAGAACTTGCGGTGGGATTGGCGATGTACTTTCCTTCTACCCCGGATAGAATCAGTACCCTCATTAAATTCGGCCGCTTGGAGTCCATAGACGCGGACATCAGCGCGTACGGATACTTACCGGAAGATGCCGGGGTTGCCGATTTCAATCAATTGGAATTTGGCACAATGCAGGAAGAGGAGGCCGATAGTTTTCTACAGGCAAAACCCGGGGATCGATTTAATCTGTCAAGCGACGAGTATCGGTCACTGAGCTCTATCGAAAGTAGCGGTATAGCGGTACGCGAAACTGCCGCACGGCAATACCGTGCCTTTTTATTGCGCCGTCTGCAAGCCTACAAACGCGACGGTTTGAAGGGCGTTGCACCGTACGATAGGGACGGAAACCAGTCCGATACTGCGTCGGCGCTCCGCGAATTCGCCATCAGCAATCATGTATTGGCACAATATTTTCCGGATTTATACAGGCTATGGCTAAATTACCCTGCCGATTTGCCAACAGACACCGAAGAAAAGTATTTATGGTTCAATTTGACGATAGAAGACCGGCCAACGCCCGTTTTAGCACACCGAATCATACGGACGAATCCGGAAAGCGCGGTGATTCTTGCACGTCAATTTTACGTAGGGCATTCTTATGACGCCAGTGAGTTAACCATTGGCTGCTTCGCTTATCGCGAAGGGGCCATCGTGTTTTATGCCAGACGCATGTCCACCGCTCGGGTCGCCGGCATAGGAAGCGGTTTAAGACATTCGATCGGACGTGCACGGATGCGCAGCGAAATGCTTAAACGTATGCAACGCCTAAAGCAAGATGCTTTGAGTTAAATAGACGGCAGGAGACCTCGTTTGAAACCGTTCGCCACCGAAGAAAAAATTCGAGGAGATACTTTCTGCCGGTGGCGGAAAGATCGGCTTATGTTCCTTTATACCGCAATCTCTAAACTTTGGAGTGGCGGCGTAATAACCCTTTGTTTGCTAAGCACCGGTGTTGCCGCATTAGAATGTCCTTTGCCGACATCCGGTCAAAATCATTCCGAGCGGGTATGGCCCTATTTATCGAACATCATCGTTAGCGGGATATTCGATGAACCGGTGACATTACGCGCCGGTCAGTACGAAGGTTTGCCGTTTGTGCCCGGCGGTCAATCGCGCCCGCAACTTAGATTATGGCCTGAATTATTGGCAAGTGCGGATTTGGACGGCCAAGGGAGTGAAGAGAAACTCGGTTTGATCAGCGAGACGTCGGGCGGCAGCGGAGAGCGCGTGTATTTGATTGTCGGCGCGGAGCGGAACGGGGAGTATCGTGCGTTAGCACCTGCGCTGTTGGGCGACCGCGTTAAAGTTCGGTCCATGGAAGTGAGGGACCGGCAAATCCTTTTGCAAATCGTCGAAGCGGGGCCCGAGCAAGCTTTGTGCTGCGGCACGCAGCTAAGCCAACTGAATTGGCAGCTACAGGATGGGCAGTTAGTTTTAAAGGAGCGTCTGGTACTCGGCCAATTATCGCTCGCAGTGTTGCACAACGCACAATGGTATTTATTGGACAGGCCGGGCGACAGATTGAATGCCGCGCATCCGAGTTGCACTCGAATGCATATTGATGGCGACCGGCTCTACTTGGAAGTTTCAGGGCAATCCTATCATGCCGTCGTCGACGAAATCTCACCCGGCCATATCTCGGTTTCCGGTGTTTCGCCGGAACCTAGTAGCGCTGATACGCCTGATGCGCGTCTTGCCTCCGAGTTATTGAAGTCCAGCCAATACACGTTTCGCGCCGGGCGTCTTTTGCTGTCGGCAAAAGATAAAGATCGGTGGATGAATTTTGAATTTGCGGCGTTTCCGTAAATGACACAGGAATCGCCGCGCTTTGAGGATAAGCAGATGAAGCATTTACTAATTTTAGCAGGGCTAGGCTTGTTGCTGTCGGGGTGTGCTGACACCGGACAAACGAAGGCGACGTCAACGCGCAGCCGCGACCCTCAATCGGTCATCGGCAAAACCTGGCAGTGGGTAGGGACGGTGACGCCGGTAGAGACTATCGATGTCAAGCAACCGGAACGCTACACCTTATATTTTGCCGAAACTGGCCGGCTCGAAGCCAGATTCGATTGCAATAGCGGCGGTGGCCGTTACGAAATTTCTGAAGGCAAGTTGTCGTTCGGGCCGCTAATGGCGACACGCATGGCTTGTCCCGAGGATTCTTTGGACTACGTCTTCACGAAGCATTTGAACGATGTCGATTCATTTTTTGTCGATGGTGACAGTCTTTATTTGGAGCTACCGGCCGATAGCGGCACATTACAGTTTAGACGTCAATCGAATGGCGATTAGTTGGCTATGTGATCGCGCGCCGATGGGTTTGCCGGTTGGCCTCGACAGTTGTATAAGGGCTTCGTAAACATTGCGGACACGAATTTCCCGTGAGATTTTAATTAGCTTCGCTTGTAAAAAGGCATCTAATAGATGCCTTTTTTGATGGTAAAGACACTCGCCAGAGTAAAATGAAACGTACTGAACAATTAAGGGCGAAAACGCGTAGGTTTTGGTTGTCGACTTTTGTGTTGCTTCTCCTCATGGGTATGGGGATTTATTTTTGGACGCGGCCCGAGCAGGATGCGGAACATGATCAGATGACGCTGGAGGTAAGCATCGGCGACATCGAAGAAAACGTCACGGCGCAAGGCAAATTGGAACCGAAAGAATACGTCGATGTCGGCGCTCAGGTCACGGGGCAACTACAGAAGCTCCATGTCGACATCGGCGATAACGTGAAACTGGGTCAGCTACTGGCGGAAATCGACCCGCGCGTCTATGCGGCACGGGTACAGGCCGACGAAGCCAACATTAAAAACCTGCGCGCGCAACTGGCCGGCCAACAAGCGCAAGTGGTGTTTGCTCGCCAACAATACGAACGCAATCGCGAGCTGATGAAAAGCAAGGGCGTCAGCGAGCAGGATTTTCAAAATAGCGAATTTAATCTTAAAAACGCCGTGGCCACGGCCGACGCGATTCAAGCGCAAATCGAACAAGTCCAGTCAACCTTAAGCGGGGATCGCACCAACCTCGGATATACCAAGATTTATGCGCCCATGGACGGTACGGTGGTGGATCGCACCGCGCGTTTGGGGCAAACTCTGAATGCCAATCAAACCACACCGATGATCATGCAGTTGGCCAAACTCGACGCCATGACGGTGCGCGCACAGGTGGCCGAAGCCGACATCATGCGTATTGAGGCCGGTTTGCCGGTGTATTTTACGACGCTCGGCGCTTTCGATAGACGCTGGTACGGTACGGTCAGGCAAATCTTGCCTTCGCCCGAGGTGGTCAATAACGTGGTTCTGTACAACGTGTTGGTCGATGTCGATAACCGCGATCGGCAGCTGATGTCCGGCATGAGCACCCAAATGTTTTTTGTGCTGGGTAAGGCCGAGAATGTAGCGTTGATTCCTGTCGTGGCGCTGGGGCAACGGTTGCCGAAAGCCGATAACGAAAAAGGCCGGGCCTATAAAGTGAAAGTCAAGCTTGGCGATGGCATACGGGAGCAAGTCGTGCATATAGGCTTGCAGAATCGGCGATATGCCGAAGTCCGCGGCGGCGTCAAGCCCGGTACCAAGCTGGTCAGTCTTTTTAGTTCTAAAGAAAAAGGCAACGGCAAGAAAAAGGACGCCGCTTACCCCGCGGCAAGAACGCCCAAGTTATAGCGCTCATTCGGCAAGCCATGACCAATCCACTGTTACAACTGAAACATATCAAACGTTATTACCCGAATGGCGATACGGTGGTCAGGGCTTTGGACGATGTGTCCCTGACCGTTTGGCCGGGCGAATTTGTCGCGATCGTCGGTCAGTCCGGTTCCGGAAAATCCACGTTGATGAATTTGATCGGTTGTCTGGATAAGCCCGATCAGGGGCGTTATAAAATATTGGACCAAGAAGTCGAAGGATTGGACGCCGATCAACTGGCCACGCTTAGGCGCGAAACCTTTGGATTTGTGTTTCAGCGTTACAATTTGTTGAATACGGCTTCCGCCGCGGAGAATATCGAAATTCCGGCCTTATATGCCGGTATGCACAAAAGAGAGCGCGAAAGCCGGGCGCTGTATTTGCTTCAGCAATTAGGCTTAGCCGACCGCAGCGAACATAGGCCTATGCAAATGTCCGGCGGCCAGCAACAACGCGTCGCCATTGCCAGGGCGTTGATGAACGATCCGCCGGTGATATTGGCGGACGAACCTACCGGTGCGCTGGATAGCCAAAGCGGTAGCGATGTCATGAATATACTGCACGAACTGCATAAGCGCGGCCGCACCATATTATTGATTACCCACGACGAGCAAGTTGCCTCGAACGCGCGGCGCATCATCAGCATACGCGACGGTAAAATCATCAGCGATAGCGGCGCAAACCGGCAAGAGACTCCACTTGCACAAGCGGAACATCATCATTTAGGTGCAACGGGATTGATCGCCGAGCTATTGGAAGCCGCCAAGACCGCTTTGCGCTCGTTGCGCGTCAACTTATTCCGGACCGCCTTAACCCTGCTCGGCATCATCATCGGCGTCGCCGCGGTGGTGACGATGATGGCGGTAGGCGAAGGCAGTCAGAAAGATGTGATGGACAGGATGAAGTCGCTGGGAACCAACGTGCTGTCGGTCAGGCCGGGCGCACCCGGTTTGCGCGGCAGCTCGGACGTGGCCACGCTGATACCGGCGGATGCGGATGCGATCGCCGAACTCGACAACGTGGAATATGCTTCCGCCGAACGCAACGCCCGCTTTACATTACGCTATAGCAACGTCGATTACGGCAGCACGGTGCAAGGCGTGGCGCCGAGCATGCCCGTCGTACGCGACTGGCCTGTCGTGAAAGGGGATTTTTTCGACGAAGACGATATGCGCCGTTACGCGCCGGTCGTGGTGCTGGGGCAAACGGTGCTGAAAACATTGTTTGCGGACGGTGAAGATCCGATCGGCCGCTATATTCTGATACAAAACATTCCGTTTGAAGTGATAGGAATATTGGACGTGAAAGGCGCCACGCCAATGGGGACCGACCAAGACGACGCCGTCTTCGTGCCGTTGAGCACCGGTTTGATCCGTTTGTTCGGACAAACCTATCTCAGCGGTATCACCGTGCGGGTGGCCGACGTCTCCAAGATAGAGGAGACTCAGCAGGCGATTGAAGACTTGCTGTTGATTCGCCACCAAACCGTCGATTTCAGAATTCGTAACATGGCATCCATCGTCGAAACCGCCGAGCAAACCCAAAGCACCTTCACATTGATGCTGGGAATTGTCGCCGCCATCTCGTTGCTGGTCGGCGGCATCGGCGTGATGAACATTATGTTGGTCAGCGTTACCGAGCGTACTCGGGAAATCGGCATACGAATGGCGACCGGCGCCCGCCGGCGCGATATCCTATTGCAGTTCAACACCGAAGCCGCCGTGGTATGCACCTTAGGCGGCCTGATCGGGGTATTGTTGGGTTTCGCTATGGGTATTTTGTTGCGCTACTTCAATATGTCCGTGGTGTTTTCACCCATGCCGGCAATATTGGCTTTTTCTTGCGCTTTTTGTACCGGTCTGCTGTTCGGATACTTGCCGGCGCGTAAAGCGGCTCATATGGATCCGGTCGCGGCTTTGGCGGCGGAGTGATGTCCTATGGCTAAATTTTGGCGAGCGATACTCGCTTCGATACCGTTAGCAGCCTGCAATGTCGTACCGGAATTTAAAGCGCCGGCGGCCGATGTGCCGGCGGATTGGCGCCAAACGCCATCGGTGAAGGATAACCAAGTCGATCCCGATTGGTGGCGGGCCTTCGGCAGCACCGAACTGGATCGTTTGATCCAAAACGCCCTGGCCTACAACAACGACATAGCCGCCGCGGTACAGCGTATAAAGCAGGCTAGAGCCCAAGCCAAAATCGCCGGAGCCGACTTGTGGCCGTCGGTGGGTGTTCGGGCGGACTATTTAGGCATACACGACGGTTTAGGCGAAACCAGAGAAAAATTGGGGAGTTTTTCGGTCTCCTACGAAGTGGATCTATGGGGGGCCAATCGAGCAAAACGCGATGCGGGGCAATCGCGTTTACGGAGCGAAGCGTTTGCTCGAGATGCTCTGCAACTGGTTGTGATGGCCGATGTCGGACAAACCTATTTCGCCTGGTTGGCAATTAAGGAGCGTATCGAGATAGCACAGGCGTTTTTGCAAAATGCGGCGGAAGTGCTGGCTATCGTCGAATCGCGTTTTGAATCGGGTGCGGTATCGGCTGTCGATGTCGCTCAACAAAAGACCGAATTGGCGCTTGCTCGCGCCAACCTTGATCTATTAACGCAGCAACAAGCACTGGTGGAAAATGCGTTGGCGATTTTACTCGGGCAAGCGCCTCGGCAGTTACTACCGACCACAGACCGATTCAACCGTGTGCAAACTCCGTATATTAAGCCTTCGCAGCCTGCTGCTTTGCTGCAGCGACGGCCGGATATCAAGCGGATCGAGTTTCTGTTACGAGCGGCCAACGCCGAAATCGGTATTGCGCTGGCGGCGTTTTATCCCAGTTTGCAACTCAATCTGGATACTTTGGTAGCGAGCCCGCAACCCGCCGGCGTTCTTCTAACCATGGCGGCGGGTTTGATTCAGCCTTTGTTTCAGGGCGGCCGTCTGGAAGGCGGCTTGGAATATGCCGAAGCACGTAACGCGGAACTGATCGAAATCTATCGACAAACGGTGTTGACCGCGTTTAAGGAGGTAGAGGACGCCGCGGCGGTTAGAAACAATTCGACTAGACGCATGTACGCATTGATTGACGCGGAATCGAGCGCATACGAGGCTTACCGTTTATCCAAGGAACGATACCGGGTCGGCGCCATCGATTATCAAACCTTGCTGAATACGCAACGTAGTTTGTTGACCGCGCAAAACAACCGGGTTCAAGCCCGGCTTGAAGTGCTTGTGGCGATGGTACAGCTCTACAAGGCCCTGGGGGGCGGTTGGAACGCGGAAGCGTGATTTTTTCGAACCGAGAACGCCGCGAACCGACAGACGTTCTCGGATTTTAGCTGCGCTCTGTACCCAAGTGGATTAATAAGTCATTGGCCAATTTTTCCGGATTCGAAATCGTGATCAGCACCAAGCGGCTACGCCTAGCCTGGTTCGGTCGGTCCGGTATTGAGACGGGTGGATATAAATGACCAGCCGCGCCGTGCACCGCAAAAGGGGTTGCGCACTCAGGGAGATAAATTACGCCTTTGATTCGAACAACTTCATCGGCGTGGTTTGCCAGAAATGTTTGCAAAGTGACTTGCAACCACGACCAACTTAGCGTGTTCTCCAGATACAGGGAAATGCTGCGAAAGCCATGTTCCGGCAAGGCTTGGCTAGCGGGGATATGCCGGAAAGCCGGCATTACCTGATTTTGCAAGATGGCAGCATCGAACTGTTCGAGCGTAGCCGCAAGCGTAGGCGTAGCCGGTGCCTGAAGCTTTAAGTATTCAATCAGTTCGGCGTGTTGCTCGGCGTCCGCCAGATCCGCTTGGGTCAGTAGCAACAGGTCGGCCCAAGCCATCTGCGCACGCGCTTCGGCATGACGCTCCAGTTGGACAATGGCTGACGGAATCGCAAGTGTGGCGATAATTTGTTGTAAATGATAGCGTTTGGACAACCAGGGTTCGCGCAGCAGCGTGTCCAATATGGGTTCGGGACTGGCAACACCGCTGGTTTCGATAATGACGCGTTCGAAAGGCTTTTGCTTGGCATTGTTACAGGCCATCCACAAGTTCTTCAAAGTGGGTGCCAATGCGCCCTTGATCTGGCAGCACAAGCAACCGCCCGCAAGCATGGTTATCGGAATATCCTGATTTTGCAGCAAATCCTGATCGATCGGCGTGGCGCCGAACTCGTTGAGCACTACCGCTGTCTTTATCCCGTCTGCCAACAGGCGGTTCAACAGTGTGGTCTTGCCGCTCCCCAGAAAACCGGTGATAACGATAACGGGAATTTTGGGTAATTCCTTCATAATGTGATCCGCAAAAGATAGGCAAACAAGGGTTTAAAGCTCATCAGGATTCTCAATGGGTTTTTAGCGACATTCACCGCAACTTTTTCTGTCAAGCTGTTACTTGGCACGATTCCAGTGCTTCCAGCATAACCTGTTTGGGCAAATTACGACCGATAAACACCAGATTGGATGCCTTGGTTTCGCCGTCTTGCCAAGGAGCTCCGAAATTCTCCGTCATCAGCATGTGTACGCCCTGGTAGATTACCCGCTTATCGCAACCCGCAATGTTCAAAATGCCTTTGTAGCGCAAAAGGTCGTTACCGTAGCCGCGGACCATAATGTCCAGAAAGGCCAGTATGCGAGCAGCGTCGAGTTCCCGCTCGGTGCGGAAAACGAATGAACTGATGTCGTCCTCGTGTTCGTGGCTGACGTCCTGCAGAAAATCCGGTTCGATTTTCAGGATATCGTCCAAATTGAAGCCGTCGATGTCCAGGATATCGTGTAACTCGGTTTCGCCGAAATGTATGCGCTTGATTGGCGCTCTGGGATTAATCGCTCGCAACCGGGCTTCCAGGTTGGCAACAATTTCCGTCTCTGCGAGGTCGGTTTTGGAGAGCAAAATCCGGTCGGCAAAACCGACTTGTTCCTGCGCTTCGTGGTGTTCCTGCAACTGCTGATGAGCATGCACCGCATCGACTACGGTGATAACGGCATCCAGTTTATAGTTTTCGGCGATGTCCGGTTCGATGAAAAAGGTTTGCGCGACCGGCGCCGGATCGGCCAGGCCGGTGGTTTCTATGATGACTCGCCCGAAATGAACTTCGCCGCTTTCACGCCGCTCGGATAATTCGCCGAGAATGCGCACCAGGTCGCCGCGCACCGTGCAACAAATACAGCCGTTGTTCATGGTGACGATTTGTTCGTCGGATTGCACCAACAATTCGTTGTCGATGCCGGTTTCGCCGAATTCGTTTTCGATCACCGCAATGCGCCTGCCATGGTGCTCGGTTAGGATGCGGTTCAGCAGCGTGGTTTTACCGGCGCCGAGAAAGCCGGTCAATATCGTCACCGGCACCGGGTAGTTGAGTTTTGAAACGGCATTCATAATACAGATTTCTCCAAAAAGATAGACAACTAATTAAACGGGCGTCTGCGGTGCGCTGATCATAAGCACGCGCTTGCCACGCACCGCATGATAGAAACAACTGCGGCGCCCGGTGTGACAAGCTGGGCCTTGCTGATCGACCAGCAGCAACAGCGTATCGCCGTCGCAATCGATACGGAGTTCTTTGAGCGATTGATAGTGACCTGAAGTCTCGCCTTTTCGCCATAAGCGTTGCCGCGAGCGCGACCAATAACAGACCCGGCTCGAGGTCAAGGTTTCCAACAATGCTTCCCGGTTCATCCAGGCCAGCATCAACACCTCGCCGCTGTCGTATTGCTGCGCAATGGCCGGCAACAGGCCGTCGGCGTTGAAGGGTAATTCGGCCAATACGGCATCCCACGGCAGACTGTCGCCGACAGCCAAGATTTCCGCACGCTTGAACAGGTTCATTTCACCCGCTCGATCAGCGCATACGCCGAATGGTTGTGTATCGACTCGAAGTTTTCCGATTCCACCGTGTAAGCGCCGATGCGCGGGTCGGCGTCCAACCGGGCGGCAACGTCGCGCACCATGTCTTCGACGAATTTGGGATGGTCGTAGGCGTATTCGGTCACGTATTTTTCGTCCGGGCGCTTCAGCAAGCCATAGATTGGCGACGAGGCTTCGGCTTCGACCAGCGCGATCAAATCTTCCAGCCAGACGAATTCCCGTGTGGCAACCGTTACGGTCACGTGCGAGCGCTGGTTATGGGCGCCGCGCTCGGAGATTTCCTTGGAACAGGGGCAGAGACTGGTCACCGGTACCACGATCTTGACCTTGGTGCGGCAGCCTTGGTCATCGATTTCGCCGATGAAGCTGACTTGATAATCCGACAGACTGCGCACGCCGCTGACCGGCGCGGCTTTTTCGATAAAGTAGGGAAAGCGCATGTCGATGTAGCCCGATTCGGCTTCCAGTCGGGCCAGCATTTCTGTCAGCATGACCGGGAACGAGGCGATGCTGATCTCCCGATCATGGCTATTCAAAATTTCGACGAAGCGCGACATATGGGTGCCCTTGAAGTCGTGCGGCAAATTCACGTACATGTCGAAGCGGGCGACGGTGTGTTGTTCGCCGCCGCTTTTATCCTGCACCCGCACCGGATGCAGAATATCCTTGATGCCGACCTTGTCGATCGCAATGCGACGGGTATCCGGGCGGCCTTGGATGTCTTCGATAGCGCAGGCGTTCATGCGGCCACCTCGCTGTAGCGGACGCAGGCGCTGTCGGTTTCCCATAGCGTCACGGCATTGACAGTCAAGCCGTTGCCGTTCAAGGTTTTCGACAACTGGCGGAAAAACCAGGCCGCCAGATTCTCGGCGGTGGGGTTGATGCGGTCGAAGGGTTCGATGTCGTTCAGAAAGCGGTGATCCAGGCTGTCGGCCAAATGCCGGGTTGCCGCCTTGATGGCTTTGAAATCGATGGCGATGCCGATGTCATTCAGTACTTTGGCTTGTACTTCGGTTTCGACTTTCCAGTTATGCCCGTGCAGGCGGCGGCAATCGCCGGGATAATCGCGCAAGGCATGGGCGGAGCAAAATTGGGCGTGGACTTTCAGGGTATAAAGGCCGTAAGTCGGCGGCTCTTGTTCAGAGAGGGTCATGGTTTTCAGTGTGTCTTGTCGGAGTGCCGGATAGGCAGGAAGGGTATTGGTTTTGCATGGACAGTTCGGTCAAGGCTTGCGCCAATGGCATGGTTTGTTGATGCCCGCCGTGCAACCAGCGCAGCGTGACTTGGCCTCCTTGCATCTCTCGCCGGCCGACCACGATCAACAGCGGCACTTTGGCCAAACTGTGTTCGCGCACCTTGTAAGCGATTTTTTCGTTGCGTAAATCGCTTTCCACCATCAAACCGGCGCCGCTAAATTGCTCGGCAACCTTCTGTGCATAGGCTTCGGTTTGTTTGCTGATAGGCGCGACCACGACTTGCAACGGCGCCAGCCAGAACGGCAGCCAGCCGGCGTAATGTTCCAGCAAAATGCCGGTAAAACGCTCCAGCGAACCGAACAAGGCCCGATGCAGCATCACCGGGGTTTGCTTGTTGCCGTCGGCGTCGATGTAACCGGCTCCCAGGCGGCCCGGCAGATTCAAATCCACTTGCAAGGTGCCGCACTGCCAGTCGCGCTCCACCGCATCGCGCAGCACGAATTCCAGTTTCGGCCCGTAAAACGCGCCTTCTCCAGGGCTATGCGTGTACGGCAGACCGCTGGTTTGCATGGCTTGGGTCAAGGCCTGTTCGGCCCGATCCCAAACCGCGTCGCTACCGACCCGTTGTGGCGGGCGGTCGGAAAGTTTGATGCGAATGTCATGAAAACCGAAGTCGCGATAGATGCTTAAAATCTGCTCGCAGATGTTCAAACTTTCCTGGGTAATCTGCTGTTCGCTGCAAAAAATATGGGCATCGTCCTGCGTGAAGGAACGCACCCGCATCAGGCCGTGCAACGCGCCGGACGGCTCGTACCTATGCACCTTGCCGAACTCCGCCAACCGTAGCGGCAGTTGCCGGTAGCTGCGCAAACCCTGTTTGAATACCTGTACGCCGCCGGGACAGTTCATCGGCTTGAGCGCAAAAATCCGCTCGTCCGGGGTCTGGGTGGTAAACATGTGTTCGCCGAATTTTTCCCAATGCCCGGAGGCCTGCCACAGACCGATGTCCATGACGTCCGGCGTGTTGATTTCCTGATAGCCTGCCGCCGTTTGCCGTTGGCGCAAGTAGTCGATTAGCCGCTGGAACAAGCGCCAACCTTTGGGGTGCCAAAATACCGATCCGGGCGTCTGCTCCTGGAAATGAAACAAATCCATGTCCCGCCCCAGGCGGCGGTGATCGCGCAATTCCGCTTCCGCCAATTGCTTGAGATGGTTATCCAGCTCGGTTCGCGTCGGCCATACCGTACCGTAGATGCGTTGCAGCATGGGTTGGCGCCGGTCGCCGCGCCAATAGGCGCCCGCCAGCTTCAGTAATTTGAAGGCAAGCCCGATTTGTCCGGTATCCTCGCCGTGCGGGCCGCGACACAGATCGGTGAATCCGCCTTGCCGATAGACGCTGATGGTTTCGCCTTCCGGGATGGCGGCCAGCAATTCTTGCTTGAAGCGTTCCCCATTCGCGGCGAAAAAAGTCTCGGCTTGGACGCGGCTCCATACTTCCCGCCGAATGGGTTCGCGGCGGCCAACGATCTCGCGCATGCGCTGTTCGATCGCCGGCAGTTCGTCGGCGGTCAGCGGTTCTGGAAACGCGAAATCGTAATAAAAACCGTGTTCGACGGTGGGGCCGATGGCGGCCTGTGCGGCCGGGTACAGCTCTTTAACGGCTTGTGCCAACAGGTGGGCGCAGTCGTGGCGTAAGGTTTCCAGGTGGGATTCGATGGCGGATTGCTTGGATTGCATAGCGAAAATTAAAGTGTTGCGATATGACGAAACCGCTCGCGCTCGAGATCATCGAAATCGGCGTCGTTGACGCCATATTGGCTGAGTTTCAAACTGTAGAAACGGTCGAAATGCTGCTTGACGGTGCGGGTGATGCCGGCGTCGTAAATCGGGCTGACGGTCTGCGCCAAGCCGGCTGGTCTGTCGATCACGACGCCGTCCTGCACCACCAGCCGGCCGTTTTTGAATAGCAGTGCGGCGTCGGCAAACATGTCCCGGTAATCGGGGTGCGTTTGGCCGGCACTCCGGTTCGGATCGTAAACGGCGAGGTCGGCCACCGCGCCGGGGGCGAGATGACCGCGGTCGTTGAGGCCCAGCAGTTTGGCGGCGGCGGAGCGGGTCATGGCCGCGACTTCGCTCAAACTCAATTCGCGTTTCAAGCCCGGCAATAGCGTCAGGGCGAGGGCTTCCTGATTCAGGTGCGCCATGTATTGCTGCCGGTAGTCGGCGTCCATCAGCAGTTGCAGCAGTTCCGGGTAGGCCGTGAACGGCGCGCCGTTGGGATGATCGGTGGTGAAGAACAAGCGTTCCGGAGCTTCGACCAATAAAAACAGTTCCAAACCAATCGCCCATTGCAGGGTGTTGACGAAGCTGGCCTCGCGGTAGCGGTACGGCACCACGCCGCCCGAGCCTTCGGTTTCGGCGTCCCAGATCACGTACTTATTGGGACTGGCGTCGGCGTGGCGGCTGTATTGGGCAATCACGTCGCCGGAGATGGTGACGGTCTGGCCGAACAGTACCTGGCCGACGTCCATGGTGATGTTGGGATGGCGGTTGAAGGCTTCCAGCAGTTTGGACGCTGCCGAGGAAAAGCCTTTGGCGCCTTCGCTGCCGTAAGCGTAAAACTGCACGTGGGCCAGGTGCATAGGCAAGCCTTGCGCGGCTTCCATCGTTGCGACGATGGTATCGACGTTGCCCGGAATGCCTAAGTTGTTGCAATGCACGTGTACCGGATGCGGCACGCCAAGTTGGCAAGCGGCGGTTTGCAGGGTTTGCAGGATTTGCCGTGAGCTGACGCCGTAATCCGGCACGATATCGTCGAGACCGAATTGACGGGCATTCGACTTGAACGCATTGGCGCCGCCGGCATTGATTACTTTCAAACCCAGGGCGCGGGTGGCGTTCAGGGTCCAGGCCACGTAATCGTTGATCCGGTTTTGGCCGGCCTTGGCGCGCATCAATCTCAACAACAAATCGTCGTTGCCCAGTATCGCCAGCGCGGCGGTGTCGATGATCGGGATATCGGCCATTTGCAGGTGCACATCCAGCGCGTTGACCGGCAGCATGGCCGGTTCGACCACGGTGGTGTACCCCATGCGGGCGTAGCGGTAACCGGTGTCGGTAGTCGACCACTTGGCGGTACTAAACGCATGATTAAGCCGCCGCGCCATGTGGTTGCGGTGCTGTTCCGGCAGCAACAGCCGGGCGGTGTTGATATTGCCGCCGGCGACGTGGCTGTGAATATCGATGGCGCCGGCCATTACCACTTTGCCGGTCAAATCGTACACCGCATCGAAACGCGCGTTCGGGCCGGGGTCGGCGACAATGGCGCCATCTCGCACGAACAGGTCGCGGATTGCGCCATGCAGGTTTTGCGCGGGGTCGTAAATCGCGCCATTTTGCAGTTTGATCAGCATGGGTCGGTTTGGATAGTTGATAGAAGTAGCCCGGATGCAGCACAAAGAAATCCGAAGGGTTACAACATATCCAAGGTCAACAACAGACGGCGCGGTTGCACGGCGGTTGGCTGCGGCGAGCGGTGTATCAGGCCATGGCCTTCATTGCCTTCCCAGTTTTCGCCTTTCATCAGACCTACCCCGTAGGCCGGCATTTGCCTAATCGCGGTCGGATCGGCTATCAAACCGGATTGGTCATCCGGCAAGCCGCAGCCGCCCATCCCCAGTTTGGTGCGATCCAGAGCGTATTCGGGCAGCCATTCGGTGCCTATGCCGCCGTAGCTGCAAATCATCCTGGCCGGCACCCGGTCGACGTGAAAACGCGGGCACATGGCTTTATCCAAGGTGCGCAGGCGCAGTCCGGCTTCGCGCAGTCCGAAAAGTTCGCAAAACGCGCCGGTCAGCCAAGCGACATCGGCGGTCCAGGCCTGGTAGCCCGGGATTTTAGAGGCTTGCGGCCAGATCAGGGAAAAATCGAAACTCAAAGGATTGATCGGTCGGCTGATCTCGATACGGGTTTTTGCGTCGAGCGCAGCGTAAACGAAAGCTTCGATTGCTTTAGGCAATGGCCGTTGGATCAGGCACAAATTGACGCCGTCTTCATAGATACGGGCGAGATCGGCAAAATGATTGGACACGACGGTTTTAGTCTCGTATCGCCGTTCCACCGGACGGAACGACCCCTTGGGCATGTACCGCGATATGGTTGGTTGAGCAAGTGGCGGGCGGGCAAACATGGTGAGCTCCTTAAGGGTTTAACAGGGTTTGTTCGAATAAGACGATGGCTTGCATAAAAGTGATGCCCAGCGCAAATGAAGCACTTTGGCCGCCGAGATGGCGCAAGGTCGAGCGTTCGTGCAAGACCGGGATCAGGTCGGATGCGGCGATGTAAATAAAGCCGCCGGCTGCGATCGGCAGCAGCACGACCAAGGACGATTCGGCGACCTGGCTCAGCAGCAACGTGAACAACGCGCCGGGTACGATGCTCAGCGAGCAATAGAAGTTGTACAGCACCGCTTGCCGAGGCGGGTAACCGCCGCGCAGCAAGGCGCCGACGTCCCCTAGTTCCTGCGGCACTTCATGGGCGACGATCGCCACTGTCGTGGTCAATCCCAAGACCGGATCGGCCAGAAAGCTGCCGGCAATCAGAATGCCGTCGACGAAGTTGTGTATCGCATCGCCGATCAAATTCATTTTCGCCAACGGCAGAATCTCGCTGCTGGCGGGTCGGGTATCGACATTGTGGTCGTGGCGCCAACGTACCAGTTTTTCCAACACGAAGAAGCCGAACACGCCAAGCAGTACCGTCATGCACACCTCGCTCACCGAGCCGTGGCGGGCAACGGCGTCCGGGATCAGATGGATGAAGGCGTCGCCGAGCAGCACACCGACCGCCAACGCCACCAGAAACGGCACGATGCGTTTCAAGGTGTCAGGTTGTAGCCACAACGCGAATGCGCTGGACAGCGAACATAAACTGACTGCCAGGCAGGCCGCGATGGTCGGTAAGGCAATGTCCACGTTCATGGCTATCCTCGGTCTTTCATAGAACGGTAATCCCGGTGAGAGCTGTAGATAAAATCGGCTAGGCGGTTGGGGAGCACATGCGAAACGAAATGGGCCAGCATGAAACCGAGCACGAGCACAAATACGCTGGACAGCGCATGTTTGTGGGTCTTGTCGTCCAGCAACGGGATGACGATGCCGAGGATGATGAGCACTTCGGCGCCGATCAGGTGTAAATAGTTATCGGCGTTATTCATAAATGAACCGCATGCAGGTAAACCTATCAAAAAAGGCCGCGCTCGCTCTATGCGAGTGCGGCAAGCAGGCACCAGGTAAATCGGCATATATGGGTCTCCGAACCGCAGCAGGGAAGTACTGGCTTATTAACCGTTTGCATGTTGGAATCAAGCCGGTGTTGCATTTGGTTTGCGTGTTAAGCCAAGCAGTCCCAATAAGCCCGATAGGAATAGCCACGCAGCAGTCGGCACCGGTACAGATACGGGGCTAAAGTCGAAATAAAAACGTCCCGAATTGATGTTGGCGTCATTCAGACCAATCAAACGGAATTCAGCAGAATAGGTACCCGGCAAGGCGTTGGCGGCGGTCCAGAAGATAGGCGCGAATTCGTCGTCTAAGTAGCTGTCCAGGCTGATGGTGTCGCCATTGGCGAACAGGTTGTCATTTTGCTCGTCGCCAACGAACAGGCCAGGGGTGGAGGAGAGCAATTGCAAGCCGATCGAAGTGTCTCCCAATAAATTAGACCAACGGTCGGCGCTGCTATTGAACAGGATCTGCTCTTCGCTACCGGCTTCATGACCGGTCAAGGCATCGACTCGCGCGAAAGTCAAGTGGCCGTACTCGGATGGGTTGTTTTGTGAGGTCAACTTGTCGCCGTATAAAATGCTCGACCCCAAAGTTAGCGACAGCGGCGCTTCCAGTGAAGAAATTTCCGGTATGCGGTTGTTGCCGTTGGTATCGTTGACAGTGGGCGATGCCGCCGGGCCTGTGTAACTATAGGTGCCAATCCCGTGATAGTGGTTGCCGTGATTGAATAACAGGGTCAGATTGCCGGCGTTGGGTTCGGCCAAGCCGTTGTAGGTGCCGGAAGTTATGCTAGACCTTCCGTCGATACCAATGTAAAAACCGGCTAAATCGGATTCGTGGGCAGAGGCCGAAGGCGACAGGCTCAGACCGAGTGCGACTAAGGTTGCGGAAACGGTATTGGTTATTTTCATCGAATTCATCTCCTAGAGGTGTATATTTGGCCGTGAATATCGCGTTGAGGCGAGATTTCAGGGCCGGTTGAGCGGTTCGGTTTCGTATTCATTACGCGAACCAAACCGGAAACGGATCGGGGTAAGCGCGCCAGCTCTCCGGCCCGGCAGCCAGTTCCGAATCGGTTAGCAAACAAGCGTCGAGTTCGCGGCGGATTTGTTCGCTATTGAGGTTTTGGCCGATGAACACCAATTCCTGACGGCAGTCGCCGTAGGGCTCTTGCCATTGTTCGCGGATGTCTTGCAGGTATTCCTCCGGCCATTGCGCTTTGGGAACGGAAGCCCACCAGCGCCCGGCCATACCGTGACGCATGATGCCGCCCGCCTGCGACCAGCTACCGGCGTGTTCCGGTCGCGAAGCCAGCCAGAAAAAGCCTTTGGAACGCAGCAGCGTGCCGTTTTCCCATTCGCCTTCATGCAAGAGTTGATAAAAACGCTCGGGATGAAACGGCCGGCGGGCACTGTAAACAAAGCTGCTGATGCCGTATTCCTCAGTCTCTGGAATGTGCTCGCCGCGTAGCTCCTTCAGCCACCCCGGCGCTTGTTCGGCTTTATCGAAATCGAACAGACCGGTATCCAGCACCTTGGCCAGATTGACTTGGCCCATCATTATCGGCACGATCTCGGCATCCGGATTCAAGCTGTGCAGGATGGCTTTCAGATTAGCGATTTCGGCCGAACCAATTAAATCGATTTTGGAGATCAGAATCACGTTGGCGAATTCGATTTGATTGACCAGCAAGTCGGCGACATTGCGTTCGTCGTCTTCGCCTAGCGCTTCTCCCGCTTCCTTCAGACTCAAGGCTTCCTGGTAGTTGCGCATGAAGTTGACCGCGTCGACCACGGTCACCAGCGTGTCCAGCCTCGCGATGTCGGACAGGCTGACGCCTTGCTCGTCGCGGAACGTGAAGGTTTCGGCAATCGGTAAGGGTTCGGCGATGCCGGTGGATTCGATCACCAAGTAATCGAAGCGGCCTTCCTTGGCCAGTTTGCCGACCTCGGTCAGCAAGTCCTCGCGCAGGGTGCAGCAAATGCACCCGTTACTCATTTCGACCAGTTTTTCCTGGCCGCGATTCAGTTGTACCTCGTTTTTGACCAATGCGGCGTCGATGTTGACTTCGCTCATATCGTTTACGATCACCGCTACCCGCCGGTTTTCGCGGTTGCTCAGGATGTGGTTGAGCAGCGTAGTTTTGCCGGCGCCCAGAAAACCGGATAGGACGGTGACTGGCAGTTTGTTAGGTTGAGACGAATTTAAATTGATCATGGCGATGTTATATTGTAGCAATCAATAAACCAAAAAAAGGCGCGCTTAACGGCGCGCCAGGAAGGTTGGGGGGGATTAATAACTCAATCTAAAGCCTATTTCCGCGCCGCGACCCGCTTCCGGTGCGAAATTGCGCAAGTAGGACGTCGAATTGCGGATGTTTTGGTTGAGCAAATTGTTGCCTTTGGCAAAAACCATTAGTTTGCTGTCCTGATAGGCCTTGAGCTGGTAGTTCAGTCCGACGTTTAACAGGAAATAACCGGCTGTCGAGGTTTCGTATTCGCCGGCGTAAGGCTGGGAGTCGACGCGAGTAAAGCGCAGATAGCTGGATAATTGCTCCTTGCTGTAATCCAATTGCATGCCGTAGCGCAAAGGCGGCATGCGCGGTACGTCGGCGCCGTAATTGAATTTGCCTCGGGTATAATCGCTAAACAACGTCAGTTCCAACAAACTATCGCGATGCTCCATTACTGGGAAAATCAATTTGGCTTCGTAGCCTTTGAAGACGGCATCGGCTTGACCGACGCCTACTACAGGTACGCAATCGACGACGCAAGGGGCGCCGTCCTCGTCAACGAATTGGCCGGTGCGGTGCTGATAGATGTAATTTTGAGCCCAATTGTGGAATAAGTCGATTTCGGCCCGCAGCCAGTCGCTGTTAAAACGATAGCCTACATCCAGGTTATACGAGGTTTCCTCTTTTAAGCTCAAACTGCCTTTTTCATAACTACGGGTCGCATCGTGATAGCCGTCGGATAATAATTCCTGTATGTAGGGCGCTCGTGACGCACGGGTGATGGCTACATTCAACTTATTGCTGTCGTCAAGCGTCCATACAGCCGATACCGACGCACTGACCGGTGTGTAACTCAAAGTTTGATAACCGTCCGGGCGAATGTCGGTCTGTTCGACGCGAGCACCGAACTGGTAAGTAACCGGACCGATATCGAAGGATTCCAAGGCGAATACGCCGTAGCTGGAAATATCCGAACGGGGCACGATGCTCTCGCCGCTGAGTTTTTCGATGGCATTGAAATCGCTGGATTGTGCTTGAAAACCGACGGCGCCGCTCAACGGGCCGATATCGTGATGGTTTAGCTCGATGCGGCCTTCGTAAGTTTTGTTGGTGAAAAATGCACCGGGTTCGCCATTAGCGATTTCGGTATGTTGGTAATCGGTGTAACCCAGTCTGGCGCGTATCGTTTTGGCGAACCGGAACGGGTTGTTCAATTCGCTTTTGAAGTCGTATTTGTTTTGCCGCATAGCGATTTGTACGGTCTCTTCGCCGGTGCCGTCCGGAGGAATCCCGTAATTGTTGTTGATGTTGTTGATCGATGCGCCGGCAAAGCCGAAATCGTCTATCCACGACATCCCGGCCGAACCGCTGATGGCTTCGGCACCGGTATTGTTTATATAGCCTCGTGAGTTATCCACCACGTCGAGCGACGGATCGGTAATCGCTACGTTGGCGGTGTCGATGGCTTCGCCGGCGATGCCCAGGTTGTCGCGATGGCGATAAAAGCCGTCCAGATGGTAAGCGATGTTGCCTTTTCCGCCATCCAATTTCATCGCGGTGGTGGTCTCGTCACTGATGGAGTCGAAGCGTTGTTCCAAAGCACCGCCTAAAATCTTATCGGGTATCGTTCCGGGAATGCGGTTATCGATGATGTTAACCACGCCGCCGATCGCACCGCTGCCATAGAGCAGGGTTGCCGGGCCTCGCAATACTTCGACGCGGTCGGCGAGCAAGGGTTCTACACTGACGGCGTGGTCCGGGCTGATCGTCGAAGCGTCGTTGCTGCCGATGCCATTGTTCAACACGCGTACGCGAGGTCCGGTTTGTCCGCGAATGACAGGTCTCCCGACTCCGGGGCCGAATGATTCGTTAGTAATACCTTGTTCGTTTTTTAGGGTTTCGCCGATGCTGTGGCCGGTTTTCATCTCTAATTCTTCACCGCTTAAAACCGTTACCGGTGTGGCGCTTTCCGATAGTTTCACCGGTAAAGGGGCCGTAATGATCATCGGTTCGAGCTCAATGGCGGCTTGATCATCGGCTTGGGCGGACAAAACATAGCCGGCAGATGCGGCAAGTAAAATGAGTTTTTGGGCTTTAATCATGTGTGTTGACCTGATGTTATATCTTCACATATCTCGAACAAAACATTTACGCGGGAATAAGCGGTTGACTTGCATTTGGCATGGATACTTTAAGGTCCGTTAATGGTTTGTGTTGTTATAATATAACATCGCCAACAGAGCAAGGAAAGCAATTATTATTCAGGCCGGGGAATACCCAAATTACCGAGACATGTAAGACAAAAATTGTTCAGTTTTTAAGGGATGAGGTTCCGCAGGCATCCTTGTTTGTTGATAAAAAATTCACGCTGAAAATTATGAAAACCGAGTCGAAGCGGACGAGATTGGGCCGCCCACGCAAGAGTTGGCAGCAAATTTCCCCGCTGAGATTAGGTGAGGCTCCGTTTTTGTTCTACCGAAAATTGCGGGTGCTGCCGGTCGATGAGATTGATCGACAGACTGTCAAAGAGACTCGCCCAAAACGGCGGCAGCTTTTAACCTCCAGCGCTGATACAGCAGGTTAAGCATGATCCCTGTCTGCAGCGCAGCGCATATCAAAGCACCCATAGCCGACTCCGCCCAAAGCGGAAAAAACAAGGCCGCCAAACCGTTTTGGCCGATGGCTTTAAAAATTCCCGGAAGAACGCCATATAGCAATACGCCGCTTAGCAGCGTCAGATTGAACGCCCGTTGCGGATTTTGTCCGTACAGAAAATATAAATAAATCGCGCAGTCCCTTAGTAGAATCAGCGTAATCGCCAAAGGATAGAAATGAAAATTGAAGGTGATGCCGAGTTGGCGCAACGGTTGCTCGTTGAAGCTTAACCAGAAAGCAAACGGCAAAATCATTACCAGACTTACAAACCAAACCGGTAATTCCTCACCGAATCGTAGCCAATTTCGCTCGGAGAAATAAGTCAGCACCCGTTTGATACGCATGGCGTCGTTGCGCTCGACCAAAATACCCACATAAGTGAGCGCAACGCAAACAGCGAAGCTGGCCAATGAAAACGGATACGAAGCGTTGGGGATCAAGCCGCCTAGGTATACGATCGCAAACAGCATGAATCCGAACCAGGCCCAGGGTAGGGTGCTTATGCCCAACGCTTGCGCAAATAATCGGTAATTGCCGATATTGCACCAAAATAAGGCTAACAAAAGGCTGATGCGATGAAATTGACCGCTATCAATCGATATGCCGTACCAATCGACCATCGATAGGGTCTGAGTGTAATACCGGACCTGGGAGAGGTCGGTTAACCGTGGTGCGATCAATAAAAAACCGATTATGGCCAATACAAAGATGGGCCCGCCTTTGGTTTGGCCGCGTTGCACGGCCAATAAACCGAACAAGAGCCCGGCGCTCTGAACCAATAATGCGGCACAAATGCAATAAAAAAACAGCAAATGCAGTTGCTGGTCGGCGCTGCTTGCCAAACTGTAGGTCAGCAAGCAGAATGCGCCGCTGTACCAGACCATGATAGTGCTGCCGAGCAGTTTGCCCCAGGTCATTTCCCACGGACCTAATGCAGATAGGCGCTGGACGTCCCAGGTATGTTCGCGGTATTCGTCCATGATACTGTCGACCGTTTGGCGCGCGCCCCAAAGCAAGGAAGCCAGCATGAACAAGGTCAATGCCGTTTTGGCCGTGAGGTTTCCCAAGCGGTCTCCGTCAATGAAATAAGTGAAGGTAAAAATAGTGCCCAAGACTAGAGGCACACCCGTTAAACGGGCTGGCGAAGCTTCCAAATAAAGCTGGCGCTGAAATTCCGGGTTTAAATTCATAGCGATTGCCTTATGGTTTGTAAATAAGCCTCTTGTAGATTCCGGGAATCGCGGCTAAATTCGCACACCGGCAGGCCGTGCGCCAGCAGGGCTTTTAAAATGACATGCCGCTGCCGTTCATCGTCAGGCACTCGCAGCCAAGCTGTTTGGTTTTGTTCTATTTTCACTACACCTACGCCTTCGATCGCTTGCAAGACTGGGGATAACGCATGGAAAGGTTCGGCCAGCGATAGTTTATAGGTCTGACTGGGCGAGGCGTTGGATAGGCCGGTTTGTTCGATGATACGGCCTCCACGCAGTACCAGCATATCGGTGCAATAAGCTTCCAGTTCGGCCAAGATATGGGACGACACCAATAGCGTCAGGCCTTGTCCTTGTAGATATAAAAACAGTTGCGCCAGTTCGTGGCGCGCTTCGGGATCGAGGCCGGAGGCCGGTTCGTCGAGCAGCAGCAGACGGGGCTTGTGTATGATGGCTTGGGCGATGGCGACGCGTTGGCGCAGCCCGCGCGACAGTTCGGAAGGACGCATTTCCAGCCGGTCTTCTACCTTGAGATTGCGACTGACCTCGGAAATGGCGGCCTCGCAATCGATTTCGGCGATGCCTTGCGCCCTGGCGACGAAGTGCAGGCATTGTCTTACCGTCAGGCGTTGGTAGAGACCGTAAAAATCCGACAAATAACCGATGATGCGATGGCATGCGCGCGGCTGTTCCAAGACGTCGATACCGGCGACGTTGATGGAACCTTTTACCGGCCGTTCCAACGCGGCGATACAGCGTAGCAGGGTGGTCTTGCCTGCGCCGTTGGGGCCGACCAGGGCGGTAATACTGCTTTCGGCGACCTGGAAGTTTAAGTTGTCCAGAGCCCTGATTCCCGGATATTCAAAGATCAGGTCTTGCACTGTGATCATGGTAGTCGCTTAATAATCGTCAGGTCCGGCCATTTTATCCGACAATCGCTCAATCGCCGAATTGCGCACCAGATCGGTAGCCTAACTAACAGTTTTGGTGCATCGGTATGCCTTTTTAGCATGGTCCGGCATCCATTTCGGACATTAATTGCCATGGAATGACCGGTACGAAATTTGCTTCAGCAACTCAAGGTGGATGCCGGCTTTATCGCGCGGCCGGGAGACCGGCTGCCTGCAGAGGCGGAAACTGTTATGATTAGACTTTTGAATAGACTCAGGAGATACTGAATGCACAACGTCACGTTGATTAAAGGTGATGGTATTGGTCCTTCGATTATGGACGCGGCGGTGGCCGTGATCGATGCGGCCGGCGCGAATATCCGCTGGCAGGAAGCGGAAGCGGGCATGTCGGCTTACGAAAAAACCGGTACGCCGTTGCCGGATGCGACCATGGACTCCATCGCCGAAACCCGCGTGGCTTTCAAAGGCCCGTTGACCACGATGGTGGGCGAGGGTTTCCGTAGCATCAACGTCGAATTGCGCAAGAAATACGATCTTTACGCCAACGTGCGGCCCGCGAAGAGCTGGCCGGGGGTTAAAACCCGCTACGACGACGTCGATATCGTCGTGGTGCGCGAAAACACCCAGGGGCTGTACGTCGGATTGGAGCATTACCTGACGCCGGAAAAAGACATCGCCGAGAGTCTGGCGGTCGTCACGAAAAACAGCTCCGAGCGCATCGTCGATTACGCCTTCAAATACGCGGTGGACAACGACCGCAAGAAAGTGACGGTTTGCCACAAGGCCAACATCCTGAAATACACCCAAGGCTTGTTCCTGAATACCGCCCGCGACGTCGCGAAAAGATATCCGCATATCGAGTTCGACGAAAAAATCATCGACGCAGCCTGTATGCACATGGTCATGAAGCCGGAACAATTCGACGTCGTCGTCACGACCAATATGTTCGGCGATATTTTGTCCGATCTGACCGCCGGCCTGGTCGGTGGCTTGGGCTTGATTCCGGGCGCCAACATCGGCGCCGACGCGGCCTTGTTTGAAGCAGTGCACGGCAGCGCGCCGGATATCGCCGGGAAAAACATCGCCAACCCGACCGCGGTGATGATGGCCGGCGTGATGATGTTGAATCATTTGGGCGAGCACGACGCCGCGCACCGCATGCAACACGCCATCGAGAAAGTCGTCAACGAAGGCAAATATGTCACACCGGATTTGAACCCGAACAGCACTTGCGGTACTAAAGAGATGGGGCAAGCCATCGTTGACGCGATGGCATGATTTGATTGGAGGAGGGCGGTTATGAGCGCGCGACCCGAATTTGAAACGCATAGTATCTCGATGGAAGATTATTTGCGGGACGAGTTGTCCGCGGACGTGAAGCATCAGTATTTGGATGGACATGTCTATGCCATGTCCGGTGCCAGCCGCAATCATGAAAGGATCGCATTCAATATTTCACGGATGTTGGGAAATCACTTGCTTGATAAACCATGCGAACCATTCTCCTCCGATTTAAAAATCAAGGCCGGCAATTATCTGTTTTATCCGGATGCGATGGTGGTTTGCGACGATCCGGTGTCGCACGAGTATTACACCGAAACGCCGGTCTTAGTGGTTGAAGTGCTGTCCAAATCCACCCGGCGCATCGATGAAACCGTCAAGCGCCAGGTTTATCAGTCGATTCCCACCTTGCAAGAATACGTCTTGATCGAGCAGGACATCGTCGACGTCGAGGTTTGCCGCCGCAACGAAGGCTGGATATCCAACCATTATTTTTTGGGCGACGATGTCCGTTTTGAATCGATCGATTTGACGCTCGCCGTGGCCGATATTTACGCCAGGGTGGAAAACGACGATGTCGCGACTTATCTGCTTGAACGGCAGGCTAATAGCGCCGATCAGGCAACGCCGTAATTGAATTTCTTTTGACAGGTCTCCAACTTGGATCGACCGTTATTACCAGGATAAATCCCATGCTTGAACAATACCGTAAACATGTCGCCGAACGCGCTGCGGAAGGCATCGTCGCTAAGCCGTTAGATGCCGAACAAGCCGCCGCCTTGGTCGAATTATTGAAGAATCCGCCGGCAGGCGAAGAAGCCTTTTTGCTGGATTTGCTGGAAAACCGGATACCGGCCGGCGTCGACGAAGCGGCGTACGTCAAGGCCGGTTTCCTGGCGGCGGTCGCCAAGGGCGAAGCGTCGTCGCCCATCGTTTCGGCGGAAAAGGCTACCGAGTTGCTCGGCACCATGCTCGGCGGTTACAACATCGCGCCCTTGATCGAACTCTTGGATAAGCCCGAATTGGCCGAAATCGCGGCGAAGGCTTTGTCGCACACATTGCTGATGTTCGACGCTTTCCACGACGTACAGGAAAAGGCCGAGGCCGGCAATGCCTTTGCCAAACAAGTGCTGCAATCGTGGGCGGAGGCCGAATGGTTTACCAGCAAAGCCGAAGTGCCGGAGAAACTCACCGTCACCGTGTTCAAGGTCAGCGGCGAAACCAACACCGACGATTTGTCGCCGGCGCCCGATGCCTGGTCTCGGCCGGACATTCCGTTGCACGCCAAGGCCATGCTGAAGATGCCGCGCGAAGGCATCAGCAACGCCGAACAACAGATCGAAGAACTGAAGGCCAAAGGCTTTCCGGTGGCCTATGTCGGCGACGTGGTCGGCACCGGTTCGTCGCGCAAATCCGCCACCAATTCGGTGCTGTGGCACATGGGCCACGACATTCCGTATATCCCGAACAAGCGCGCCGGCGGCGTTTGCATCGGCGGCAAGATAGCGCCTATCTTCTTCAACACCATGGAAGATTCCGGCGCCTTGCCGATCGAGTGCGACGTCAGCAATATGAACATGGGCGACGTGATCGACATCTACCCCTATCAAAGTTTGATCAAACGCCACGGTAGCGATGAAATCGTTTGCAAATTTTCGCTGAAAACCGAAGTGATTTTGGACGAAGTGCGGGCCGGCGGCCGGATACCGTTGATCATAGGCCGAGGCCTGACGACGCGTGCTCGTAAGGCCTTGGACTTGCCTGCATCGGATGTTTTTAAAAAACTGGCCGACGTGGCGGACACCGGCAAGGGTTATACGCTGGCGCAAAAAATCGTCGGCAAGGCCTGCGGCGTGCCGGGCGTGCGTTCCGGCAGCTACTGCGAGCCGCATATGACCACGGTCGGTTCGCAAGACACCACGGGGCCCATGACCCGCGACGAGTTGAAAGACCTGGCCTGCCTGGGATTCTCGGCCGATTTGGTGTTGCAGTCCTTCTGCCATACCGCGGCTTACCCCAAGCCGGTCGACGTCACAATGCAGCATACCTTGCCGGATTTCATCATGACTCGCGGCGGCGTGTCGCTGCGGCCAGGCGACGGCATCATTCATTCCTGGTTGAACCGCATGTTGCTGCCCGACACGGTCGGCACCGGCGGCGATTCGCACACGCGCTTCCCGATTGGCATTTCGTTTCCGGCCGGCTCGGGATTGGTGGCCTTCGCCGCCGCGACCGGCGTGATGCCGCTGGACATGCCGGAATCGGTGCTGGTGCGTTTCACCGGCAAGATGCAGCCGGGCATCACTTTGCGCGATTTGGTCAATGCGATTCCTTATGCGGCGATTCAACGCGGCTTGCTGACCGTCGCCAAGCAAGGCAAGAAAAACGTGTTCTCCGGCCGTATTTTGGAAATCGAGGGTTTGCCTGATTTGAAAGTGGAACAGGCTTTCGAATTGTCCGACGCCTCGGCCGAGCGTTCCGCCGGCGGCTGCACGATCAAGCTGAACGAGGCGCCGATACGCGAATATCTTAATTCCAACATCACGCTGCTAAAATGGATGATCGCCGAAGGTTACGGCGATGCCAGAACCATCAAGCGCCGCATCAAGTCGATGCAGGAATGGCTGGAAAATCCGGTGTTGATGGAAGCCGACCCGGACGCCGAATACGCCGAAGTCATCGAGATCGACATGAACCGGATCACCGAGCCGCTGCTGGCTTGCCCCAACGATCCGGACGACATCAAGCCCTTGTCCGAATTGGCGGGTACCAAGATCGACGAGGTGTTCCTCGGCTCTTGCATGACCAACGTCGGCCATTTCCGCGCTGCCGGCAAGCTGCTGGAAAAAGCCGGAGCCTTGCCGACCCGCTTGTGGGTGGCGCCGCCGACCAAGATGGATCAAAGCCAGTTGGTCGAAGAAGGCTATTATGGCACTTTCGGCAAGGTCGGCGCCCGCACCGAAATGCCTGGCTGTTCCTTGTGCATGGGCAATCAAGCCCGGGTGGCGGACAACGCCACCGTGGTGTCGACCTCGACCCGGAACTTTCCCAACCGTCTGGGCACCGGCGCCAACGTCTACCTGGCTTCCGCCGAACTGGCCGCCGTCTGCTCGTTGCTGGGTAAGATCCCGTCGGTGACCGAATACATGCAATACGCATCGGTGATAGACGCCAACAGCGCCGATACCTACCGTTACTTGAATTTCGATCAAATGGATAGCTATCAAAGCAAAGCCGATAACGTGGAAGTGGCCTAGCTGCCTTCGATATTGCTTACGACGAATTCGTCGAGGTGCCCGGCGCCTAAAGGCCCGTTCGGTCGGCGAGAGCCGGATGCGCCATAACTTGTATCCGATCGATGCCGTGTTGATCGCAGACGACCCGTTGCGAGTGATCTCGCAGCGGGTCGACTATGCAAGGCCACTCTTTGCGTTGGCTGGCCGACAGCCTGCAAGCTACCCAGGCCTATTATCTGCTGGGTGTAGATGTCGATACCGACAAGATCGTCAACGTCAATCAGTTCGAAACCTATGATCCGGCTTTGCGGGATGGTGACAAGCGACATTACGCCATGGCGGAAGACTTGCGGGATTAGCTGAACCTAACCGCGATTCAAGATGGTGGCGCAGTTTTGGCTTGGGCCGGAGAATGAGGCGGTGGAGTCGAGGTTTGATGGCGGGGCAGGGACGCGCTCAACTCCGAAGGCGTAGGAGGGGATGTTTTAAAAAAATCCCGTTTGTGCCTACTACTCATGAATAGTCGGTTGCATCTCCGTTGTTAACGAAGAATCCGAACGAACGATTGAAAATTAAAGTGTCAGTTCCTGTTAGTGCTGGAACAGCCACCTTCATTCCCATTTTCGTTGCAATGTCATGGCTATGGCAGTGTTCGAACAGGCTATCGACATCACATGTTAGCCAAGTATTCATTATCGACGGCACTTGCCGAACTGAATCATGTCTGTCGACAGAGCCGACGGAAAAGTCGATCAAACGAAATTTTCCGTCCTCATCCAAATAAAACTCATCTCGACGCTCTTTATCCCTGAGCGGATAAGCATCGTACAGTGCTTGGCCGATCCACCAAGGGCTTGCTTGATTCAAATCGAATTGTCTATCAAGCGGTTTGCTGAGCATTAGATCAATAGCGTTCTTATCCAATTGAGCAAACCGATGCCCGTCGAACATTAGCCCGGCATCGGCTACCTTTAAATTTTGCCAATCCAACAGAACAGAAAGATCCTTGGTGTCGTAAGGTGTGTTCGTGCTTTCGTAACCCGGTTTACAGAACACGACCTTCTCGTTACGTGCCCATCGGTAGTTGTACTGCATGATGGCGATATTCGGTTCCGTGATCTTTTCGTGTCGATGGCGATTGACCCGGCCGGCTGTTTGTACGATAGAGCGCGTACTGGACGGTTCGATCACCGCCCAATCGAAATCATGGTCGCGGCCGATTTCCTCGACCGGCGTGGCAACAACGATGAATATTGTTTCGTCGTAAGGCGAAGCGGCTAGCAGGGCATTGATTTCAGAGTCGTTTTCGATAGCGGTATTTCCATCGTGACGACGCAGCAGCCTGTCTAATGTTTTTTCTTTCAAAAATCGCTGGATCAGAAAATCCTGGGAGTGATAGCAAGCAACCCTGGCGTTCGGTAGTCGCTTCGCCAAAAAACGAGCGGCGGCGATAGCAGGAACAATATTTGCCATTCTGACTAAGCCGAAAGACACCCGCTTGCCACTGGCTTTATGCGTCCAGCCATGCGCCGCGTGTAAGCGTTCCGCTGCGGTTGCTACGGCCTCTTGCCAACAGTCGGATGAACGTTCGGCTACCGTTTGTAGAAACGGTACACGCTCTGCCATTGTTGGTGTTTTTTGCCGTTGGCGCTGGATACGTTTCCGGTAGAGATCGGCAAAAGCCAAACTCGCATCGAAGCGGACAATGTCCGGCATTAGCCGAGTATCGTCGAACAAAGCGCAGGCGAACGCCGGTTCAGTACCTTCCAACGCTGCGCGCATCCGCGCGCCGCTGCAATAGGCTTGGTATAGTGCGTTGGCCACCGGTTCCGCCAAGGTAGCGGTTGAACAAATCACGTTGCGCCCAAACAGCGCCGCCATCTGTACCAAGCGCAACACCGCAACCAAAGGCTTCGGGTCGTAGCCGTCGACTTCGTCCAGCACCAGATCGCTATCGAGCAAACGCAGCAGCGCCGCGACATGGTGGCCTTGTTTGTGCGGCATGCCGGCGGCGATCAAAAAATCGATAGTGGAAATCAAGATTGGTGCGCCGAGTATGGTGTTGAAATTCGGTTTGCCGGCAGCGAATTCTTCCAGCCAAGCCGGAACGTCGAACTCGCCGGGCGTTACGTCGAACTCGGTTTCGACCTCGTTTTCGTCGGCATCGTCCGGCGTCGCCAGCCGGCTTTGTTGATGAAGTTTGGCGGTAATCCGATCGCCGATGATACAAGCCAATTCGTCCGGTCCAATGGCCAATTGTTCGCGGTAGGCGTCGCCGGTTTGCAGCGTCAGGGTGCGTAGATTCAATGCCACGGCAAAACGGACTCTACCTTGGCTTAGAACGCAAGCCGCGCGGGCGTTCATGCGAGTTTTGCCAGTGCCGGTGCCGGCCATATTCAACGCCAATACCGGCAAATCGGAGTCTCGCCGAAAAGCCGCCAAGGCATCGGCGGCACGGTCTTGCCATTGGTACGCCTCCTTGGTCACCGGTTGGCAAATCGCCTCCACGCTTTGTTCGCTTAAGCTTGGTAAACGCAAATTACCGATGCGATAGGCGAAATCGCCGGCGGCATGCGCCACTTCATTTAAATGCCAGTTCAACGGTTGGTCGAGCTTACCTGCTTTGGTGTTGGCGAACATGCCGTCTTCGGGAGGCTTTCCGTAAGGTCTAGCGGAAATGACATGGTCGGCCATGATCAGCGCGGCACGGGCGTAAACGCTGATTCCTCGCCAATAAGCCGCCGGCTTATCGGCGGTTTTTTGCTCTATACGTGCCAACAGTGCGGGTATCGCTTCAAAAGGTTTTTCGGATAATGCGCCTTGAGGTGCCAGATTCACTGTTTCGCCGGAAAAATGATTGCTCTGGTCCGGTTCGGTCATGGTCTTGATTGGGCCAAGCAAGCGGTGATGGGTTACCAACAAATAATCCAGCGTGTCAGCGGCAGACTGAAGACCGGATTCCAGTTGATTGCGTTGCAATGACTTCGTCCCGCGTAAAGTCTGCCAGGCTTCGTCCCAATTTTTGCCTTCGCGCATCAATTGCAACAGCCGCATCGATACCCACTCGTGGCGCACGGCGTCTTTGATCGGTGCCGCCGCGCGCAACTTGGCTTGAAATAGCGTGGAAGCCTTGCCAATGTCGTGACCCCAACCGGCGGCTTGCGCCAACAGCGAAGCCACCCGTAACCATTCCAATATAGGTGTCGTGTTTTTCGCCAGTCGATAGCCGGCCGGAAAATGTCCGTCCGGACCGAATGCGTTACGCGAACCGACGATCCACAGTAGTTTCATGCGTTGCCGCCCCTCGTTGCGGTAACAGGCTACCGCGGTTTGCCGGGTGGCGACCCGCTTCAGTGCCAAACGTACTTCGTGCAGGCCTTCGGCGGTTATGGGTGTGGCCCAGGCCTTTTCGCCGGTGCGGAGCGCGAAACTATCCAGCACCGCGAGGGTTTTCTTTATCGCCCGTTTTTCGCAAGCCGAGACAAACAAAACGTGCATCAATCCTCCTTGAACAAGTGTGGCCAAATCGCATTGGCGTTGGCGGGCTGATCGGAAAAACGGCGTAAAAACTCGAATATGCCGCGTTTGGGTAGTCTGACTTTGCCGTCCACGACGTTCAATTCGTGCCGCAATACCGCTTGCTGGGCCTCGCTCAAGGCTTCGTTCAGGCGAACCGCTACATCGGTTAAATAATCGTCGGCGGCTAATCGGATCAAGTCCTTCGGCAATTTCCGCCCGGCCAATTCGGCGGCTGTAATACGGGGTAGGACGAAGACTTTTAGCGGGTAGCCGGTATCTTCCAAATCTTGTGCGATCAAACGCCATTGATCGCCCATGCGTTCCAAGCCGGCCGGCAACAACCAGCGCCAACGCGGCGCTTCATCGCGGCGTAAGCCAACATAAAAAATTCGCAAATCGCCGTGATGTGCCAACGCGCGGCTGATCGTCAGCAATACGCCGGGCGTTTGCGGTGCATTCCGGGTCCATTGCACGATGTTGACCGGCAGTTCGTCGCGGCGCAATCCGGTATCTCGCAGCGAAAACAAGCCTTGATCCAGGCAATTCATCAGTTGTTCTTCCGAGGCTTGAGCAGGAATGGGTGCGTTTTGGCGCAGCTTTACCGCTTTGCCGGTACGTTCCAAGGTGTCCGGCCAGTGCGTCGCGGCACCGTCCATTGCCAAGCTGGCCTTGGTGGTGCCGATTTTGCCGAAGGCATCGATTACGTCGCGGCGGGTTACCGAGCCGTAGCGCACGGCGCGGCGCAGAATGAAGTAATCGACTTCGTTGGGCGGGCGGTAATGGTCCATGGCAAGGCTCAATGTTCGATTTATGTATATTGCAAGGATAAATTCTTTGTTGACAAAAAGCAAAAGCGCATTTAGCCTAAATAAACGAAAATCGTACTTTTTAAGGAAATTAAATGGCGAAGCCCCCTAAAAGTGAAAAAGATCAACCGCCTTGGCAGAAAATTCCTCTGGCAGTTTATGGCGCCGAAGCCAGTGAACTAGTGCATTTCTCGGCCAAAATCGTCAACTCCAATGCCGAAGCGTTCGGCGTCCGGCTTGGACTTCAAGGCGGCTTACCTATGCCGTATGTTTCGGCGCGCTGTTTGATGGAACACGGTTTGGTGCCGGGATTGGATTACATCCAAAACCCTGCCGCTGCAAAAGCTGCGGATGGCAGAAAAAAAATCGACGTCATTAAGCAAATTAAACGCGTGTTGAGTGAAGATCTTAGCGCCATCGAAGCGGATGGCGAAAATTTGTCGGATTTGAAAACCGGTTTGGAGAGCATAACCTCGCAAGCTTTCATTTCCGAAGCAGGCATGCGTCAGGTTTCGCCTCGGCTGAGACAGCTATTGCTTCCCAAGGGCGATCACTACGTGGCGATCACGCCGCTGCCCAGTGCCGGCATGAGCCAAGCAATTAATCACCGCGCTCAGGCGCATAACAGTACCGCCAAAGAAAACGGTCTTAACGCACTGCGCGCCGCGACGCTCGGCATTGGCGGATCTAACCCGCAAAACGTCGGCTCTCTGGTTAGGGAAACCCAAACCGCCTGGACATTTTCCGCTCCTACCGAAGATCGCGCGATTCGGGCCGCATGGGCAGTACATCATCGCGGCATTGCTGTTCGTCTGCCGTATCGGGCGATGCTGGCTTGGAAAACTTGGCGAGAACAGACCGCCGCCCAACACGGCGGCCAGATTCCCACCGACATGCGTCATCGCAACCGGGAGCGCCAATTGGTAATCGATGTGGCTCAGGGCGTGTTGACTCAAGGGCGTAAAGCCTTGCGTTTGCTGGAAAAGCAGCGCGACATATTGGGCGAGCAATATTTATCCGACGCATTAACCGATACCGTGATTCGCGGCCTGATAGACCCGATTCAACGCGATAAAACTTGGTCCGGACATTTTGCCGCACGTATCGCCACCGCCATCGGCCGGTACAAAACCGGCGACGATTTGTTTTTACCGTTGGACGGCGGTTCGTTGCAAACGATAGCCCGCTGGATAGAGGAGGCGGTTCGATGAGCGACGAGTATGTACTGTTGCCACGGTTGGAAATTCAGAATGCCAATGCCCAATCGGCATGGTGGTTGATCAACGCCGCGCCGGTGATGGCGGCCAACCTGTTTGCCCACAACCTGGGCCGGCATTGCCGGCGCTTTCCTCGTGCGGTCGGTATTTTTCATCATCACGGCCAATTATTGGGTGAACGTTTTTACCGCAAATTTCATCCCCAGCAACGGCGCGGTGCTGTGTTCATCGACGGCGCCGATTACGCATCCACCAATAAGCATGCCTTGTCATTGCAGCCCACGGCCTCTTGCCATTTGACTTGGTCGCTGTTGCTGGCGTTTTCCGTCGATGACGGCTTGCCTTCATTGACGAAAGTTCACGACTTTCTCCACGGCGCCAGGCTGGCCGGAGGCCAAATCATCCGTCACGAACCGGCGGAAGCCTTGAACGATGTCGATGCCGTCAAGCGCAGGCTGCGCGGCGGTTTCTGGTTGGTCGAACGGCGTGATTTGCTGGAAAACCGCGATCCGCTGGATGGCTTGATCGCCGCATGCGGCCTGGCTAAACAAAAAGCCGATGAAACCGAACCCGGTCAATTGCCAGCCTCGTGGCTAACGCCAACCACCCTGGGCTATGCCGCAATCACCGATTTTGCCCAACGCGGCGGCGTACGGGACGGTTATCCGCATGCCTACGCCGAACCTCTAATCGGCTTGGCGCAATACGTTTCGCCCCGCCATTGGGGTGAACGCCCGTTGCCGTTATGGCGCGGCCATTGGCCGCAAGACGATGTATTCATAGTGACTCAACAGGAGATAAACCCATGAGCGATGCTGTATTTAAAAAACTTCCCGGCGTGCTGTCGTTCCAACGCGGCATCGTGATTTCCGATGCCTTGTTTTATAACGAGATTGAAGGCCAATATCTATCCTATCCGGTTTATGTGGTACGCCACGGGATTCGCGGCACGCAAAACATCAATAAAACCGGCGATGGGGAAGCCAACGTGACAGCCGAGGCCAAACGTCAGGAAGTGTCCAATATCCAAACCACCGACACCGCGAAATTGGAGCCCAACGCCGACGCCCTGATTGTCACCTTTGCCCTGCGCTTTTTGGATTTCAAGCAGGCCTTGTTTGCCTGCGCGCCCGGCCCCAAGGACAGCGATCCTGAAATCGCCGCGTTGCGCGCCAGTATCGACAGTTTCATCGAACGGGCAAAAACCAGCGACGGCGCTGCCGAAATCGCCCGCCGCTACGCCCGTAATATCGCCAATGCCCGATGGCTGTGGCGTAACCGCTTGCTGGCGGAAAGCATTACGGTCGAGGTTTATCATGCCGAAAATAAAGTAGCCGAATTTAACGCGCTGACCATCCCGTTGCACCGCTTCGATGGCTATTCAGAAGGCGAACAACAAGTGGCTGAGCTGATTTTGCAAGGCTTGCGCGGTGATAATCAGGCGACGCTGAACATCGTGGCCCGTGTTTCGTTCGGGGTTAAAGGTGCGGTCGAAGTATTCCCGTCGCAGAATTACTTGGAAGACAAGCCGCGAGGATTCGCGCGTTCGTTATATTGCCTGGGTACGGCAGAAAAGTTAGATAAAACCGACGGCATCCGCCAAATGGGCCAAGCTGCCCTGCGCGATCAAAAAATCTCCAATGCCTTACGTACCATCGATACGTGGTATCCGGAATTCGACAGCTACCAACGGCCGATTGCAGTGGAACCCAACGGTGCCAGTCTGGAAGCGCAACGATTTTTCCGCGACAAGAAGACCAGCGCTTTTGACTTGGTCAAACGCTTGAATCAACTCGACCCCGCCAGCCCGGACGGTATGTTTGTGACAGCCAGCCTGATTCGCGGCGGCGTATATTCGGAAGCCGGCAAATGATTCCGCGCCACTATGTCGATTTAAACCTTCAGAACGGCGGACGCGGTGCCGGCTTGCCGCCGCCGGTGCTGGCCGGCGCCGCGCTGCGGGTGTTGCACGGCGTGTTCAAACAACAGCCGAACCGTTACGCGTTGGCCCTGCCGGTTTTTGCCGACGCCCCCTTCGCCAAGTTGCGGGTATTCGCCGGCGAACGCGACGACCTGGACTTACTACAGGAATCCGTGTCGGGCCACCACGTGTTTCAAAATCAAGTTCAACTCGGTTACCCGCGCAAGGTCGCGCAGAGCTACGAAGGCCCTTGGTTACGTTACGCCCGCTACCGGATTCCGTCGCGCAAGTCCGGCCGACACCCGGAGGACGGCTTGCGGCAACGGCGCATGATGCAAGCCGACGAACGGCGCTTGCCGTATTTCATCCTCAACAGCCAAAGCACCGGCCAACAATTTGGCCTGTATATCGCTATCGAATCCGCGGAGCCGCCGGCCGATTGGCAAAACCGCGACATAGAACCGGACAGTTACGGCTTATCGGTCGCCAGCCGCGCCTTCGCGTTGCCGGATTTGCCGATATGAGCAAGCCGCAGATCAAACCGCGCAGCATCCTGCTGTCGAAGCGCGCCAACGTGTTTTATCTGGAACACGTACGGGTGATGCAGAAGGACGAGCGGGTGGTGTATCTGACCGAAACCGGCGAAGCCATCGAACGCTTTTTCAATATCCCTGAGCGCAACACCGCCTTCGTATTGCTCGGCAAGGGCACCTCGATTACCGATGCCGCCGCTCGCCGTTTGGCCGACGCCAACGTACTGGTCGGCTTTTGCGGCTCCGGCGGTTCGCCGTTGTTTTCGATGGCCGATTCCGTGTTTCTCGCCCCGCAAAGCGAATATCGTCCCACCGAATACATGCAGGCTTGGGTCAAGGCGTGGTTCGATGAAAACACTCGAATTGAAATGGGCAGGCGCTTGTTGCGCCAACGGATGGCATGGACCTTGGAAGCCTGGTCGGATAACGCCGAATTGTTGAAACGAAAAGTCGCGATACCCGACGTGCTGCTCAAACGTTTCGAAAACGACATTGCCGCCGCCGACGGCAGTCAGCGCTTGTTGCTGGCAGAGGCGCAATGGGCCAAGGCCTTGTATGCCAAGTTGGCGGAAGCTTCGAAAGTGGCCGAGTTCAAACGCGAGGAAGGCAAGGGCGCGTCCGAAACGGCCGCCGACCGCATCAACGGCTTTCTCGATCATGGCAATTACATTGCCTACGGCTATGCCGCGACGGTATTGAACGGCCTGGGGATCAGTTTTTCGCTGCCCTTGCTGCATGGTAAAACTCGGCGAGGGGCTCTGGTGTTCGATGTCGCGGACTTAGTCAAGGATGCCTATGTGATGCCGGCGGCATTTCTGGCCGGTGCAGAAAAACTCAGTCAACGCGACTTCCGCAATGCGTTGATCGAAATCTGCCAGCAAGAAGAAATCCTGGATCGTCTTTTTACCTTCGTTGCAAAGCTTGCATAAAAGCTTTTTATTTTCAATTGGTTACCACTCTCTTCCGAAACATTCCCTTTCCCGTATAAAATACGCTAGCTTTTTGAAATTGCAGGTTAAATTCAAAAAGCCGTTCAGTTCGCCGCCGCGCAGGCGGCTTAGAAATATATATCGATGCTTAAAAAGGGTAAGCGCAAGTTCGCCGCCGCGCAGGCGGCTTAGAAAAAGACGCTTTCCGACATCTTCCCTTCTATGGTGTTCGCCGCCGCGCAGGCGGCTTAGAAATGTCGGTCATTGCCCGCAATACTCGACCGAACGTTCGCCGCCGCGCAGGCGGCTTAGAAAATCACTAAAGCCGCGCCTGGCGTCGTCACATCGTTCGCCGCCGCGCAGGCGGCTTAGAAAGAAACGGGTTGTATTTTTAATGCTCTTCGAGTGTTCGCCGCCGCGCAGGCGGCTTAGAAAAGTTTTAGCTCAGGCCATGCGAGATCAAACCGGTTCGCCGCCGCGCAGGCGGCTTAGAAATATACGAAAACACGGAAAATGATGAACGCAAAGTTCGCCGCCGCGCAGGCGGCTTAGAAAGGATAAATCGGACGGAGGAGTTAACTTGTTAAGTTCGCCGCCGCGCAGGCGGCTTAGAAAAGCATCGGAGCGACACAGAAGAAGTGACGAGGGTTCGCCGCCGCGCAGGCGGCTTAGAAATATAGTTATCTTATAGGCGCGCATGGTCAATCGTTCGCCGCCGCGCAGGCGGCTTAGAAAGGTAAATAAGTCGATAACGCCCTCATATCAATGTTCGCCGCCGCGCAGGCGGCTTAGAAATGGGGGTTGGGTAATGCAGTTGTATAGGTGACGTTCGCCGCCGCGCAGGCGGCTTAGAAAATTCACCCTACCGAATTAGAAGCAATCAATTAGTTCGCCGCCGCGCAGGCGGCTTAGAAAAGCTGATCAGGTCGAAATGGAGGTTAGGGAGAGTTCGCCGCCGCGCAGGCGGCTTAGAAAGCAAAATGTCCAACGTAGCGGTTGCGATGCAAGTTCGCCGCCGCGCAGGCGGCTTAGAAATTTGCCTTCTCCCGTTCCCGGCGAAGTCAAGAGTTCGCCGCCGCGCAGGCGGCTTAGAAAAAGGTAAGGAATGTTTTTACGATCAGCACGAGGTTCGCCGCCGCGCAGGCGGCTTAGAAACAAAAGGAGCAGGAATTAAACAATCATAAACAGTTCGCCGCCGCGCAGGCGGCTTAGAAAAGTATTTGATTCAATGGCCGAATTCGAAGCAGGTTCGCCGCCGCGCAGGCGGCTTAGAAAATCACGCGCCATTTTCGCCCGTGCCTTGGCCCGTTCGCCGCCGCGCAGGCGGCTTAGAAATAAATCAGGGAATTGCAGTCTGTTCTTGGCCTGTTCGCCGCCGCGCAGGCGGCTTAGAAAGATGCTATTTGTCAAAATATCGATGCGTTTTTGTTCGCCGCCGCGCAGGCGGCTTAGAAATTGCACACAACGGCTAATTGTGAGGGATGGGGGTTCGCCGCCGCGCAGGCGGCTTAGAAAATTAAAACCGCTCCGACGATACGCCCGCGCTAGTTCGCCGCCGCGCAGGCGGCTTAGAAATCACACACCTCGCCGCAGCCGCCTGCGCACGAGTTCGCCGCCGCGCAGGCGGCTTAGAAATTAGGAAAATCAAGATAATTTCTTGGATCAGCGTTCGCCGCCGCGCAGGCGGCTTAGAAATTGTCGTAACACGCGCGTAGCAGAGGAGCCGGGTTCGCCGCCGCGCAGGCGGCTTAGAAAGTTAACAGACCAGTCGATTAAAACCGCCTTAGGTTCGCCGCCGCGCAGGCGGCTTAGAAAAAATCGGTGCAATATCCTTCTTGGTGTTGTTTGTTCGCCGCCGCGCAGGCGGCTTAGAAAAATATCTGGACGAGCGTCCGGATGCGGCCTTGGTTCGCCGCCGCGCAGGCGGCTTAGAAAGCAATAAAAGCGCCCAACAGAAACATAGGGACGTTCGCCGCCGCGCAGGCGGCTTAGAAAGTGTGCGAGATTGGAGCCGCTTCGCGATGTCTGTTCGCCGCCGCGCAGGCGGCTTAGAAAATTCGTTACTAATTTCGATAAAGCAGCAAATAGTTCGCCGCCGCGCAGGCGGCTTAGAAAGATAGCTCTTACATCCTGGGTTACGACCGTATTGTTCGCCGCCGCGCAGGCGGCTTAGAAATGCTGGGCCGGCATCCTGAAACCGTTTTGGAAAGTTCGCCGCCGCGCAGGCGGCTTAGAAAGGATAACGCGCAAATTAGGCACGTGCGGATATTGTTCGCCGCCGCGCAGGCGGCTTAGAAAATTTAGGACATTGCAACCGTAATAAATAACCTGTTCGCCGCCGCGCAGGCGGCTTAGAAACGGTTAGCAGGTCGGGTGAATTTTATGGTTATGTTCGCCGCCGCGCAGGCGGCTTAGAAAACCCTACCCGCTTTAAGCGCATCAATCGCAAAGTTCGCCGCCGCGCAGGCGGCTTAGAAACATTACCATCGATAGTGGTATCGACATTCATCGGTTCGCCGCCGCGCAGGCGGCTTAGAAAAGTAGCAAACGATACTAAAGACGATATGACCAGTTCGCCGCCGCCCAGGCGGCTTAGAAAATGATGGTTGTCCGCATTGGCATATGTTGCTAGTTCGCCGCCGCGCAGGCGGCTTAGAAAGTCGGAAGTTATTACTATTGCCGAATGTCTGAGTTCGCCGCCGCGCAGGCGGCTTAGAAATGTTGCCGACGACTTACAACAAATGTGGATAAGTTCGCCGCCGCGCAGGCGGCTTAGAAAAGCTGGCATTTAGTGACACTCCTCAGCCGGGTGTTCGCCGCCGCGCAGGCGGCTTAGAAAACGCCGAATATTGATAAAGTCAAGGCGGAGATGTTCGCCGCCGCGCAGGCGGCTTAGAAATTGAAGCCCGGTTCTAAGCCTCGATTCGATACGTTCGCCGCCGCGCAGGCGGCTTAGAAAATCAGGGGAAATTAATTTGACGTTACAAATACGTTCGCCGCCGCGCAGGCGGCTTAGAAACAATGCCACCAGCCGGCCATAAGTTTGCGACCGTTCGCCGCCGCGCAGGCGGCTTAGAAAAATTAACTGATAGTTGATCGTATCCATAAGTTGTTCGCCGCCGCGCAGGCGGCTTAGAAAGCGTGATCTACCGCACCAATTTATCGGCAAGCGTTCGCCGCCGCGCAGGCGGCTTAGAAACGAGAACGAGCCTGTGCTATTGAGCTACCAGGGTTCGCCGCCGCGCAGGCGGCTTAGAAAAATTGTCGAATTGTTAAACGTAGCCGATGTAAGTTCGCCGCCGCGCAGGCGGCTTAGAAAAGTGCTTTTGTTGTCTGTTTTCCCCTTTTATCGTTCGCCGCCGCGCAGGCGGCTTAGAAAGCACCGCCACGCTGTTGGGGTAGTTGTCGCCGGTTCGCCGCCGCGCAGGCGGCTTAGAAATATAACGGTCATCACCTGAAGATTGAGACTTCGTTCGCCGCCGCGCAGGCGGCTTAGAAATGACTAATCCCGTCTAAACCCCGATACTGGCTGTTCGCCGCCGCGCAGGCGGCTTAGAAACAGCATTTTTGTCAGCCCGGAGAATTTAGACAAGTTCGCCGCCGCGCAGGCGGCTTAGAAATTAGCGGGTATAGGTTCTGATTTTGGCGATACGTTCGCCGCCGCGCAGGCGGCTTAGAAAACTGTGATTCTAGCGTCGTGTTTTGTGATGATGTTCGCCGCCGCGCAGGCGGCTTAGAAATTTAAAGGAATCCTAACAAATTGAACACGACCGTTCGCCGCCGCGCAGGCGGCTTAGAAATTGACTCAGGAAACCAATCCTGATGACGCTACGTTCGCCGCCGCGCAGGCGGCTTAGAAAACCACGGAATCTACAGAGTATCAGTTTCAAAAGTTCGCCGCCGCGCAGGCGGCTTAGAAAGCCAGAGGGAGCGCAGGAAGTTATCGGGTCGAGTTCGCCGCCGCGCAGGCGGCTTAGCAGGCTGTTGAAATTTGCCGCCATACCTTCGGTTTCGACGCCATTTTTTGAAGCGCCGGGTGGTCTGCTAGC
>NZ_JBSYXO010000025.1:0-59948 GCF_054172045.1 Methylomonas sp. MgM2 | reverse complement strand
TCACAGATCAAGACATTTCTGCAGACGCAAGGGTAAACTTTAATAAATGATTGATTGTATCTTTTTCGCCAACACAAATTGCATCTGAACGCCGCGAGATTTTTTATGGAGCACCAAGACATCGATTTGCACAGTGCCATCACCGCGCTCAGTTGCTCGCTGGATTTGGTCGGCATTGATGAAGTTAGACACGGAAAGAGAGTTGCAATGATGGCTTACCACATCGCCAGAGAACTAAAATGGTCCGATGAAGAAAGCTACAGCATCTTGCACGCCGGTATGCTGCACGACTGCGGCGTCGCCCAAATCCACGAGCATAGGAATCTGACTAATTCACTGGAATGGAGCGGTGCCGACGCGCACGCGGAAAGAGGTTTCAATTATTTATCTGCATGCGCGCCTTTAGCTCACTTGGCGGAGGAAATCCGCTATCACCATACTCGTTGGGAAAAGCTGATTACATTGCCGTTAGATCAGCGCATACGCATACGTGCAAATCTTTTATTTCTGGCTGATCGCATTGATATATTACAAGTCAACTTTATCAATAGCGAACGCATTTTAACCGCGGCTCCGGCCATCATTTCACAACTCATGGACTTTTCCGGCGTTTTATTCGCACCCGAGCTATTGGAAGCGTTTGCCAGAATCGGTAACAGCCAAGCGTTCTGGCTTGCGATGGACCCCGATTACTTAGACGAAGACATACGCGACCTAGGAAAAAACATCGCTCCCGTCTCATTGACTTTTACGGCCCAACGCGAATTAGCGCATTTGTTTTCTCGGGTGGTCGACGCCAAAAGTTCTTTTACCGAACAGCACTCGGAACGCGTAGCATTGGTTGCTCGAAAGTTGGCCGAGGACTTCAGCGTTCGAGGTACCGAACTTGACCAAGTTGAAATCGCCGGCTTGTTACATGACATCGGTAAATTAAGGGTATCCGAAGACATCATCGAGAAACCCGGAAAACTTACGGCAGAGGAACGAGCTTGTATGCAGCGCCATAGCTACGATACTTTTCGCATCTTGCAGCGAGTATTTGCAGACACCAAAATACCGATATGGGCGGGTTTTCATCACGAAAACCTGCGCGGCGAAGGATATCCGTTCAAAAGTCAGGGATCGGAGCAGGATTTGGAATGCCGTATCATTAGCGTTGCCGATATTTTCCAGGCATTAGCGCAAGATCGCCCTTACAGGGATAGCATGACCTTACAAGACATTCTCTCCGACTTGGACAGCCGCGTTGCGGCCAATGAGTTGGATAGAAGCGTCGTTGACAAGCTGAAATCCAATGCCGAGGCCTATTATCAATTAGCGAAAGGATGATGTCCGAGGACATGTAATGAACCGCCGCCCTACCTGGCGTTGGAATAGTTAATTCCCAAAAATTAATCTCGTAAGTTAAAGCGTTTTAAACAAGCGACCAAGATGGCTTGAAACCTGCCCAGAAAAGCCGCGTACGCGCCCCTTGACTTATGAATTGATGTCCGTATAATACCTGAAATCGATCGCGGGGTGGAGCAGCTTGGTAGCTCGTCGGGCTCATAACCCGAAGGTCGTAGGTTCAAATCCTGCCCCCGCTACCAGTTTTATATTTAGAAGTTGATAAATCAGGCCCAAGTTATTTAATATTAATGACTTGGGCTTTTTTATGTGCGCAGTCTTTAGTCAGGAAAGCAATGTTGCTGTGGGTTGTTGCAGTAACATCAAAAAATGCAGTTACCGCATCAGGCCTTACTGAAAATGGCTGAGCAAAGTCTATATGAAGCTATCCAAGCAAGCAAACCAAGGTCTAAAGATTTACATCTTTTCGATGGTCATGACCTGTATTCACTTATCAAATCAAACGATTCTAGAAGGCCGCAGCTTGACTGCTCTTACAATAATAAGCATAAGACCTTCTCACCTGAAACTTATCCTTTAACCCGCCGTGACGTTGCCTGAAAAAAACGGCAGATCCATAAATATTAGTTGCTGAAGATAAAGACCCGGCACGACTCAGAAAGTTAGCTGAAGAACTTGGACTTCAGGAAAAATTAGAATTGTCGGAGTCACGTTGAAGCGATGTCATCGCCGATATTGGGGCGACCGGTAAAAACTACCCGCGTAACCGATATATCAGCGGTGAGTGACTATGTCGATGGTACAGAATTGTTACCAAAGAGCTCCATTAATTTTACATTATACGAACGGCAACCGGCTGAAACAGAACTATTATTCATTGTTCCAGCCAACGCCTTATCCGTTGCATTAGTACTTGGCTGCCCGGAAAACACTGTTAGCGGGCTTCCTTTGGCCTTGAGCTCGGTTCGAGATAATGCTTAACAACAGCGCATGGCTTTTCTAACGATGTATATTGTTTACCTTGAATGTCTTTGCCGTACTTGATCAGTCAAAATTGAAAGCGGAAAACCGACCTTTTCCAATCTATCGCTTCACCTGATCCGATCGATATACTAATAACGGCCTCGTTTCTTGTCAGATGCCGAAGGCTGCGATGCAGAAAATAACTCTCAGAGAGCAGAAACATGTCAAACCTACCGCTCAAAGATTGGATATCCATATTTGGTTTTGTGCTCTCGCTACCGACGATTGCGTTTGCTTTATATTCGCTGGTTCGGTTTTGGAGAGCAAAGATACGCAAAGAGGGCTCTGAGCTGGCAAGCCTTGAGAAAGAAAAGGCATATCTAGCGGCATTGCAAGAGTACTTGGAGGAGTTGAATCGACCGCTAGGCTATAGCGACAAGGAATATACTGCCCCGGAAGGCGTTTTGATAGAGCAGGAGCACATCGAACTTCGTTATGTGTTCCGTAACGCACTTCCCTATGATCAACGAGGTCTCAACTCGCGCGACATTCTAACGACCGAACGCGGTACCTTAGTCCATAACATCGACTCGTTACTTCGAAAAGCGCGTAAGCCTATCGTCCTTCTAGGCGAACCCGGCAGCGGAAAAAGCGTCACGCTACGTCACTTGGCACTGGGAATCGCACGTCAACAGTCGGACGGCCGGCGGATATGGCCGGCACTGCCGGTTTATGTCCATCTCGGCAGTTACTCTCAAAACGATGACAAAGGACAAGCAATCGAATTACTGGAATTCATTAAATACCAACTCGGCCACGTGATCCCGGGAGGTTCAAATATCCTGGAAGTCTTGGAAGATGCGCTTAAGCAAGGGCGAATATACTTGTTACTTGATGCAATGGACGAAATGCCGTCTAAAGATTTCGCGTCGCGGGCAGACCGGATTAAACAATTTCTCATCGAGTACGGAAAACTCAACTCCATAGTCATCGCATGCCGTAACCGGGAGTATTCGGGAACCTTTCCACATTCTGAATTGATTGTCGAACCGTTCAACGCCAAACGGGTGCACGAGTACCTCGAAAAGCATTGGGAGCTTTATGCAAAGCGGATATTGAATCCGGACACGCAACAGACGGCGCACAGTAGTTATCTCGCCCTTGCGGAACCGGATCATCCGCTGTTCACATTTGCGACGAACCCTTTTTCGCTCAAGCTGCTGGCAAATTATTTCTTTGCGAATGCCGGAACTTTGCCGCGAATTCACGCCGAGGTTTTTGAAAGTTACATTGAGAAGAAGCTAGAAGTCGAATCGAATCGCAGAAAATGGCGGGAAGCGAAACAAGAGACGGTTTTGAACATCTGGAAAGAAATTGCTTACGGAACGCTCGAAAGCAATCTGGGAACCTACCTCAGCAGTAGCGAAATAGCCAAACTGGAACGGTTAAAAGCGAGAACGTCAAATGAGATTAACGAAGCGCTTGACGTAGCGATTTGTTCAGGGCTGATGCGACGCGAGGTCGACGATTCCGTCCGATTCGAGCATCATCGTTTATTGGAATACTTAGCGGCCTCCTACTGGGAACAGATCAGCCGGAACTCGGATTTGACCGTGGACCACTTAAACAACCCTTGGTGGCGGGAAACTATCATTCTACGCGGCGGCATCACAAGGAACCCGAACGTATTGATCCAGCTGATTTGTAGGGCAATAGACCGTAGATACCTTCTGTTGCTCGGACTCCGGTATCCCGACGAACCGGAGCCGGCCGATTTTCCGAGCGACACCGCTACGATAAGACTGGAAGGTATTTTAGCCATCGAAGTTGCCCTAGATTGCGTGCGGCAGCGGATAGGGGAACTATATAAACGCACTTTCGAATTCATCGAACCGCTGACGCTTGCCGTCGCAAGACGCGGTTCTCTCATTGAACAAGTACGTCTGGCCCGAACCTTAAAGGGTATGCCTTTGGCCTATTCGCACCATCTCCTCGCCGAGATGGTGGCCAGCCGTTCGGACTGGCTTGTTAACGAAGTATTCAACGCCATCGACAGGAAGGACTATAAAGATCCGAAATTCGCAACGATTCTGAATAAATTCCTTCGAGAAACCAGCCCGGACGATATCTTTAGGCGATTGCGTTCCGTCAAGAATCTGTCGCTGTTATCCTGTTGGCGGCTGGCTCAGTCGGACATCAAACTCAGCCTGATGCGTACGGGTCTAATATTTTTAGGATATTGGCTGATTGTGCTTGGCGTCTTTGGAATTCTTGTCCCTTATTATATGAATCTAGGCAATGAGGAACTACTGACCCCCAAGCAACTGTCGAATTCGTCAGGACAGTGGTCCGCGGTCATTTCCATTTCATTTCTGTTAGCCACCTCGCTGTTCTGGAATGGTGCGCGGTTGACCGTATATTTCATACTATTCAGCGTAGTTTGCTATTTGTTGGTACCGCCTAGAACGGCATTCCGTTTGATACTGTGCTTTTGGATATACACCATCGGTATCGGAGAAAATTTCAAACGAGCGAAGTGGCTCTCTAACCCTGTTGTACGACTCGTTACATTAGGAAACTGTCTGCCGAGGTGGTACCGGATCTTGGTCACCTTCCTGCTTTTTAACACCTTAACCATCTATTGGATCTATCTGGTTTACGGCGAAGCCACCGAATTTTGGATGCGCACTAGCGGCGGCTTCGCAGGCGTATTATTGATTGAACTGCTGCTGGAATTTCGAAATCGCCTGACGGTCCGCTCCTTACTTGAGCGAAGCGTAACAATGCTCGAGCCGAAAGAGCTTGAGTGGTTTCTTAGCGAAAGCCTCAAACGGTTGCGAAATCCATTGCCGCCCCGATTCGCACGGCAAATCTTAAACCGTATTGTAGAAATACCAATTGAGGAACATATCACAATCGAAAGATTGAAAGCCTTTGCGGATCGAGACGAATTCTTTATTCCGCGTGACGAGATCTTAGAAGCTATCGACCGAATAGACCTTAGGCGGCGGCAAAAAGTCCTAGAGGTCGCGCCGATACGCGACTGATCTTACGCAGGCACATGAACCCAATGTACTCGTGTTACGATCGATTAGACGATTTTATTCGCCTGAATTTTAAAAAACCTGTTTGCCAAAACACAATAAACGGATAGGCATCGACGGCACCACTGACTTTTCCGGCCACGCTAACGCAAATCGCTCGAATCGGCTGGCAAGCGAATTTCATGATGTGATTCGGATCGATGTTAAAAATTACCGGCCGGCCGTCGACAAGCTAAGGAAAATGCCCTGCTATCTTGCAAATCGCCATTTTGATCGTTCGTGCCGGAGCGTAATGATCGCTTTTCCGATGCGATATAATACGCGCTCGCAATTCTGCTCCCCTATCTTAAACCACTGATGTCAGAAGACTATTATTATCCTGCCGACCACGCCGTCGAATCGTTAAAAGTCCCGCCTCATTCCATCCAGGCCGAACAATCGGTATTGGGCGGTCTAATGCTGGACAACCAGACCTGGGATTCTGTCGCCGACAAAGTTGTGGAAACCGATTTTTACCGGCGCGACCACCAACTGATCTTCCGAGCCATCGCCGAATTGGCGGAGAAACAAGACCCGTTCGACGTCGTAACGCTGTCCGAAGTATTGGAAGCCACCGGCGAGTTAAAAGACGTCGGCGGATTGGCCTATTTGGGCATGTTGGCCAAGGAAACGCCCAGCGCGGCCAATATCGTCGCCTACGCCAACATCGTCCGCGACCGCTCGGTTTTGCGGCAACTGATACATATCGGCACCGAAATTTCGGATTCCGCTTTCAGTACCGAAGGCCGGGAAACCGCCGAATTACTGGAAAACGCCGAGCGCAAAGTCTTCGAGATTGCCGAGCAGCGTCAGCGCGGCCAAGGCGGCTTTAATTCGATCAAGTCGCTGTTGGCAAAGGCAGTGGACAAGATCGAGACGCTATACGAGATGGACGGCGACGTGACCGGCGTCAGCACCGGCTTTACCGATCTCGATGAAAAAACCTCCGGTTTGCAACCGGCCGATTTGATCATCGTCGCCGGCCGGCCGTCGATGGGAAAAACCACCATTGCGATGAACATGGCCGAAAATGTGGCCTTAAAAAGCGGTATGCCGGTCGCGGTGTTCAGTATGGAGATGCCGGGCGAAGCGCTGGCGATGCGGATGATGTCGTCATTGGGGCGCATCGATCAACATAAGGTCAGGACCGGCAAACTGGAAGACGACGATTGGCCGCGGCTGACTTCCGCGATTAACCTGCTGGCGGAAACCAAGCTGTTCATAGACGATACCCCTGCGCTGACGCCGACCGAGGTACGTTCGCGGGCGCGGCGCCTGATGCGCGAACACGGTCAGCTGGGTTTGATCGTATTGGACTATTTACAATTGATGCAATCCCCTGCCAGCGGCGATAACCGCGTGCAGCAGATCTCCGACATTTCCCGCGGCCTGAAGGCGTTGGCCAAGGAACTGAATGTGCCGGTCATCGCCTTATCGCAGCTGAACCGTAACCTGGAGCAGCGCCCCAACAAACGGCCGGTGATGTCCGACCTGCGAGAATCGGGCGCAATCGAGCAGGATGCCGACTTGATCATCTTCGTTTACCGGGACGAGGTCTATAACGAAGATAGTCCGGATAAAGGCATAGCCGAAGTCATCATCGGCAAGCAGCGCAACGGACCGCTCGGTACTGTGCGCCTAACCTTCTTGGGCCAATATACCCGTTTCGAGAATTTTGCCGGAATCTATAGCGGCGACGAGGATTACGAATGACCCCCGCCGCCTACGTGCATCTGGATTTGGAGGCGATACGCCATAATTTGGCGCAAGTCCGGCGCTATGCGCCCAACCGCAAAATCATGGCCGTCATCAAGGCCAACGCCTACGGTCACGGCATTGTCCGCGTCGCTCGCGTATTGAATGACGCGGACGGGTTTGCCGTGGCGCGAGTGGACGAAGGCGTACGTTTGCGCAAGGCCGGCATCAGCCAACCGATCACCGTCTTACAAGGCTTCGTTTGCGAGGAAGAACTGCAACTGATGCTGCAACATCAGTTGGATGCCGTGATCAACACGCCCGAACAAATCGCTATTTTGCAGCGGCAGGCCGGGCAGGACGCTAGTTTAACCGTATGGTTAAAAATGGATACCGGGATGAACCGGCTCGGATTCAAAGGCCGCGATTTCAATGCCGCCTATGATCAGCTGTTGACTTGCTCCATCGTCAAGCGACCGGTCAATCTAATCACCCATTTTGCCAACGCCGACGATTTGCTGGACGACAAAACCCGGCGCCAGGTCGAACTGTTCAACGACGCGGTGCAAGGCTATCCCGGCCAGCGCAGCATCGCCAATTCCGCCGGCATTATCGGTTGGCCCAATATTATCGGCGACTGGGTCAGGCCCGGCCTGATGCTATACGGCTGTTCGCCGTTCCCCGGCAAGACCGGCGCGGATTTCGGCCTGAAACCGGTCATGAGTCTGCATTCGCGCGTTATCGCCGTCAAGAACGTGGCCGCCGGCGAAACCGTCGGCTATAGCGGCACCTGGCAATGTCCGGTCGACACTCGTATCGGCGTGATATCCATCGGCTACGGCGACGGCTACCACAGGCGTCTGCAATGCGGCACGCCGGTGCTGGTCAACGGACAACGCGTGCCGTTGATCGGCCGGGTCTCGATGGACATGATAACCGTGGACCTCAACAGCCAACCCAATGCGCAGCCGGGAGACCCGGTTACCCTTTGGGGCGACGGCTTACCGGTGGAAGAAATCGCCCACCATGCCGACACCATACCGTATACCTTGCTGTGCGGGATTACGCAGCGGGTACAGATTGTTGAGCAGGCATGACAGCAACCCAATTAGTTACTGAAAAATATAAAATGATATACGGAGGGAAAAAGCCTTTGCGCAGCATGAACTTATTGAAGCCGTATCGTTTTTGCGGCAGGGCCGTAGGTCCGATTAGCGGTAGCGTAATCGGACGCATGTTGACGACCTTCGTTCCTCCGATTACGCTGCGCCAATCGGAGCTACGCGGGCTCACAGGGCAAAGGCTGGACTCTCACCAGCTAGCTGACTGCCATGCCAGTCACACTCCGGCTATCGCCGCTCCGCTTTTCGAGTCGAGTTCACCGTTGGACTTTTTGCAGATGCAGCCGTATAGACGTTTATAGGCTGGAACTTGAATGAGGCGTTCTAATTGAACTATTTCCTGGGTGTCGGCGGCGTTTGTCTGTTTCAAGCGGCCTTTTCATACGCTGTTATCATGGCTAACGCAGGGAACGGGTCGTTCGTTGGCTTGGGTGCAATGCTGTTCGCAGTCATCGGCATTCCAGTTACCGCAATTGCCATCGCCGTGCTGATCCGCTCCCATGGCAAGAATCCGGACAAGCGTTACATCGGCCGTTTTCTCTTGGCTGCGCTAGCTCTGCCGATGCTACAACTGGCTCTCCTCATTCTCGTTACCGTGTTTCGCCTGTAGCGCAGGTCCGTTTAGCGCAGCGTAATCGGACCTACCATCCGGACAGAAAATTCACTCTGATTTTTATAAAGTAAACCCGACGAATATCATGGCCAAAAAACAAAAATCCGCCTTCGTCTGCACCGAGTGCGGCGCCGATTATGCGGGCTGGTCCGGGCAATGCAACCAATGCGGCGAATGGAATACGATCAAGGAAGTCAAACTCGGTAATTCCAAGACTAAGCGCGACCACACGGGCTATGCCGGCACCCGCAGCGAAGTCCACCTATTGTCGGAAGTCAATCTGGCTCAGGCCGAACGGATTTCGACCGGCTTGACGGAATTCGACCGCGTGCTGGGCGGCGGCATCGTCACGGGCAGTGTGGTGCTGATCGGCGGCGCGCCTGGCGCCGGCAAGAGCACGATATTGCTGCAAGCGATCGCTCATATCGCCCGCTGCTTGCCGGTACTCTACGTTTCCGGCGAAGAATCCTTGCAACAGATTGCCGAACGCGCGCGCAGGCTTGGCTTAACGACAACCGGCATCAAGATGCTGGCCGAAACATCGGTGCAGCAAATTTGTGAAGTTTTGGACGAGGAAAAACCGCAAGTCGTCATCATCGATTCGATTCAAGTCATGTACACCGCAGACGCCGAATCCGCACCCGGTTCCGTTTCGCAAGTACGCGAATCGGCCAGCTACCTAACCCAATACGCTAAACGCAATAATGTGTCGTTTTTCATGGTGGGCCACGTCACTAAAGATCAATCCTTGGCCGGACCTATGACTTTGAGTCATATCGTCGATGCCCAAGTCGTCCTGTCGTCGACCGACGACTCGCGCTTCCGGGTGCTGCGTGCCGACAAAAACCGTTTCGGCAGCGTCGGCGAACTAGGCTTTTTTGCGATGGAGTCCACCGGCTTAAAGGAAGTCAAAAACCCGTCCGCCATGTTTTTATCGCGAGCCGAAAAACCTTCTCCCGGCAGTGTGGTGACGGTTTTATGGGAAGGCACGCGGCCGTTGTTGGTTGAAATTCAGGCACTGGTTACTGAAAGTCAGTACGGCAATCCCCGCCGGCTGGCGGTCGGTTTGGATCAAAACCGCTTGGCCATGCTGCTGGCGGTACTTTCGCGCCACGGCGGTATTTTTACCGCAAACGACGAGATTTATACCAATGTGGTCGGCGGCATCAAGGTATCGGAAACCAGCACCGATTTAGCGATCATGGTCGGGGTCGTGTCCAGTTTAAGAGACCGCATCATTCCTTACGACACGGTGTTTTTCGGCGAAGTCGGTTTAAACGGCGAAATCCGTCCGGTGGCCAACGGTCATGCCCGCTTGAACGAAGCGGCCAAACACGGCTTCAAGCGCGCCGTCATTCCGAAAAGCAACAAACCCAAAGAGCCGATCAAGAACTTGCAAATTCATGCGGTCAGCAATATACAGGAGGCGTTGGGGGTTCTATCCGACTTATAAAATTAGCCGTTACCGCCGTAAGCAAAGACGTCGATAAAGGGTTGCAGAACGGGCTGAATTTCTTCTAGATGCTCTCTGTAGCGCGTCCAGCGCCGAACCGCGGTATCGTAAACCGGTTGCGAGACCGCGGCGAAACTTGGCGTCGCGATGTAGCGGCCCTTCATTCGGGCATGAAAATCGATAATTTCGGCGGACCAATCCAAGCCCAGGAATGCAAACACTGCGCGAAAGGTCTTTTCGAAATCGTTTACGGCGTCTTCATAGCGTAGTTGCAGATAAGTTGGCCGCATGTGGTCGCGCACCTGCAACCATAGATTCATGATAGCGGCGTACTGCTTTGCCGTGCCTTGCCAACTCAGCATGTTGATCGTGGCGACAGAAGGTTGAAACGACTGCATGAAACAGCTCAGGCAAACGTCTCGCGGGTCGCGCAGGGCAAATATTATCTTGGCCTCCGGAAACAAACAGGCGATAAGACCGATGTCGATACTGTTTAAAGCCACTTTATTGACGAAGGTTTTGCGCAATGCCACGGCGCCGTATTCGTCTTGCACCCTGTGCCAATAATAGCGGCGTAACTCCAACAAGGTCGAAAGATCGGCACTCGCCAACCCGGCAGCCGTATCGCCGCCGCAACCCGCCAGTCGGCCCAGTTGGGCCGCTACTTGATTGATGATCCCATTCTCGTCGGAAGTCATGACTTGCGGGTGTGCCGCAAGTACTTGTTCGGTAAGCGTCGTTCCGGAGCGTAAAAATCCCATCAAGAATATCGGCACCGGCAAATCGTCGGCGTAATCCCGAACTTCCCTAAGACCCAATAGCTCGGGGCTAAATCCGGCGCGATTGCGCTCTAAGACATCAAATAGTTGCCTACCGTCCAAAGCGCGGAATTCGGCAAAAGACGCATTCAGCGTTTTCGCTTTCCGGCTAGCGGCAAAAGCCCCCGCATAATCGCCGAGTTTATCCGAAATCGTTGCCAGTTCCTGCCAGGCTCTGGCCGTTTGCCGTGGGTTGCGGTTATCGGATATGACGGTTTCCAATCTTTCTTTGGCCGACTCCGCCTCGCCGAGACGCGCTTCCAACGCGGCCAATAAATTTTGCGGCGCCGGATCGTCAGACAGCAATTGACCGCTCTTGCGTGCATGGGGCAGCGCTTCTTCCAGGCGATTGATGCGCATCAGATACAAAGCTAAATTGTTATGCGGAGCCGGTGCATCCGGTGACAGTTTTACCGCCAGTTTCGCCAAACGAACCGAAGTGGCTACATCACCCCAATGGTGTAATTGCTCAGCCAACTCCAACAACGGTTTGACATCATGATTCCGGCCGGCGCCCTTTTCCAGAATCCGGGCAGCTTGCTGCAGATAAGCCAAACCCTCGCGCCGATAATCCTGCCAACATAATGCCTGACCCAACCCAGCCAAGGCTTCGGCATGCTTCGGCCTTACCTTTAGTACCGCACGAAAGCCGGCTGTGGCCCCTTCAACGTCCCGATTGGCCACTGCGCGCAAAGCGAGCTGCAGTAACTGCTGGGCATCGGGAACTCGATCCTGCGCGACATCTGAATACGCGCCGCAACAAGCCTTGACCTTTTTGCCGCTACCGCAGGGGCAAGGATCGTTTCTTTTCAATTTTATGTTTCGCACCTGCTGCATCGATGTGATTGACATGCCGATTAAGCTAGTTTTTTAGGGTATCGTCCAAAATAACTTCCCGATATGGCAATAGTCACTGGGGACGTGCCAAGTGAGGATGTCGGCAGCAAGAACGCTGCCGTCAAGCCCCCATGGAAGGGTTCACGCGTTCCTCATTCGGTATGCCCCAGGATTCGCACCGGCAAAACGGGAAGTTATTTTTGGCCAAATCCTTAATAGTAAAATCCAACCGCAGTGACATGGTAACAAACAAAAAACCCGAAGCGACGGTGAGCCGCATCGGGGTCAATTCAGGCAAAAAATCAGACTATGTTAAGCGCTTGCCCTGCGTCTTCGAGTGCCGACCCAACCGGCCAACGCACCGCCGAACAGCCATACCGCACCCGGCAAAGGCACCGGCGATGCTGCGGCGGCGATGGTAGCGGTATAAGCCAAATTAGCTCCGGCAACCGTCCCCTCGTAACCACCCAGAATCAGGGTATAGTCCCCCGCTTCCAGAAACAGGCTGAGCGTCGCCGTTTGACCCGCCCCCTGACCTGGCGCTACGGCCCATGAAGTCGGGCTATGCGCCGCCAAAGACGAGTCAAGCACCGATCCCATCGGGTTTAAAGCACCGTTGTTCAAATACGCTTGATGCCGCGAGCTGCCGGAATTGGTATCCCAGCCATCCCACAAACCAAAAGCAGGACGCAGATTGGAACCATCGGCTGTGACGCTAATCGTTACGTCAGCTGCATGTTGCAAATGAAATAGGCCGAAATCGGCAGAATGCGCCCAATTAGTGCCGCCATCCTTGTAGGATTTTGCCCCCATCCCGATAGTGAATCCCGCGTCCGCGGAGCTCGCTGTTTGCGAGTTTGCTACGCCGCCGGCGTTATGAATCATCGCCACCCAAGTGGCAGGCAAATTGCCGGTGTATCCGGGATCACCCTCGGTCCAAGGCCCGGCATTGGAACCGTCTGAATTGTCCGGCGCACCGTTGGTGTTATAGGTGACATGGGCGCTCACGGTTCCGGATGCCGTCAGCAAGGTGCCGATGACGCCCGCCAACGCCAATTTATTTAGATTAAGATAGGTCATGGATAAGTCCCCCCTTCAAATTTTTACACCAAAACAAATCGATTGCCGGCACCAGGGCCGGCAACCACACGTGGAAATTAAGCTACAACACTAGCTTTACGGCGCCCAAAGCCCATAAATCCAGCCAAAGCGCTTCCAAACAACCAGACGGCGCCAGGTACCGGTACCGGCGAGGTGGTGACTAGCACATCATAAGCAACGGCATCAGCTACATCGCCAGTACCACCATGTGCGCCAATCACCAGCGTATAAAAGCCATTGGTCTCATAACCAGGCGTACCGGTCGCCAGCCACTCGGACTGATTGAATATAAATGAATAAAACAGAGTGTCACCGACATTGCTCATGCTGGCTGTCCAGATGGCGTCGCCCAGGCTGGAACCTTGGAAACCGGAAGCGCCGAAAGTATCTAGTGCGTTGCGGTCAGACGTCAGGCTGGTGTCAACGTTGCGATACAAGGCCACGTCCAGCAAGCCATTATATTGGGCATAATCGCTATCGTTTTGGATAGTGATTGTGGTTAATACGTCACCATCACTCGCACAGTTGGCCTCTGCGGAATTGGCGCCACAGCTGATGTGAATCAAGCCATAATCCAGGCCTAAACTGGTTTCGGTGGAATTGCCGGCCACAGCTAAATAAGGATGATCGCCGTTCGCCGGCAGATCGACCATGGTGGTGCCCCAAGTGGCAGCGTTGGAACCGGTATTTTTGTCGTTATACGTTTTCCATAAACTGGAAGTATTGTTGGTACCCCAGTTTGTGCCGGCAGGGGCATTCAGCACCGTACCATTCGGCAGCGTCAAGCTGGTATTGTTTGCCGCTGTAGAACTCAATCCGCTCAACATATTACCTGTGTTGTCGGTTACACTCGAACCGGTAAAATGTTCACGCTTGGTCACGCCCAACGCTGTGCTGTGTTGGCCGGAATACCACATATAAGGCAGATTACCGGGAATTTCAGTAGCCGTGGTAGCGGCAGTGCCGGTACCGGGTATCAGGTTATTGACGCCAGGATTTAGCGGATCGTAGGTGTTTGTGCCATTTGCGATGCGGTTGGTGCCGTTGGAATTGGCGGATACGCCATCGGTGCCGTTGATGCTGTTGGCTATGCCGAAGCCAATCGCTGAATCGGCGGAACCTACAGCGCCAACACCGGTTAGATTGTAATACTGATGCGCATGGGCCGATGGTGTAATAGCCAGCGCTGCTGCGATGCCTGCTGCAATGCCAAGTAATTTGTTTTTCTTCATTTTCGATCCTCTTCACTGTTTAACGTATGATTAAATAGTGATGTCCCCAACGCAGGTGCTGACCTGGTTGCGGCCCTCTCCATCACAATCGAGAGGCGGCCCGGCTTTCTTGTTCATATTTATTACTGGCAAGAACCGTGGCTTTCCGGCCCCGCCTCGCGACGGGTGTGGCATGGTTTATTCGGTTAACTTCAACCTAGACCGTCCGTTGTCCGCCTCGTCCATTTCTGAGAAAACCGTAAAAAACCAATGAGTTATATCAATTTTCACACCAAAACCCAGTATAACAGTCAGAATCAATGAATTAAAATATCCTCTAATATGCTAAATACCCTATTTTTTTAATTAATCTATGTTATTTAATAAAAAATATTAAGTTATACGCCTTAATTAAGCTCAATAAGACAATTATCAGTCATCTAAACCGCTACCAAACCCTAACGTTATTTTTTTCGAAAATCCAAGCGAAAAGGGCACTACGGTTTAGGCCGTCCGCATACTATTAAGCCGATTTCTTAGGAAATTAATTGCAAAAATGAGAGCCGTTTATAAAATATCCCTGATAAAATGGCACCATATATGCTTTACAGCGAGCTAACTTTGAACTCATTACCAAGGGATGTTACATGCAAAAAGACAACAATATGCCTCTTTGGGTTTTTTTCGCTTTATCTAGCATAGAAACTCGAAAAGGCGCTTTGCTATTGATCTGGAGTAGCTTGCTATTCAGTTTGTATTGCATTCCATGGAGCATGTTCTTTTTAGATACGCCATGGATCGGCAAGCTTTTCTTAATCGATGATTGGGATTGGTTTGCAATGATGCTGCCGATGACGCTATGGTATTGGCTAAGCATGAAATGGGTGGATAGAAATCGAGGATGGAACGGCGAAACAGCGACACAGACGATCAAATAGCCTTTGTCGGAACAGCGAACGTTTTCCGTTTCTATCGATAAATTTACTTCTTCAATTTGCCCAAAGCCGAAAGTTCGCGTTCCAACATAACGCTAGCGCCCAAGTTGAGTTCCACCAACCGGCGCAAGCTGGTCATACTATCAATATCGATGCGGTTGCATTTGAATCCGATTTGCTTTCCTTGTCCGTGGGCAAATTGAAGTTGCATATTGATAAAAACTTTTTCCGATAAGCCAAGTATCAGCGTGTAAAAGTCGCCCGCCGATCCGGACCAAGGCCGTTCGAACTCCAATAGGCAGCCTTTCAGGCACATATCAATAATGCGACAAGGAAAGGTGAATTCATCGCCGACCAGGATCGCTTTTGCATTGTAAACAAACCGTTGGAAATTGCGTTTTTCTTCGAGCGCACATTCCGACACGGCATCACTCTTTGAAGAACTGCATCGGCGTGTTGTCGACCGTGATGACGTCATTATTTTGCAATAATACGGTTCTATCGCCTAAAGGTTGATAATTAAGTTTCAAGCCGTCATGTCCCTGTAGCGCGGATAGGTGATAACCATCCTTACGCCTGGAAATTACGATTACACCGGAGCCTTGATGTCCCAACCGGGTCATTGCTTTCTTAAGCGTCAGAATCCGTCCGATATGGGGGCCGTCCATAATTTGCAACTTCCCTTCTTGCTGTTTCGAAACGCTATCCAACTTTTCGTTCAGAGCTTGTAATTCCGGATCTTCGGCAGACCCCGCTTCAGACGGACCGGTTACTCCGATAAAAAACTCGGTTGCATTGTAAAGAATATAATGCTTACCGACGTTGATAACATCGTTATTTTGCAGACTCCATTGCTTAACCGGCTGATTGTTGACCAACAATGGAAACTTCTCGTTCAATTGCTTAATCATGCAGGCGCCATCCTTAATTACCGCAACAGCATGTACTGGTGCTACCGCCAAGCTATCCACCACTAACTCGTTGGTATCGTCACGCCCGATATGAACTACGCCGGAATCGTAAATACTCGAAAAGATGGGTTTATCTTTGAAATAAACGGTAAATTTTGCCATTGCTGTTTTCTAAAAGGCCCTGCGGCCGGGTTGTAGTATAGACGTAACGACCGGGTTGTAGTATAGACGTAATAGAGAAGCTTGCCGATTTATCGGCAACTAATTTCGGCCTGGAAACGCATTTTTGCGGCCCAATCGAAAACGCCATATCAATCTATGCTTAGGTTCGCAAATCCGACGATGGAACAAAGGCCGGATTTTGACGCAAACTTCCTGTAAATTCCGAGTAGCCAACATAACTAATCAGCAACGATGAATAATTCCCTTACCGAAACCGAGCAACAATCATTACTATCGCAGAATATTTACATCACAGGCACGGATCGTAACAGCGGCAAGTCAATCATTATGCTGGCGATGATGGAAATGCTAACCGGCTACGCGGGAAAAATCGGTTTTTTCAGGCCGATTATTCATTCCGGAGATAATAAAGACGACCTGATCGAATTTATTAGCTATCGTTATCCGCCTGATATCGGATATGAAGCCATGTATGGCTGCAAGAGCGATTACGCTCGCGAGCTAGTAGCCAATGATCAGTACGACGAATTACATAAGATCATTCTAGGCAAATATCGAGAGCTGAAATCACAATGCGACTTTGTGTTGTGTATCGGTTCCGATTACCGCCATGGCGACTCGATTTTTGAGTTTAATTTCAACGTCGAAGTCGCGAACAATCTCGATTGTCAAATGATGCCGGTCATGCATGGAGCCGATCAAGACAATATACAAATCTTGAATAACCTGGCCCACGTAAAGCATATCTTGAACGAACATGATAGCGACGTGTTGGCGCTAGTCATAAACGGCGTCGAGTCCAAACAGATCGAGCCCCTACGCGCCATGTTAAGCCATCATGGCGAATTTCCGATTTTTGTTGTCCCTATCGAATTGTCCTTGGAGAAGCCTTCGATGGGCAACATTGCCCAGGCCTTGCATGCAAAAATGTTCTCCAGCGACAAAAAAGCATTGGGCCGGGAAATTTACCAATACAAAGTCGCTGCGATGCTGGTTCCCGATTTTCTCGACTACCTGGAAACCGGAGATTTGATCATCACGCCCGGTGACCGGTCCGATATCATTCTGGCCTGCCTGATGGCCTACCACTCGGTCAACTATCCCCAGATTTCAGGCCTATTGCTGACCGGCAATCAAGAACCCAGCCGTCAAGTACAAGCGCTGATCGACGGGCTGGGTGATTTACCATTCGCCGTTCTTGGAGTGGAGTCCGACACTTTCACGACCGCCATGCGAGTCAACCAAATTCCCGCGCGTTTACATTCGGCCGACGATCGAAAAATAGCCAAAGCACTCGGCTTGGTGGAAAGTAACATCGATATGAACGAACTGCGTCAGCGTCTGCGCAGTCACGTCACCCACAAAATGACGCCATTGATGTTCGAATACGACCTATTACAACGGGCCAAGGCTAAAAAACAACATATTGTGCTACCGGAAGGGGCCGAAGAACGCATTCTGCGCGCAGCAGAAATTTTACTATTACGCGATGTGGTCAAAATTACGCTTCTGGGCAATGAAGCCGAAATACGCCAAAAGATCCAGTCTTTGGCGCTAAAATTAACCGATGTGGAAATTATCGATCCGGTGACATCGGAACTACGTCCATTATTTGCCCAAGCCTATTATGAAGCCCGCAGGCATAAAAATATCGTCTATGCAACGGCCTTCGATTTGATGGCCGATGTCAGTTATTTCGGCACATTGATGATACACCTCGGCTTTGCTAATGGAATGGTTTCCGGCGCGGTACATTCCACTCAACATACGATTCGGCCTGCATTTGAAATTATCAAAACCAAACCGGGAGCATCGATTGTTTCCAGCGTGTTTTTCATGTGCTTGGAAGACCAGGTTCTAGTCTATGGCGACTGCGCGGTCAATCCCAACCCGAGCGCACAAGAATTAGCCGATATTGCGATTAATTCGGCCGATACCGCGAAGAGTTTCAACATCGAACCAAGAGTAGCCATGTTATCTTATTCCACCGGCGATTCAGGAAAGGGCGAAGCAGTGGATAAAGTTCGCGAAGCGGTTACCATCGCAAAACGTCTGCGCCCGGACTTAAAACTGGAAGGCCCCATGCAATACGATGCGGCGGTTGATTTCGGCGTCGCCCAGACCAAGCTACCGGGCAGCGAAGTAGCGGGACATGCCACCGTGTTTATCTTTCCCGATCTCAACACCGGAAACAATACTTATAAAGCGGTACAGCGCTCGTCGGGCGCGATCGCGGTCGGCCCGATTTTACAAGGCCTGAATAAACCGGTTAACGATCTCAGCCGCGGCTGTACCGTGCCCGATATCGTCAATACCGTCATCATGACCGCCATTCAAGCGCAGGAGAACAACGCCTCGTGCTAAGCCGCTTACTGCTTGCCTGTGCGCTCACACTATCGGCTGACGTCGGCCACGCTGCGTCGCGTATTGCGATATTGGATTTCGAACTCAAGGACCTGACCCTGGCACCCGGAATACCCGCCGAAATCAAACGTACCGCATCGATCAAACCCTTGTTGGAAAGTGAATTACGTTCGGCGGGTTACCAAATCATTGATATTCCGGCGGACGCGCAGCAAGCCGCAAATAGCGGAGTCGGTTATTTGTTCGACCATGCCGACGCCGCAGCGGAACTGGGCAAATCATACGGGGCGGACTATGTAGTGGCGGGGCGCCTACATAAACCCAGCTTTTTATTCGCTTATTTGATGGCCAACCTCGTGCGCGTCGGCGATAGTCATTGGATGGCGCGCATCGTCACCGAGTCGAAAGGCCCCAATGCGGAACTAGTGATCAAAGCGGTTGAAAGCTTAGCGGATAAAATCGACGATCTGCTGGAAAACCGCTACGAGCCGCCGCCTCCGAATCGCAATAAGCAAAACAACCCAAACTAATCCATAAACGAGAGCAAGCGACCATCATGAAAATTCTCGTGCTAAACGCCGGCAGTTCTTCGATAAAGTACAGTCTATTTGCAATGAGCGATCACAGTAATTTGCTAAGCGGCATCATCGAGCGCATCGGTGAATTACAAGGTTTGCATCGTTATCGCCTTGCCGGTTCGGAAAGGCTGACGATCGAAAAAGTCTTCGACACCCACCAACAAGCCCTGCGGGAAATATTTGCGCTGCTGTCGGAAACCAACGTCATACAAGACGGAGAACTGGCCTGCATCGGCCACAGAGTGGTTCATGGCGGCGAATATTTCAAAGAACCCACGCTGATCGACAACGGTGTCACCGAACAAATCGCCGCGCTTATCCCCTTGGCGCCACTACATAATCCGGCCAACCTGCTCGGGATTAAAGAATCCTTGCGACAAATGGGCGACGTTCCGCAAGTCGCCGTATTCGACACGGCCTTCCACCAAAGCCTGCCGAACTACGCCTACCGCTATGCCCTACCCGAAAAACTTTATCGCGAACACGGCGTGCGCCGTTACGGTTTTCACGGCACGTCACATCACTATGTGGCCAAACAGGCGGCTCGATTTCTTGGCAAAGCACCGGACCAAGTCAATTTGATTACCTTGCACTTGGGTAATGGCGCCAGTGTCGCCGCAGTCGAAAACGGCCGCAGCGTGGATACATCGATGGGCATGACACCGCTGGAAGGCTTGATGATGGGCACCCGCTGCGGGGACATCGATCCGGCCTTACATTTTTATTTGAGCCGCACGCTAGACCTGTCGATGGATGCCATCGAGAACATGCTGAACAAAGACAGCGGTTGCAAAGGTATTTGCGGCGAAAACGACATGCGCGCGATACACCAGATGACAGACAATGGAGACCAATCGGCAAAATTGGCCTTAGCGATGTACGCCTACCGCATCAAAAAATACATCGGCGCTTACTTCGCCGTGCTGGGTCGCGTCGACGCCCTGGTATTCACCGGCGGCATAGGCGAAAACGACGATTGGCTACGCGAACATTGCTGCGCCGGCTTATCGGGAATGGGCATAGCGATCGACTATGAAAAAAACCAAGCCCCCGCTCATCCATGCGGGGCTATCCATTGCGACGCGTCGCCGGTCGCGGTCCTGGTCATCAACACTCAAGAGGAGTTGGAAATCGCCATTCAGGCCGAAACCTGCCTGAAAAAAACCGCCTAAACAAGGCGGCTGCCTCATTGCCAGCTCCGACAGATTAGTGTGATTCGGTCTCGTTAGCCGGATTTCGGCCGCGTATGGCAATTCGCTAAGAAGTCATCTGAGCCGTAATCCGGACGAGGCCTGATATACTTTTTTAAGATATACACGCCGTTGCTAAAGACAGGACAAGACTCGCCATGACTAGTCTCGATCTCGAAAGCAATAGCCGCCCCGGCAAGAACGTTGAGCGCCAGACCGATGAATTCCTCTCGGAGATCGTGCAACGCGACAAAGCGGCATTAGCCCAAGCGTTCTGCTCGACGATGAGGAAGCTGCGCGTTTCCTGTTCGTGAAAACCGTCGAGTCAAAGCTGAAACCCGGGCTGGCGGTATGGCTCGAACGGCTGTTTGGTTTCACCGGCGATGAAGAATTAAGGACTGTCTTGACCATGCAACGGCATGTTGGCGAAGTACAGTAAACGCTCAGCAAACCCCATCTACCCGGCGCGGCTCAGTCGTGTAGGGTGGGCACGGTTTTCGTGCCCACGCGGAACTAACGATATCGCTTTCGAGGAGATATGCGAAGCCTTCGTCCAGTCGCACGAGCGCGGCGCGCACGGACGAAGCCTTCCGCATGTTTTCGGCGGCCAACAATCTATCCTTGGAACGCGAGCGCCAACTCGACGCCTTGCTGGAATGGGAAATTCGCGTGCTCCGCAGCACCTCGCTTCATCGGGGCTACTTGCTTGCAAACCGGTTGACCAGAGCGGCCCGACAAAACGCCGCGATTGTAATAATCGAATCTAAAACCATGCGTCCGATTACGCTGGGCTAATCGGACCTACGGCCCTGGAAAAACAATTACCGATTTGCACAAATTGCGAAGATCAAGTTCACGTGATGGCATAAAAGGTAACACCTGCATTCCAATGAGCTTTTAATTGTCATAAGTCAATTAAAAGGCCGCAGATTTGATGAGGTTTGTGATACTTTCATTAATGAAGAGCCGAACCGTTAGCGTTCTACTATCGCATACTGGCTTGATTCGCCTCGATCATAACTGTTTGGCCGTCTATGGTTTCGATGTGATATGTTCCATTTGGTGTATAGGTGGTGCCGACCACTTCGCCATCTTGGCTTTTGGTGAGATAAAGTCTGTAAAACTGCGATTCGTCGTCCATTACGCCGACCCAGCTCAGTGTGCCGTCATCCAAAGCGACCATGCTTTCCCGTTTAACATTGAATGTTCCTACCGGCAAGTCCACCATCATGTTGCCGCCCTCCGGCAGGTTAGATAGCTCTTCCGTCGGAACGGCGATATCAGTGATTATTCTGTCGTCGAAAACATCTTCTGGCGGATATGGTTCTGGATCGGAGATAGGGGTCGTGGGTTTCATACCTCCTTTATACCCTGAAATAAAGATAGTTTTGATCGCCTTGCCATCCTTTATCGTCATATAGTTATAGCTTTGCAGCAACTGGTCTAATGCGCTATGCCAATCGGGTGCTATCAATTTTTTGTTGATGATATCGTTTTCAACTGGGGTATCAAACTTAAAACGTATGCCGGTTTGATCCGCAATCTCGCCAACCACATCGGAAAGCGTTTGATTTTTAAAAGCAATAGAGATTTTTTGGGATTCAATTGATGAAGCTGCGGCAACGGCATGTCCGCGCACATTAGCCGCGTAAACGTTTGATGTCATCGTCAGGCAAAACGTCAATATCACAGCCGCTTTACGGCGATTATGAAGAAAGTCCGTTGTACTATATTGTCGTCTGGCGTCTTCTTTGAGATAAATGCCGTAGGCGCTACAAATTGACTTTAAGGCGCGATATGCCTGGGAGTCGATATCGCTTAATTCCTTTTGACAAATCAACGAGGCCTTGCCATTGATGAGGCATGGCTGTAAATAATTGGTTTTTGGAAAAGCTTGATACCAGTGTCTTAGCGCCGTTGCAAGATGCTGTAAGTTAAGCGCGGGTCTAATAACGTCGTGGTAAACACTTTCTATAACGTCAATTTGAGTCATGGCCGGTTACTTGTAAGTTTTGTCTATTTCATGCTTGCCTTGCGAGTGAGCTATCGATACTAATTTGGAAACGATTGGATTGGTCTTATTGGAAGAACAGTCGCAGCCGGACATTCAACCTGTCTCGAACACGCTTACTTCTGCACGCGCTGCAAGACATGCCTCAATCTCGCACAAGTCAGCGACCCAGCCTCTTTTCCAGCTCTAAGATTCGCTGAGTGGTCTTCAGCACGGTGTCCGGATTCAGGCTCATCGAGTCGATGCCGATTTCCACCAGATATTCGGCCATTTCCGGATAATCGGACGGGGCCTGGCCGCACAGGCCGGAATGCCGTCCATTGCGGCGGGCGCCGTCGACCGCCATCTTGATCATTTGCTTGACGCCGGGGTCGCGCTCGTCGAAGTCCGCCGCGACGATTTCGGAATCGCGGTCCACGCCCAAAGTCAGTTGGGTCAGGTCGTTGGAGCCGATCGAGAAGCCGTCGAACAGCTCGGCAAAGGCGTCGATGCTGATCACGTTGTTCGGTATTTCGCACATCACGTAGATTTCCAGGCCGTTCTCGCCGCGCTGCAAGCCGCAGCTAGCCATGTAATCCAGCACCTTCTTGGCCTCTTCGACCCGGCGGCAGAACGGAATCATCAGCACCACGTTGCTCAAACCCATTTGCTCGCGCACGCGCTTCATCGCCGCGCATTCCAGCGCGAAGCCTTCGGCGTAGGCCGGGTGCACGTAGCGCGAGGCGCCGCGGAAGCCTATCATCGGATTGGCTTCGTCGCGCTCGAACCAGCGCCCGCCCAGCAAAGTGGCATATTCGTTGGTCTTGAAGTCGGACATGCGCACTACCACCGGCTTGGGATAAAACGCGGCGGCGATGGTGCCGACGCCTTCGGCCAGGCGTTCAATGAAAAAATCCTCCGGCCTTTCGTAGGCTTGGGTCAAGGCCTGCAATTGTTGCAGCTCTTCGGCATCGGCGACTTTCTCGGGATGGATCAGGGCCATGGGATGGGCCTTGATGTATTCGGTGATGATGAATTCCATGCGAGCCAGGCCGACGCCGTCGTTGGGTAAAAAACTGTGCTTGAAGGCCAGTTCCGGATTGCCCAGGTTCAGCATGATCTTGGTCTTGGGCCGCTGCATGTGGGATAAATCGGTTTGCAGCACCTGGTAATCCAGGCGGCCGGCGTAGACCTTGCCGACATCGCCTTCGGCGCAACTGACGGTCACCAGCGCGCCGTTTTCGATGGCATCGGTGGCGTTCCCGCAACCGATCACCGCAGGCACGCCCAATTCGCGGGCGATGATGGCCGCGTGGCAGGTGCGCCCGCCCCGGTTTGTGACGATGGCGGCGGCCATTTTCATGACCGGCTCCCAATCCGGCGTGGTCATGTCGGCCACCAGCACTTCGCCCGGCTTGAAACTGGACAGATTCGCTACGTTGGTAATCACCCGGGCATTGCCGACCGCGATTTTGCTGCCGACCGCACGCCCCTTGCTGAGGACTTCGCCCGTCTGCTTGAGTTCGTATTGCTCCAACACGCTGCCGCTGCGTTGCGATGCGACGGTCTCCGGCCTGGCTTGCACGATGTACAAACGCCCGTCCAAACCGTCCTTGGCCCACTCCATATCCATAGGCCGAGCATAATGATTTTCGATTTTCAAGGCGTAATCGGCCAAGGTCAGCACGTCTTCGTCGCTGATGCAGAATTGGCCGCGTTCGCCGTTCGAGGTGGCGACGTTGCGAATCGGCTCGCGGGTACGGCCGTCGCTGTAAACCATTTTGATTTTCTTGGCTCCCAGACTGCGCCGCAACACCGCCCGGTAACCGGCGGCAAAGGTCGGCTTGTGCACGTAGAACTCGTCGGGATCGACCGCGCCTTGCACCACGTTCTCGCCCAAACCGTAGGCGGCGGTGATGAATACCGCGTCGTTGAAACCGGATTCGGTGTCCAACGAAAACATCACGCCGCTGGCGGCCAAATCCGATCTGACCATTTTCATCACGCCGATGGACAAGCCGATCTTGAAATGGTCGAAGCCTTGATCGATGCGGTAATGAATCGCCCTGTCGGTGAACAAGCTGGCGAAGCAGCGCTTGCAGGCGTCCAACAGGGATTGTCCGCCGCGGATGTTCAGGTAGGTATCCTGCTGGCCGGCGAAACTGGCGGTCGGCAAATCTTCCGCCGTCGCCGAGCTGCGTACCGCCACGGTCAAATTGTCGCCGTATTCCTGATTCAACTCGGTAAAAGCCGCCAGAATTTGCTGCTGCAAATCGTCCGGCAACGGCGCCGAATAAACCAAGTCGCGCGCCTGCTGAGCCCGCCGCGCAAGATCGGCGACATCGTCCGGATCGACCGCGTCCAGCAGTTCGTGCAAGCGTGGCCACGCGTCCGCATTGTCCAGCAAATAATGATAGGCTTCGGCGGTGATCGCAAAACCGTTCGGGACGATGACGCCCTGCCCGGCCAGTTCTCTATACATCTCGCCCAAGGACGCGTTCTTACCCCCGACTAGCGGGATATCATTGATGGTGAGTTCCTTAAACCAACGGATATAGGAATCGGATGTAGACATGCTGCGCTCCTTGGCTTGTTATTATCTGAACGGCTAAACGCAGTGTAGCAATGATGCCAATCATTTTGTAAAAAAAGCTCTCCGAACCCGGTGTGCCGGCGGACATCGAACTCGCCCGGTTAGACGAACTAAAGCGAACCGCGCTGTCCGCTAAATCCGGCTTTACAAAATCATGGCCTTTGCCATGTCGAATCGTATCAGCTAACGCTCAGCACCTTTAAGGCGGTTGCGATATCTCGGCTCAACTGGTTCAGGCATTGATTCAAGGCCTCCACCTCAGCCGGGACGTCGTCCTTATCGGCTGGCAGCTTATAGGTTTGCTGGCGGCTCAACAAGGTTTCATCGCCCTTGCTGATTTGCCATTGCGCCGACAGAACCGCCTGCTCCGCCGAATCGATATGAAACTCGAGTATGGTAACGACCAAACGCATCTTGGAACCGCGTTCGTGGCGCGACACCACCACGTCGGCCGGCACCATATCGCTCAAATTTTGCAACACGACGCGGGTCATGTTGTCGTCCAAACCCTCGGCCCAGCGATGCAACTCGTCGAGCCGATAAGTGTTTTTTCCGGTTGCGGTGACGATTTGGGCTCTGTCCAAATAACGCGGAATTCGGATCGGCGCCAGCGAAATCGCCGGTTTGTTTGGGGCGGCGACTGCGGCTTGGTTAATGCCTACCGGTGCGGGCTCGAGTAAATAAAACTGCGAAGGCGGCGTTGTTCCGATACATGCGCTCTGGGATATCAACAAAACGAATAAGAATAAACGCGCAACAGTCTGTGAAGTGCTCATCTCTACCCTCTTTAATTTTCTTTTCCGGACAACAATGCTTCGGGGTGACGTTCCAGATAGTCGCCCAAATCGCGAACGGCGCGTGCCGCTTGTTCTACGGCCTCTAAAGTATCGGTCAAAGCCGATTCGGGGCCAACCGCGTCGTCGATGTGCCGTAAGGAGTCTTCCGCTGTTTTCAACGCGGAAGTCGCGGCGTTTAGTGTTCCATCGGTATGCTTTAGTAAGGACGGCAGTTGCTTTCTGAGATCTTGAATCATACCTTGGGCATCTTGAATCAACCGATTGGTATCAACCACGGTTTCATCGGTGCTTTTTAGCAACGGCCCGAGGTTTTTGTTCAGGGTTTTGGCCGCCTTATCCAGTTCCACCAAGGTGTTTGCCAGCGCCTTACGCGATCTTTTTACGTCTTCGGATACCAATAATTCCTTCACTTCATGCAAGCTATCGGCAAAATCCTTTACGATTTGGTCCAACGGCATCGCGCGCAGCTTATTCATGAAATCTTCGGCGGTATTCTTGAGTTCATCGGTCGTAGTCGGCACGCCTGGAATTTCGAGTAAGTCGTCGTGGGTCAACCCGGCGAACGACGGCGGTTTATCCGGGTAGAAGTTGAGATCGACATAGAGCAGCCCGGTTAACAAGCTCTGCATTTCCAGCCTGGCGCGCATACCCAATTTGACCAGGCGGTCCCGCCCTTTTTCCAGCTGTTCACGACTGGGCGACTTGGGCAGTTCTTGTCCGCTGAAATCGAGAAAACTGCTGCGGTCTATCTCCAATACCACCGGCTTATACAGCTTGCCGCGCTTGGAATCGACCTGTAACGAGATTTCCGTCACCTGACCGATCTTGACGCCTTGCATCTTGACGGGCGCGCCGATTTCCAAACCGTTCAGCGACGAATCGAAATACACTACGTACTTGACTTTGTCGGCACGGAATTCTTGCCCTATCCCGAATACCAGCAATGCCAACACCAACAGTGTCAATGCGCCGATAGTGAAACCGCCGATGAGAGCGGGACTGACGGGTTTACTCATAATGACGCAACTCCTTTTTGAGCAGGTTTATCGACATGGCCCTCGCCTCGAGTCAAAAATTGTATGATTCTGGGATCGTTGGATTCGTCCAGCAATTTTTTGGGAGAGCCGGTTGCCAGCATGGTTTTAGTCTCCGGGTCCAGAAATACCGAATTAGTACCAATCGCAAAGATACTGGCCAATTCATGCGTCACGACGACGATGGTCGTTCCCAAGGTTTCACACAAGCTGATAATCAGATCGTCCAGTAGACGCGCACTGATCGGGTCCAAACCGGCGGAAGGCTCGTCGAAATATAGGATTTCCGGATCCAAGGCCATGGCTCTGGCCAAGCCGGCCCGTTTCTGCATACCGCCGCTAAGCTGTGCCGGATAATAATCGTCAAACCCGGCCAATCCGACCAAGGCCAATTTGTAAGACACCATATCGGCTATCTCCGAGCGCCCCATGTTGGTAAATTCCCCCAACGGCAACGCTATATTTTCCGCCAAAGTCATCGAGCTGAACAAAGCACCGCTTTGATAGAGCACGCCGATCTTGCGCATGATCTTTACGCGCTGCTCTGCGTCCGACTTCCAAAAATTTTCCGAACCGTAATAGACATCGCCCTTCGCAGGACGCTGCAAACCGATCAAATGCCGCAGCAAAGTACTTTTGCCGCAACCGCTACCGCCCATCACGATGAACACGTCGCCGCGATCTATCGTGAAAGTCAGATCCCGCTGGATCACGAAATCGCCGTAGGCCATTGTCAATTGGTTCACGCTAATATGAGCTTGCGCCATGGAATGTCCCGCTCCCGATTAAATCTTCAAGCGATCGCAAATCAAGGTAATCACCGAGTCGGATATCACCAGATAAACGATACTGTCCACAACGGCCGCCGTCGCCGCATCGCCGACGGCCGAAGCACTGCGGCCGCATTGCATGCCGCGCATGCAGCCGGCCACCGCGATCAATACCGCAAACACGACGCTTTTGAAAAAACCGACGCTGAAATCGGTCAAATCCACCGCCTTTTTAATTTCGTTGTAATACTGGATAAAGGTCACGTCAAAGGCGCTGGCACTGACTATGGCGCCGCCTAAAATACCCATCAAATCGGCATACATCGTTAGCAAGGGCATCATGACGATCAGCGCCAGCATTCTAGGCAGCACCAAAAATTCCATAGGAGAAATCCCCATGGTCCTCAGCGCATCGATCTCGCTATTGACATTCATCGTGCCCAATTGGGCCGCGTAAGCCGCACCGGTGCGGCCCGACATGATGATCGCCGTCATCAGCGGCCCCATTTCTCGCACAGTGCCCAGGGCCACCAAGTCGGCGATGTAAATCTGCGCACCGAACATCGCCAGCTGCAAGGCGCCGACGAAAGCCAGAATCAAACCGACCAACAAACTGATCAAAGACACGATCGGAAAACCGTTCGGACCGGCGTCTTGGATGAAAATCATCAAATCGATCCAACGAAAACGGGCCTGGCCGCGTAATAAAGTCCCGATAGCCAGCACGACTTCACCGGTGAACAGGATTAAGGCGTGACCGTCTTTAATGAGTTCAAGCGTCCAATTACCGATTTTCACCAGCAAAGAAGCCCGTTCTTCGGTGCGCCTGGCACCGGCACGTTCCGGTACCGCCCGCGCCAGTTTCAGCAAGCCCTGCACGCCTTCCGGCAATTCGCTGCAATCCAGGTCTATGGATTTTTCAGCGCAATACTCGGCGATTTTCAGCAAATAGCTAGGCAAACGGCTATCCCAAGCCTCAAGCGCATCCGCCTTGACCGCGATGCGTTGGGGCTGTTTTTGGCTCAACTCGTCGATCACCTGCTCTATGGGCTTGACCGCCGCATTGCGCACCCAATGTCCGCTGACCGTCACCAGCCCGGATGCGTCGGGATTCGTTTCGACTATTATGGTACCGACGACGTTTTGCGTTTCGGTACTTAGCTCATCACTCATAACGCTTTCTCCCAGCAAAGCTTCGTTGATCATTTCCCAGTAAGTACCTAAGAGAATTATTATCCGATTGAGATGACATCAGAATGACACGCACTCCAGCGCGTCGACTTTTTGAAAGCCTCTGGGCAATGCCGTTCCCCGATTTGCCCGGTTACCGCTGTACTGTTCGATATCAACGCTTTTTAATGTAACGTAGCGTTTTCCGGAAATTACTTTCAATTCGCCGCCGTTTGGCAATGCCGCAATCGCCGCTACGGCATCTTTGCCCGACGTGACATCGGCGCCCGGAATCTGAATCAGCTTATTACCCTTGCCTTTAGCCAACTCCGGCAAATCGTGCGCCGGGAAGATCAACAAACGCCCTTGCAAGGTCGCGACCGCCAACAAATCAAAGCCCTGCGGAACCGGTACCGGCGTCACCACCTTAGCGCCCTGCGGTAGACTCAGCACGGCCTTGCCGGCTTTGTTCTTGCTGAACAGTTCTTTCAATTGCACTCTGAAGCCGTAGCCGGCATTGCTGCACATCAGCACCCAGTCGTCCGGCTGGCCGCTGAATACGTCGGTGAACAGGCTGCCCGGCGGCGGATTCAAGCGGCCGGTCAAAGGCTCGCCCTGGCTGCGCGCCGACGGCAAATCGTGGGTGGTGATCGTATAAACCCGGCCGGTCGAATCGAGCACGTAGGCCGGCAGCGTGGTGCGGCCCTTGGCGGCGGACAAGTAGCCGTCGCCGGCCCGGTAGTTCAAGCTCTCCACCTCGATGTCGTAACCCTTGGCCGCGCGTATCCAGCCTTTTTGCGACATGATGATGGTCACGGGCTCGTTGGCGATCAGTTCGGCGGTATCCATCGCTTGCGCCGCGCCTCGCTCGACGATAGGCGAACGCCTGTCGTCGCCGTATTTTTCCGCATCGCGCTCGATTTCCTTGCGGATCAAGCGGTTCAGCAAACGTTCGGAACCCAAGGTTTTTTCCAGGGCCTGTCGCTCTTGTTCCAGTTCATCCTGTTCGCCGCGGATCTTCATTTCTTCCAGCTTGGCCAGATGACGCAGTTTCAATTCCAGCACCGCTTCCGCCTGCACGTCGGTCAAGCCGAAGCGTTCCATCAACACTGGTTTCGGATGATCTTCGTTGCGGATGATCGCAATCACCTCGTCGATATTGAGGTAGGCGATCAACAGACCTTCCAGGATATGCAGGCGCGCCAGCACTTTGTCCAGGCGATATTGCAGACGGCGGCGCACGGTTTCGGTACGAAAGTGTAGCCACTCCGTCAAAATCTGTTTCAAATTTTTGACCTGCGGCTTGCCGTTCAGGCCTATCATGTTCAAGTTGACCCGGTAATTTTTTTCCAGATCGGTGGTGGCGAACAAATGCGACATCACCGCTTCGGCGTCGATGCGCTTGGTTCTGGGGATAATCAACAAGCGGGTCGGGTTTTCGTGATCGGATTCGTCGCGCAAGTCTTCTATCATCGGCAGTTTCTTCGCCAACATTTGTGCGGCGATCTGCTCCATCAACTTGGCGCCGGACACCTGATACGGCAACGCGCTGATGACGATGTTGCCGTCTTCCAGCTCGAATTTCGCCCGCATTTTGACCGAACCGTTGCCGGTGGCGTACAGTCTTTCGATATCGGCGGCGGAAGAAATAATCTCGGCGTCGGTCGGATAATCAGGGCCTTTGACATGATTCAATAATCCCTCTAACGGCGTTTCCGGATCATCCAGCAACTGTAAACAGGCAGCGGCGACTTCGCGCAGATTATGCGGCGGGATGTCGGTGGCCATGCCCACCGCGATGCCCATCGTGCCGTTCAGCAGCACGTTGGGCAAGCGCGCCGGCAGCAGACTGGGTTCTTTTAAGGTGCCGTCGAAATTGTCCGCCCAATCGACCGTGCCCTGCCCCAATTCGCTGAGCAAGGTTTGCGCATAGGCGGTCAGGCGCGATTCGGTATAACGCATGGCCGCAAACGATTTGGGATCGTCGGGCGAACCCCAGTTGCCTTGGCCGTCGATCAGAGGATAACGGTAGGAAAAATCCTGCGCCATCAACACCATGGCTTCGTAACAGGCCGAATCGCCGTGCGGATGGTATTTACCCAGCACGTCGCCGACGGTGCGCGCGGATTTTTTGTATTTGGCCAGCGCCGTCAGTCCCAGCTCGGACATCGCATACACGATGCGGCGCTGAACCGGTTTCAGGCCGTCGCCGATATGCGGCAAGGCTCTATCCAAAATCACATACATGGAATAATCCAAGTAGGCTTTTTCGGTAAATTCTTTTAGCGGGAGTTGTTCGAAATTTTCCTGGGCACCCATATATTGGTTTGAACGTTCGGTTGACATGAAAAGAAGCGGCGGCGATCGCCGGAAGCCGCTGAATCTCGAATTGAAGAAACGGCAGACTTCGGCAGCGCGCTCTGCTGGCGTGTAGTTTAACACCACTGGGAAGCGGCGCATGAGTTTACCGCTTCGGCGAAAACCTATTTTTCAACGCGCTTTGAGACTATGCTATAGGGCGACCATTACTCTTTTTTGCCGATATGCCTAAAATTGCGACTTACTATCCAAGCTCGAAAATGTTGCTCGGCCTAGCCTTGATTGCGGCAATGCAGCAAACGCCCTACTGCCTCGCCGACGATAATCTCGCCGGCCAATATTATGAAGACGCCTTAGTCGCTTACCGAAAACAAGAATACGACGACGCCATCATTCAGTTGCAAAACGCTTTGCAGCTGAATAGCAAGTATATCGCAGCGCATATACTGCTCGGAGAGCTATATTTACAAAAAAAATCGCTGTCGGCAGCCGAAGTTCATATTCTTAAAGCCAATGAATTGGGCGCCGACCGCTCGCTGACCGTAAAACTCCTCGCCCAACTATATCTCTACGAAATCAAATATTCTCGGTTATTGAAAGAGATAGATCCCAAGCAATATCAACCCTATTTACAGCCCGATCTATATGTGTTTCGAGGCCATGCTTTTCTTCAACTCAATCGCATCGGCGAGGCTTTGAACGAATACGATATGGCGGCCCGTCTCGATCCGGAACGCGTCGACGCCATCATCGGCCGCGCCAATGCTTTAATCCGGCGTGGAGATTTGAACGGCGCGGACCTGGCGGCCGACAAAGCCATGGCGGTGCAAGCGAACAATGCCGGCACCTGGTACGTCAAAGGCTCGATTAAACACGCTCAAACCGATCTGGAAAACGCAATCAAAGACTACGACCGTGCCATCGCGTTGCAACCCGATTATTCGGACGCACGCATCGCCCGGGCCGGCGCACTGATGGATTTAAAACAAGATGAACGGGCCGAAGAGGATTTGAAATATCTGCGCGAACATTACCCTTTCGACCCCAAGGCCGCCTACCTTCACGCAGTATTGTTGGAACGCAACGGCCAAAAGGAAGCCTCGATAAAGGAATTGGAAGCGGCGTCCGACATTGTCATCAAAGTGAAACCGGAATATCTAAGCCAGCACAGCCAAACCTTGATGCTTTCCGCTTTGATCAATTATAGTTTGAACCGCTTCGATTTGGCGGCCGAATATTTACGCCAATATATCAAACACTATCCGTCGCATCTCGGCCCTTACAAACTGTTGGCGACCATACTGTTGAAACGGAACGAAGCGGATCAGGTCATCGATCTATTGAAACCGCTAGCCGCGCGAAATCCGAATGACCATCGCCTGCTGTTTTTGCTGGGCTCCGCCTATATGGATGTAGGCAAGCACGATCAAGCCAATGCATTATTGGAAAAGGTTTCGGCCGCGGACAACATCAATGAAAATCTGCATACCGAATTAGGCTTGAACCGCCTGGCTATCGGCCAAGAGGACCAAGCGATAGAGGAGTTGGAGTCAGCGATCGAATCCGATCCCGGTAATGCCCAGGCCGGCATCCCGTTGGTGGCGATTTACGTCAAGAACGGCGAAGCCGAGAAGGCGCTTCAAATCGCCGAGCGCCTGTATCAGCAATCGCCCAAAAATCTGACCCTGCTGAATCTGCTTGGAACGACACAGGTCGCCACGAGGAATCTGAAACAAGCACGCCTCAGCTTCGAAAAAGCGGTCGAAATCGACCCGTCTTTCATTACCGCGCACCTCAATCTAAGTAAATTGGACGTCGCCGAAAACAAAGCGGATCAGGCCAAAAGCCGCTTGATCAAGCTTAATCAACAATTTCCGGAAAACATCCCCGTTTTGTTGGAACTGTCGACCATCGATCAAGCTTCCGGCAATTACGATGAGGCAAAACAATGGCTGGATAAGGCCTTTAGAATCGACCAGAAATCAATGCCGGTATTACTGGCTCAAATCGACTTGATGCTCAAAATGCGCAGAGGGTCGGAAGCTTTGCAAATCGCGCAGACAGCCGAATTGATCGACCGCTACGACGAGCGATTGATGCCGGCCCTCGCCCGCTGTTATTTGGCCACCGACAACCGGGAAAAGGCGATTGGCGTCTATCGGCGCATGGTGGAGCAGGCTCGTTTCAACGTCCGTAAAATTTATACGGCAGCCCTTTATCAGATCGATATCGGCGATTACTACAACGCGATCAAAACCTTGAAAAAAGCCGTTTTAGCCGACAAAAAACACATACCGTCTCAAATTGCCTTAACCGAAATGGAGCTCTATCACGGCGAACCGGTATTTGCTCGCAACCGAGCCAAAGATCTCCTCGAACAATACCCGGACCGCGCTTTCCCGTATCGCTTGCTCGGCGATATTGCGATGAAGGACGGAGATTTCGGCTTGGCCGCCTCGCGTTATCAAAGCGCCTTCCAGCGCGAACCGAACGCGAACTTGATGATGAAACTTTACCAAAGCCTTAATCAGTCCGGACAAAACGACCGCGCTTTCGATCTGCTGGAACAATGGATCAAAAATCACCCGAAAGACCACGCGCCGCTTATGGCCTTAGCGGAAGAGCTGCTGCAACGGAGTAAAACATCGCAAGCGCAAAAACACTACGAGTTTTTGCTAAGCCAATATCCGGACGACCCACGGATTTTGAATAATTTAGCTTATATCTACTTCGAGAGCGGCAACGATAACGCCCTAGCATACGCCGAAAAGGCCCGAAAACTAGCCCCCGAACAAGTATCAACCAACGACACCTTAGGCTGGATATTGGTCAACACCGGCAAAGTCGAAGAGGGCTTGCATTATTTGCGTAACGCGCAATCCCGCATGGCACAAAATCCCGAAGTCCGATATCACATCGCCGTCGCTCTGAACAAACTGCAACGCAAAGAAGAAGCGAAACTTGAACTCGAACAGGCATTAAAATCGAACGTCCCCTTCAACGGTTCGGAGCAAGCAAAAGCCTTATTGCAACAGCTGGAAAATTAAATCGACTGCGCCTGATACAATCACTGTGTTCGAAGAATGCAATCGGTTCTACCGACCAGTGTTTCTGAAGCGCTTCCGATTAAATCCTGCATGACCGACAACAACGACCCAAGCCTGTATTCGATCAATGATTAACCGTCAAAGCCTCCTTTACGCAGGACTTTCGCCCTCATCACGCGGCAAAGGCCGTTCTCTGCCAAAAATGACAGGCCGGCTCTGGCAAATTCGTCAGAACTGTCAGCTAATTCTCCGAAACCACGCAGATAGAAATCCAAGCAGACCGATCATTCGGGCTCAACCTTGAAGCACCGTTGATTCGGAGGTTAGTACTTTCAACACGGCCTAAGTCAAATATCGCATGCTTGGCCGGCCCTTAAGTGTTTGAGTAGCCGGTATTTTTCGGAAAAGTCGACGACTGAGTCTTTCGCCAATTTGCGGAATAAAGCAAACTTTAATAACAAATTATGGCACAGTCTATGCTGGTTCACGACAACGACACGCACTAAAGGAATCGCGCTAACGTAATTCGCGGCGGAAATTCCCTAGAATTTAACAAGAAAAAACAACGTTTCAAACGAAGGACATGTCATGACTAGGCTTCATTTCTTATTATTGGCGGTTGCTTTGACCCCTATTCAAGCCAACGCAACCTTGAGCTGGACATTCTCCGGTTCTGGCGGAGTCTTTACAACGAAAACCTTTACCGGTAGCGATAACAAGACGGTAACCGTTAACGCCTATTCGACCACGAATGACGTACCCCCCGATCCAAATAACTACTATGACCCGAACAATACCTTAGGCGATAAATTCGAAACGGCGAAATTTGGCGTTTGGAATGGAATAGGCGTGTACGATAAAGACGGCAGTTATGACACTACCGACTCTCCTCATCATGCGTTTGACAACGACGGCGGCACCAATAACGCGCCGGACGAATTTCCGGACGGCGACGTTGACGCAGCAGTATTTAAATTCGATCAAGACACCACATTGACAAGTATTTCGATAGGTTGGAAATATTCCGATGCCGACCTTTCCGTATTGGCCTACACAGGAAACGATGATCCATTAGCCAGCATTACCGATTACACCTTTTCCGATCTGCTAACACACGGTTGGACTTTAGTTGGCAATTACGCCAACCTTGTCACTTCCGGCGCCAGGGCCATCAATAGCGCTCAAATTTCGTCTAGCTATTGGTTAATCAGCGCCTACACCAGTTGCGCAAACGGCACGGAAAGCAATTCAACCAAATGCATCGAGGATGCGTCCAATAGCGGGTTAGACTTCGGCAACGACTATTTCAAAATTTCGGGCTTGACCGGAGAAATCGGACAACCTCCTCAAGGAAATACCGGCAGCGTGCCGGAGCCGTCAAGCTTGTGGTTGCTGGCCGGCGGCTTAATGGGCTGGCGACTGAATCGCCGGAAGGGTTTTCTCGCTTGAACCCGATAAAAACCGCATAGGATAAAATATCTAACCGTCTTTCCGGTCATCGGAAAGGCGGTATTTGTCATTTCTGCAATTTCCTTCGCGTTTCAGCCGGTTAGAAAAGGCACCCGCAAATCTATTGCGGTTCTTTTTTGATGCGCCTCAGCGTAATCGAAACCAAACCATCGCCTTTAACCAGCGTATCTTCATCAATAATCTTCCAGGCTTCTTCGCTGTCGTCTTCTTTTTTAAGAATCAAATATTTCTGACTGCCGGAATCGCGCACGAAAATATTCTTATATTGTGTGCGTATGCCGTTCGAGTCGACATAGTTCGGCCCGATGACGATGGTATTTGTTCCTGCTATTTGTGTAATCGCATTTAGAAACTCGACCGACGAACCGGTTTGTTCAGTGTATTCGCCTTCGAATCCGTGCCCGCAGCCCATTAAAATTGCCGCCAAGCCCATTATCCACAGTTGTTTTAGCTTCATATTTTCTCCTGTTTTAATGGGGATTTTCGGTAATTTTGGGGTTTAGTGCAATTGAGTGGGTAGATTTATTTATGTTTTGGGGGAGGTGTTGAGTCGCTATCGCGGTATTTCAAAGTCGGCTCTCGGACCGACAACCGAGATTCTTTCGTTACGAAAACCATCCTTGGTTTTCTCCCTGCGGGTCAGCCGTTGGCTGTTCAACCTAAATTCGGCAGTTGAAGCTATTTGAATGATGTAAATCGCTGTATTCATTGAGAACAACGGTTTTTTCACACTCACCAAAATGGTGACGCTTTCAACTGCTCCGCAGTTGAATTCAGTACTTTAAAATCATATGGTTAGCAGATTTCAACCTAATTGAACTGCTCTTTTTAGGTTCAAAGAAAAGCACCCAAAAGAAACGATACCAGCTAGTGCTATGTTCGACTCACGGGCGCATTTAAACAGCAACCGATGGTTCCGGCAAAACTTGGCACGTGCAAAATTTCTTTAAAGCGGCCGGGCAATTATTCACTTCAAATAGGCTGACAGCTTACGCGCCCTTAGCCGCGGATGAGACACAACTTACGGTGGCAGAGAAAGCCAAATAAGCTGTCATTACGGGGATATAGGTGCAATTAGTTTGCGTAATCGTACATTTTGAAACCAACATTTTTTCGCATTCGTTGACCGGCGCTTCACCGGCCCGCTTTACAATCGCAATTTAATTGATTCAATCAATATTGTCTAATTCAAGAAACGAAAACGGCCGCGCCTGCCCAATCCCAGCCATCCGATCAAACCGGTCAGGAAAGACCACGCCGATGCCGGCAATGGGACGGCGGCCGCTCCGTACAAATATTGCGCACCGGCAATATCGTCCGATTTTAGCGTGCGATTAATCTGGTACCAGCATGAAGAATCGGCAACTTGCATCACTGGACAACTGCCGTCTATAGGCGGATGCGCCAAGCCCATGACGTGGCCCAGCTCGTGTAGCGCCAAACTTTCGAAATCGTTCGGTGCGGTCGATGCTGTAGGAAACGGATCGCCGTCATTGCCGGGTTGAAAGGCGTAAAAAGAATTAGCATCAAAAATGACGTCCCCACTGCCTGTTCCGCCATTTGGAGGAGGCGCATAACCAACCGCACCGCCGCCACTACTAAATGCGAATACGCCAATCCGAATATCCGGCGTTGAAGCGTTTACATCGTTGATGGGTAAACCGGAATCCGTATAGGGTCCGGCGAATTGTATATTTGCAACACTAGCCCATTTGTCAAAGGCGGCCTCGATATACGGAGCCAAACTCGTCAACGGGGTCAAGGTGTAGCCCGTACCCGGGGAATTCTCTATCCATATCGACGATTGCGCCAGGCCGGGACATGCGTTACCGCAATAGGCGTCTCCCTGCGTTCCTTCGGGGATAAATCCCCAAGTGACGACGCCGCCGGGAGTGCCGGGCTCGTTATTCCCTCCCCACTTTAGAACGCCGCCATTACCGTCGGAAAAAGTCGCGAAAGCATGCGAACGCCCTGCCACCAATGCCAAAACTAAACCTAAACCTAACGCCGCCTTGCCTTTATGTCTGAATTTCATACATCCACCTCCAAAACAGGTACGATAACAATCAGCGAGACTGAAAACATTCGCAGTCTCAGATAATTTAGTAGCTTTCTAATCGAATCCTAGACGTTATAAGGGTTGGCAATCCAATCTTTAAGTATCGCTTCGTCGCGCTGAGGCAAATAAGCAAAGTCACCCGAGATATCCCGGTAAACCGAATCCGCGCTATGAGTCGAAACCAGTTTCCCTTTAAGCATGTAGAAGTACCAAGCAAAAGGATAACCTACTTGCCGGTCGAAGCGGTTCAACACATTGCTGAGCGCACAGCCTTTCTTACCCGTTAAGATTTCTAATTGCGGTAAGTTGTTCGGGTTGGTATTCACCAACTCGACATTGACGATTTTCTCCCCGAAACGTCCTGTATGCCAATACGGGCGTATGATCCAATCGTTCGACATCCGATACTTCTGCCCCGCGCTACTCCTATTCCAGTCGTCCATGAAACGCTGCACCGGATGCTTATTCGGATAACGTTCGTTAACCACGTCCATGAACAATTTTACATCGCTTTTCCGCCGATAAACATAGCGGGAATATCCAAACCCAAAACTTTCAATGCTGAAGGGTTGCAGCGGATCGATGAATTCCTCCAAATCTTCCGGCGGCCTATGTTCGTTAACCAGCATCCGATCAGAGACCTCTTGGATTTTGTCTATTTCAATCAGCGTGAAATCTTCGGCGTTGTCCCCTGTTTGAATCACAAAGTACAGCGTCTTGCCGGTAAGTTTCGTGGCAATGAATTTTTGTTCGATACTGTAATCGATCAGGGTTTGTAGGTTTTGCCCGCACTCCAGGTAGGTGCGCTCGACCCATTCGGTCAAATCGTTGGCAATGCGTTGCCCGTCTGTATCAACCACGCCGCCCAACTGATACCACTCATCGCCGGTCAATGCCAACTGTACCGGATAATCCGGCACTAGACCTTGAAGCCTTTGCAACAACAGCTCGTCTGTTTGACCTGGTATGATTTTTTTACAACAGTCGGTGATATCCGGTCCGGCGAGTGCCAAATTCGATTCAGTCATTATCAGAGTCCAAGGCAGATAAGTGAAGGCGTTGCTTAACCAAATCGCGCACATCAGGCTCGGGATCGTCAGCCAAACAAGTCAAATTTTCAGGCGCGACTTTTGATGCGGCAGTATACCGCACAACCCAATCATCATCACGCAATAAAGCGACGGCTTCATCGGCCGGCAGACGTTCGGCAATAACACGCCGCACCTCGGAATTCGAATCGTTGATCATCAATCCCAAGCTGACTTCGGGCAAGCGCTCGGCGACCCTTTTACGCACTTGTGCGTCGCGGTCCTTGATAAAACGAAACAATCGGCCCGGCGGCAACCGCTTTACAACCATCAGGCGAACGATGTAGTCGGGATCGTCGGCAAATTTTTCAAGATTATCAATGTCTATGCGATCGGCAACGGTCATGCGGACTTCGCGATCGGGATCATTGATCAGATGTAATAGCTGACTGGCCGGCAAGCGAAAGGCGACCGCGCGACGGACGACTTCGTCTTCGTCGCCGATTAATTCCAATAGGGCTTTTTGAGGCATATAGCGTGCAGCGATTGCGCGGCGTTCCCAGAATTTGTCATGCAGATAATTGACTGCATAAACGGGATTGACCCGAAAAAAACGGTCTATTTGCCGGCCGCTTTCGACAAATACGCAGGTATCGCCCGGCATACAGCGCCCCATCAGCAGTGTTTTATTACGAAAAGGACATAGACTGCAGTCGGCAAAGGGGGTAGATACGGGCTTTGCAGGCTCCGCCATAATAGGCTAGTCCTCGACGACGTCGGCAATGACGATACCGGTGGCATCTTCATAGCTGCGGGTCAAACACAGGCAATGCTCGCGGCCGTCGACCAAGTACAAATTAAAACCCTGGCCTTCGAGCACGGGTTCGTTATTGGGTATGTCGTCATCCATGCAATACGTGAAATGAATGCCGGGATATTCGCTCCTGAGTTCGGATACCACGGCCTCGCTCAAGTTACGAGTTGTAATGGTAGCAGCGATGTTTTGCAACTGTTCGGGACTAATCATGTGATTTACCTGTACGCCATTGGGCACATTAGCACGCGCATGATGTGCCCTTCGTTGAGTTATGCCACTAACGGCAGAATGCAGTTATCGATAGGGCAGACTTTGACACATTGCGGCTCATCATAGTCGCCGTTGCATTCGGTGCAGGTTTTTTTGTCGATTTCGAACACGATCGCGCCTTCTTTTATCGAATCTGTAGGGCATACAGGTGCGCAATCACCACAGGAAATGCATTCTTCAGCAACGATATATAAAGCCATGGCATTTTACTCCTCGGACACTCGTTTCGCTTGCAAGGTAATGGGAATCTTAGGAGGCGTATCCAAAACATCAAAATAGTATTTAGAGCCGTCGCCCAACACTACTTCGCCGCCCCATTTGTCGGGGCTATCGAATTCCAGTGATTCGATGGTTTCTTCCAGATCTTTTTTGGCTACGTAAAACAGCAACTTGCCGTCTTCACGTTTTCTTAGCATAACGCTGGGCATGAGGTTCTCCGTTTATAAATGCGTAAGGCGGGCATTATAGCCCACCTTTGAGGATGAGACCGTGGGCACGATGGCTATCGTGCCCACGCTACGATTAACGAATCAAATCGTAGTTGTAGTCGGTGGTTCCCATACCTTTGGTTTCTTTGTCCAGTTGCTCCAGAACTGCGTTGACCAGGGTAGTCAGCATATAGATTGCGCCTTCATAGCCCAATGTGGTCATGCGATGCAGGTGGTGGCGATCGAAGATCGGGAAACCGATACGGATTAACGGCACTTCAAACTCTTCACCTTTATAAAAGGTGTCGCGCTGGATGAATTTACCGTAGCTATTGCCGATCATGAAGTCCGGTTTGTTAGTGAACATCAATGAACGGAAATGCCACAGGTCTTTGCCGATATGCACGGTCGCGTCTTTGCCGTATGGAGACTCGGCCAATATCGCTTCGCAAGCTTTTTTCCAACGTTTGTTAGCGTGGTTAACCAACACATCGGTGACTTCGGCGCCGCATTCCAGCAAGAATTTGGTCATACCCAATGCAAAATCGGCGTCGCCGTACAGCGCGAATTTTTTGCCGTGCAACCAAGCGTGCGAATCCGTCATCATGTCAACCAGACGGCCGCGCTCCTTTTCCAGTGACTCTGGTATCGCTTTGCCGGTCAGTTCCGACACTTTCATCAACAACTGGTCAGTCCACTCCAAGCCCATTGGTATGTTCAACTTAGGCACGTCCTGTTTCCAGGTCATTTCCACAAATTTCTTGGTTTTTTCCAGTTGCCAAGGTTGTAGCAGCACAGTTGTTATCGCATTCGGTGCGTCTTTTACTTCGGCGTAACTGGTGCCGCCGGAATACATGCGGAAGGTACCGTCAGCCGGGGTATCCAGAACTTCGGTCGGATCGCTCAGAAGCGAATAATCGACTCCCATTTCTTTCATCATGCGATGAATGACGCGGAAGTTACCCAAATAGGTTTCGAAGCCCGGAACGAAGTTGATTTTACCGTTCGAACCGACTTCCTTATCTTCCATGTAATTCAGCGTGTTGTAGCGGATGATGCCTTCGAACATGTTATCCCAGCCGGTCGTGTGACTACCGACGAAGCTCGGGGTGTGTGCGAACGGCACAGGGAAATCCTTGTCGACGTGGCCTTCATTTTTAGCGTTATTGATGAACGCGTTCAAATCGTCACCGATAACCTCGGCCATACAGGTGGTCGACACCGCGATCACATCGGGTTTGTACAGGGCTTTGGCATTTTCCAAGCCGGCGAACATGTTTTTCTGGCCGCCGAATACCGCAGCGTCTTCGGTCATAGAATCGGAAACGCAAGAAACCGGCTCTTTGAAGTGACGGTTAAAATAGGTACGGAAATAAGCAACACAACCTTGTGAACCGTGTACGTAAGGTAAGGTTTTTTCAAAACCCAAGGCGCACAGTACCGCACCCAGTGGCTGGCAGGCTTTAGCCGGGTTAATGGTAATCGCTTCGCGTTGAAAATTAAGTTCTTTGTATTCTTCGGTGGTAGTCCATTCGAATACTTCGTCTATTTGGTCTTGCGGGAAACGTTCTTCGAAGGCTTCGCGCTTAGTTGCTAAATTGTCCTTGTATTCGTCGTTTCTGAATAAAGGATAACTCGGTTCGATGTTGTCGACTTGTTGGCTCATGGTAATCTCCTAACGCGCCACTAATCTGTGGACTGACGTTGCTTGGATATAGTCGGTGCATACACACCGACTGATGGATCTAACGACTTGGGTCGGGCGACGCCGGGGCGTAACCTAAACACAGTTTTAAGCGACGGCTTTTTCCGGCTCGCCGGCTGCCTCGGTTTTCCAGGGCACCTTAACTTGTTTCCAGCATGGGTTGTTCAAGGTCATATCCATATCGCGGGCGAAGATCGCAAAACCGTCGTAGCCGTGATAAGGGCCTGAATAATCCCAAGAGTGCATTTGACGGAATGGGATGCCCATTTTTTGGAAAATGTACTTCTCTTTAATGCCGGAGCCGATCAAGTCAGGTTGGACTTTTTTGACGAATTCTTCGAACTCGTAGCCGGTCACGTCGTCGTATAGCAGAGTAGCGTTGCCGATTTCCTTGATCGTACGGTCGTAGTCGTCGTTATGACCGAATTCATAACCGGTACCCACTACTTCCATACCCAAGTCTTCGTACGCTCCGATCACGTGGCGAGGACGCAAGCCGCCGATGTACAGCATGACTTTTTTGCCTTCCAAACGCGGACGGTATTTAGCGATAACGGCTTCGTATTCGGCTTTATAGCGTTCGATAACACGCTCGGCGCCTTCTTTGATTTTATCGTCGAAATGAGCCGCGATTTTGCGCAAGCTTTCGGCGATTTTGGTTGGGCCGAAGAAGTTGTACTCGATCCAAGGAATACTGTACTTTTCTTCCATGTGACGTGCGATGTAGTTCATCGAACGATAGCAGTGGATCAGGTTCAGTTTTACTTTCGGGGTTTTTTCGATCTCGGCGATGGTACCGTCGCCTGACCATTGAGCGACTACGCGCAGACCCATTTCTTCCAACAAAGTTCTGGAAGCCCAAGCATCGCCGCCGATGTTGTAGTCGCCGATGACGGCTACATCATATTCAGTGGTCGGGAAGCTATCGTCGCCGTCGCGTTTATCCAATACCCAGTCACGGATTGCGTCGTTAGCGATATGGTGACCCAAAGATTGAGAAACACCGCGGAAACCTTCGCAACGTACAGGGACAACGGTCTTGCCGATGTCTTTGGATTTCGCTTTGGATACCGCTTCGATGTCGTCACCGATCAGACCGATCGGGCACTCGGATTGAACTGAGATGCCTTTGTTCAACGGGAACAGTTGGTCGATTTCGTCGATACATTTGGCCAGTTTTTTGTCGCCGCCGAAAACGATGTCTTTTTCTTGGAAATCCGAAGTAAAGTTCATCGTAACGAAAGCATTCACACCGGTGGTACCGATGTAGTAGTTACGGCGACCGGCACGTGAATATTGGCCGCAGCCTACAGGACCGTGCGAGATATGAATCATATCTTTGATCGGACCCCATACCACACCTTTAGAACCGGCATAGGCGCAACCACGGATCGTCATTACGCCAGGCAGCGACTTACGGTTAGATGTAATGCATTTGTTGGATTTTTCCAACTCGTGATCATTGACGGCCAAATGTTTGGCACGGTCTTTTTTAGCTTTTTCGGGATAGACTTCCAGCACTTCCTGAATAAGCGCTTCGGTCTCTTCTCTTGTCATGGCAGCCATGATGTAATCCTCCTGTGGTCGCGGGCAATCCCCCGACATAACCAGTGTTGGGAAATCATTTGCAGGTAATTCGCATTGCCTGCCGTTGAAAGGGTGGAAAATCCGATTGGAACCCCACCCTGGTTGGCTATTTAAGCTTCAGCAGCAGCGGTTTTGCCGACTTGAGATTCGTCTTCCGCTTCCATGATGCCAAATTCCATCAACAGGTCTTCCAGTTCGTCCATGGTGATTGGAGTTGGGATGACCAGCTTGGTGTTTTCGAAGATTTTACGAGCCAGCTCACGGTATTCGTTTGCTTGCTTCGCACTTGGATCGTATTCGATCACAGTCATACGACGGATTTCAGCACGTTGTACAACGTTGTCGCGTGGCACGAAGTGAATCATGTGAGTACCCAGGCGTTCAGCCAAAGACATGATTAGCTCGTCTTCGCGGTCGGTGTTACGGCTGTTGCAGATCAAACCGGCCAAACGAACGCCGCCTGAGTTAGCGTATTTCACGATACCTTTGGCGATGTTGTTGGCAGCATACATAGCCATCATTTCGCCTGAGCATACAATGTAAATTTCTTGGGCTTTGTTTTCACGGATAGGCATCGCGAAACCACCACAAACAACGTCACCCAATACATCGTAGAATACGAAGTCTAAGTCTTCGTCGTAAGCGCCTTCTTCTTCCAAGAAGTTGATGGCTGTGATAACACCACGACCTGCGCAACCAACGCCAGGCTCTGGACCACCTGATTCAACGCATTTAATGTCGCCGTAGCCGACTTTCAATACGTCTTCCAGTTCCAAATCCTCAACGCTACCAGCATCAGCCGCCATTTGCATGATAGAGTTTTGCGCTTTCGCATGCAGGATCAAACGGGTAGAATCGGCTTTAGGGTCGCAGCCGACGATCATTACTTTCTTTCCCATCTCAGCCAAACCAGCAACCAAGTTTTGTGTTGTGGTAGACTTACCGATTCCGCCTTTACCGTAAATAGCACATTGACGTAATTTCGCCATGATCTTCTCCTCTTGTGTGGGCCATGTCGTTAATGACAATCCCATATCAGCAAACCTTGTGCCAATTGTGTTTTATTATTTAAGTCATTGAAATATAAATAAAATTATTTACGCCATTCGAATTTTGCTTGGTTGGATACACAACAATTTGTTTTGCACATGTGATCTAAGCAACAGAGATTGTGTGGTTTTGTTTGTTTAAGGGGAAAAACGCCGTTTAAAGCTTGATGCATGCGATCGTTCTATTCGGTAACTAGGTTTGAGGTTTTCGGTACGCGACCTTAATCAACGCGCGCGCTTTTGTGATAAACCCTACAATGCTTTGCGGTTCGGTTTGAAGCCGCATATCCGCTATACGCCCGAGCCGCTTAGGGCCATGCATGGTTTAGGTTAAATTGGATTGAATATTGCTTGTGGTCATTGAAAAACCTTATTCAATTGGAGATTATTCATGTCTAATTCCGTGTTTTCCGAAATACTTAGCGGCCTCTACGACAACCAAGTCGTTCCTTACCTGGGGCCGGGTGTATTATTTGATGCGAAAAATAAATTAACCGGCGAGCCCATGCCCGCCGACAGCGACAGCCTAATCCTAGCGATGAACGGCGGCAAGCCGATGGCGCCCAAACTGATGTACGAATTTCCGCGGGCGGCGATGAATCAGGAGCTCAAACGCGGACGCACGTTTTTGACTCAATTTCTGGATAAAACCTACAAAGATACTCAATACAGCCGCGCCGCGATACACGACTGGCTAGCCGAGTGGAAGCCGCATTACATCGTCGATATCAATCGCGACACACAGCTGCAAGACAGTTATGCCGACGAAGAACATACACTGATCGTCGGCTTGGCGCGTATCGTCGGCACCAGTTTCCGTTTCAAAATCTTCCACTACGACCGCGAACAATACTTCGAAATCGAGCAAGATCAAGTCGATCCGCGTCTGCCAATCTTGTTCAAGCCGATGGGCACACCGGTCCCCGAATCCAACTACATCGCTTCCGATGCCGACTATGTCGATTACATCACCGAACTGATGGGGGGATTTGCGATACCTAACTTTTTAAAAGAATACCGAAAAGGCAAAAAATACCTGCTAATCGGCTTACCGCTAAGCCGCGATTCAGAACGTATGGTCATGAGCGATATTACCTACGCGGCGGACGAGCACAGAGGCTGGTTCTTACGTAAAAATCCGACCGCAAAGGAAAAACGTTACGCAGAACGTATCGGCTTGGAGCTCATCGACGCCGATTGTCAGGATTTGTTGAACTTGGTACGTGCCAAACAGGCCGCTTAAAGCATCCCTTCTAAGTAGCGAAACGGCATCGAACCGTTTCGCTGCATTTCTCTCATTATTCGATCACAAATCAACAGTTCGTAATCCAAACCGTTTGATAGGGTGCGACTTCAATTCGCTGCGTTGACGGATCGTATTGTTGTCCACTAATCAAATCCCGCCAATCGTCCGTAACGATCAGGTTCAAGCTCGACAGCAATAACGATTGGGTTTCGTCGCAGATATTGTAGACGCAGAAGATACTCTGCTTGCGATCCATGCTTTGCCGCCAAAATCCAAACAGTTGATCGGATATATGCAAGGTAAATTGCGTGGCATTCGGATGAAAAGCCGGCTGTTTGCGCCGGATATCGATCAATTCCTTGAGACGCCGAAAAACTTGATGGTGCGGGCTTTCGAGATCGGCCAATTCCGAAACCAGGCTTTGATAGTCCCACTGATGCCGGTTGATCGAACGATTTTGTCCGGTTTGTTCGCAGCGATCGTAATCGTTTGTGGTCGCCAACAAGCTATGGATGTAAAACGCCGGAATCCCTTCCAAACCCAGCATGATGGCATGCGCGCAGATAAAACGATCCATGCCGAACTCGTCTCTGCCTTTGACCGTACCTTGCAAGGCATCGAACAAGGCAATATTGATCTCGTAAGGCCGCTTGGTGCCGTTGTCGCCGGTGCGCCAAGACACCTTGCCGCCGAATTGCTGCATGCTGCTGATCAAGGTGGCGATTTCCGCTTCGCTGAGTAAACCTTCCGCCGGCCTTAAACCGATTCCGTCGTGCGACGCGATAAAGTTGAAATAACAGGTGCCGTTTTGCGCCGGCGGCATGCTCATCAGCCATTGCTTTAAATAGCCGCAATCGCCGGTGACCAGGGTGTTCAGCAATAGCGGCGGCAACGAAAAATTATAAATACTGTGCGCTTCGTTGCCGTTGCCGAAATAACTTAGGTTTTCCCGGTTAGGCAAATTGGTTTCGGAAATAATGACGGCATCAGGGCAACTATGCTGTAGCAGTGTGCGCAATAACCTGACCACTTCGTGGGTTTCCGGCAAGTTCAAGCAATTGGTGCCTATTTTTTTCCATAAAAACGCCACGGCATCCAACCGAAATACCCGAATGCCGTTATCCAGATAATGGCGTATGATTTTGACGAACTCTTTCAGCACCGCCATGTTGCTGAAATCCAGATCGGCCTGTTCGTGGCTGAACGTACACCAAACGTACTGCGTGCCTGCAGCGGTTTCGGTTTCTCTCAATAACGGCGACGTTCGCGGCCTAACCACATCCGACAAATTGGCCTTAGGCGATGCGGTATAGAAATAATCGTGACCGTAACCTTTACCGTTGATAAAACTCTGAAACCAATCGCTGCTGGTGGAACAATGGTTAATCACCAGATCGGCCATCAAGCGGTAATCCGCCGCAATCGCCTGCATTTGCGGCCAGTCGCCCAACTTCGGATTGACCTGGTAATAATCGATCACCGCGAAGCCGTCGTCGGAGCAATACGGAAAGAACGGCAAAATATGCACGATATTGGTAGTGCCGTTAAGATAATTGTTCAGAAACTGGTGCAGCGTATCCAGCGGCGCTTCGCCCTCATTGATCAGGCTGTCGCCATAACTGATCAGCGCGATATCCCGCTGCGACCAAGGGTTGTATTGCGGCTTAGGTTCGTCGAATTCTTCCTCGAAGCGCATGATTTGCAGGATATCATCGGCAAAATCGCCGACATCCCAGCGCTGGCGTACCGACTGGTAAATCGTTTCCAGATGATTGGCGACTTTCTGTTTTAGTACCGACAATTGTTCAGCTGTTGCTGTCATAAGCACACCCTCAACTCGAAAATTCTTGATAGTCGTCTTCAACGGCTTGATACAGGCGCTCCAGAATATCCGGAACGGCGCTTTGCACCCGATTCCAACTGGGAATAAACGGCGTTTCCATCGGCTGGCTCAGAAACATTTGCCCGGCATCCATGATATTTTTACTGAACATTTCGACGGCGACCTCCTCTTCATGAATATCCACGCTGAGACCGTTCATGATGGCATCGTTGCGATAGGTTTCGACGAAGTCCAAAGCAATTCTGTAATAGGTTGCCTTGATCGTGCGAAATTTCTCGGATGTAAATGTTGCACCCTGGGTGGCTAATTTGCGGAACAAGGATTTGCAGATGTCGATCGACATTTTCGATAAACCACCCTGCTGGTCGTCCAAGGAAATATCCTGATGTTTATGATCGTAGACTCGGGCGATATCCACCTGGCACAGTCTATTGTGCGCGTAGTTACGATGCATTTCGGACAACACACCGACTTCCAAGCCCCAGTCGCTAGGAATGCGCAAATCGTTCAGCACGTCTCGCCTGAATGAAAATTCGCCGGCCAAGGCGTAACGGTAGCTATCCATATAATCCAGATAATCGCTTTCGCCGATGACCTTTTTCAAGGCGCGTATCAACGGTGTGAGTAACAAACGATTGACCCGGCCCTTTAATTTGCCGTTATTGATTCTGGCGTAATAGCCTTTGCAGAACTCGTAATTGAACAAAGGGTTGGCAACCGGATAAATCAGACGGGCCAGCAATTCGCTGGTATAGGTAACTATGTCGCAATCGTGTAGCGCTATGGATTCCGCTTTGCCGGACGCCAGGATATACCCCATGCAATACCAGACGTTGCGCCCCTTGCCCATCTCGCGCGGCGCCAAATCCAAGGCATTCAATTCCGCATCCAAGGCTTTAAGCCTAGGACCGTCGTTCCACAGCACCCGGTGATGCTGCGGCAATTCGTTGAAAAACGCTAAAGCGCTTTTGTATTGCTGCTGATCGGCCCGGTCTAGCCCGATGACGATTTCCGCCAAATAAGGCACCGTCTTGAGATTGGCGATAATTTTGGGTAGGGCTTCGCCTTCCAGCTCCGAATAAAGCGAGGGCAGCAACAAGCCCATTGGGCGCTGCCGGCTAAAGCGTATCAAATCCGATTCCAGATCGGCTAAGTGTCGCTCCGTTAAATTATGTAGCGTTGTAATAATACCGTTTTGATAAAAATCAGCCATAAGAATTGCCCGCTTTATTTGAGATTCAAGGTTTGCAATATCGCCGATACGCTCTCGACCCAACCGTAAGGGCCTTCCCGTGAGGCGATATAAACACTTTGCCGTTTGTTCAGCCGCGGCAGCTCATGCGAAGGGGACGGAATGACGACGGCAATATCCGCCGATTCCAGCATGCCGACATCATTCTGACTGTCGCCTAAAGCGATGGTCGTCAGCGGTACGCTACATTCCTTCTTATATTGGTTTACCAACCACGCCATGGCCTCGCCTTTATCGCAGGCGCCCGACACATGCAAGAAGCGCCCACCTTGCAGCACCTTAGCGCCGAGCCGTTCCAATTCCGAAATGAAGTGTGCCTGTTCCTGCCGCGTGCCATGCCATGCCACCGGCTCGCCATACCGGCGCTCGGAAGCCCTGGCTGCCGCAGCGTGCTCCAAACCGGTTAGCTCGACGATTTCGGCGACGCTAGAATCCTTGAAAGTTTGAAATTTTTCGCCGCTTGACTCGGTGCGGCTGATTAAGGATTGCCAATGTGGGCGGGGGCGAGTGAATTGCTTTACCCAAAAATCGTCTTTTAAACTGCTTCCTTCAGGCGCTTCCGCAAAGTAGCCTTCAGGAGTAAAGACCGCTGCGCCGTTTTCGATGATAAAGGGATGTGTATTTTGCAACTGCCGCCGCAGATGCAATAGTTCTGCTTCGGTTTTGCTGGTGGCGGGGATAACCGGAATGTTCAACTGCTCCAACTTCCGAAGCAATCCAGGGGCCGGCCCTAAGCTATAGTCGTGATGGTCGAGTAAACAACCATCCAGATCGGTAAAAATCAGCAATTTCGACATCGGGTAAGTGCTATTTATAATCGTTCCGCCACTGCTTCAAAGTGCAACGGCCAGAGTCGTTTAAGGTCGACGATTGTTATTGGAAGGCGACGGCCGGCAACCAAAACCGGACAATGCGCTTACCGGATCGGAATCGTAGCAGGCTTCGTTCCATGATGCGCGCTTTCAAACCCGACTGCTCATGAATCGTCAAATCCGTCATCTTGGTTAATTTGAGTTCAAGCAAGTTTAGCGCCTATTATGCAACAATAAACGGTACCTTCCCGGTCGGTCGATTCAAAATTGCTGATTTGACCGGTTCATTTATCGGAATGACCCGAAGCGGTGCACTATAAACCCCGCTAATGCACCGGCATAGTGCGATATGGCTGTCGAAACCGGCGCAGACTGTTCCGAGCCTAAATCCCCGCCTAACCAAACTGTTAGACCTTATTTTCAAACATGCTTCACTTTCTAATGTCAGAGGTACGAACTATCATTGTAGACTTCGCTATATCCTCTGTAGAAGCCGGCCGGGAGTTGCTAAAACCGTGCGACACAATACGTACCGAAATTCTCAATGGAGTATGATGCTCCGTGACGGCTTGATCAGCTGCTAGACTCGAGATACCTAGTCCTTAATGGTTGGCGGTAGAAAATGAATTATCAATCTCCGGAGCTTCACTTGGCTGCAGACGAATTTCAGAACACGGGTTTTTTTAAGTCTCGAAGTTTACGCCGTTGGCTGGTATTTTTGTTGATTTTCATTCCTTGTTTGCTCGGGTCGCAGATCTATATTTTCTTGCAGCCGCCAATCTACCAAAGCACCGCAACGGTGTTGACGATGGCGGCAACCGATATTGACCAGGTTAGTCCGGCTGCCGATGTGCAACATGTCAGCATTCAAAAACAAATTTTGCTAGGGTCCACTATCCTGGAAAAAACGATGGAACGCCTGCAGCAAGTCTCGGATTTGTCGAAAAGTTTCACGGTAGAGGAACTCCGCGGCCTATTTTCGGTGGAGACCGAGCCGGAGACCAATTTAGTGCATTTAAACGCGCAAGGCCCCGAACCTAACGTTCTGCAGCTTTCCGTCAATGCTTGGATAGAAAGTTACCTGCAAATTAGAGCGGCATTCATCGCGGACAACGCCGAAAAAGTGGTCGTCGAAATCCATGACCAGCTAAAACGGGTTGACCGGCAGGTAATGGATAAACGTAACGAAATCGATCAATTCCGTCTTAAACACGACATAACGTCCACCGAAAGTGCCGACAACCAAGCGCATGCCCGCTTGCAAGGTTTGAATGCATCGTTGAATAAGGCTCTGGAACAAGAAGTTTTAGCCAAAGCGAAGTTCGACGCCATCCTGGACGCGATCTCCCGCAACGAAACCGTGGTGCCTGAAGAAGACTCCCGCGCAATGGCGGTATTGGTGGAACAGGCGGAAAAATTGCGTGACCAAATGACCTCCATAGAAGCGCAATACACTAAGGAATATATCGACTTAAACCCCAATTTGCGCCGAGTACGCGAACAACTTGCCGACGTCGAAACAAAAATTGCCGAAAAAGCGACTGTCGGCAAGAATTATGCCCGACAAGAAGCCGCACACAATTATGCGGCAGCGCGGGAAGCGGTGATAGCGATTAAACAGCAGATGGAAGCGCACAAGAAAAAAGCCGCGGAATACACCACCCAATTCGCGGAACATGAAGCTTTACAACAAGAGTTGCTTAATCTAGAGACCTTACAACAAGAAACCAAGCAACGCTTGGCCGATATCGAAGTCAAACAACGGCAAAAATACCCGCAAGTCGATGTGGTGGAGTGGGCTACCTTACCGGACAAACCGATTAGCCCCGATTATTTACAACAATCGCTATTAGCCTTCACTATCAGTTTGGGACTGGCATTGTTAGCCGTATGGATCGTCGACTATTTAACCCGGGACAATCTCCCTTCCGCTTCTTCCATAGCGTTAGGCGGTATTCATTTACATCATCAGCCGCAAGCCATGTTCGATGTCAGCCCCCGGCAGAGCCAAATCGAGCATGCCCCATTAACGGCGCTGCCGAAAGAAGAAGTAAGAAGGACATTAAGCCAGCAGGAAGTCACCGCCTTATACGAAGCTTCGGAGCCGCCGATCAAGTTAATTATCGGTTTATTGTTGAACGGATTGTCGCTTTCGGAAATATTGATGTTGCAGCCGGATAGTTTTGAAAAGGAATCCTTGATGGTTTTAGTACCGGGTCGGCGAAACGTTGTCATGACGCATCGAATCGCGGTGTTGATTTCTGACGAATCCTTACAGATGAATTGGCCCGCGGAAGACGAAATAGAAGCTTTGCTATGTTGTGCAGCCATCGATGGCGGCTTACATGAACCGATGCAAATCAATGCCGGCTGCCTGCGATACACCTACATGGTGTATCTGGTAAGACAAGGCATCAAATTAGCGGATTTAACCAAAATCGTTGGCGTATTGCCACCGGACGTTCTCGTGGAATTAGGCCGGTTTTCGCCCGAGCAGGCAGGCTTGCCGCTGGAAAAAATTAAACTCGATTACTTCTGATGGCGTCCGAGCTTTAGCGGCCGGACGGTTTCCGGGACAGCAAGCCGAAAACCAATACGGCGGCAACCGCTATTCCCGTATAAACCATATGTTCTTTACTGGCCCCGAACAAATGCGCCGCTCCCGCGCCTAAGGCCATCCCGATTCCGGTGAAGGCCAAACTGCGCATCACTCGACAAAGCGCACAATCTCGATCGAACTTTTTCATTTTTGTGGCGGCGTAGACTCTAGGCGAGAACGCTTTTCCTGCAACTGTTGCCATTGCTTCCGCACGACGTGCTTGATCAACAACTCTTGATCGTCGTCATTGATATCGGTGAACTCGACACTGATCAAATATCCGTCGGGATCGAGCGTTTCGCAATTGATCACTTTACCGTAAACCATGATCAAGGCCATAGTCGCCGGCAAAAACATTTCGATGGCGATATTTTGGCCGATGTCCAACGGATTCGACTGTTGAAAAGCCACGCCCGACGCACTTAAATTAACGTCCTGGCAAGCACTGTCGCGGATACTGCTGCCCCTGAACATCGCCGTTTGCGCAACTGCATTGATTTTTGCATCCAGAACCTTATAGAGTTCCAGCATTTCATCATTCTGTTTTTCCAGGCGCTGCATGATACGCAACGCTTCCTGGGACAAAACGTCCAATATGGCGGCCAATGAATATTCATTCGGCAATTTATTTTTGGCTTTTAGGCCCAAATTCGCGGTTTCATCATCGATTGGCCTGTAAAAAAGGCTAATGGTATCCTCAATTCGGAAAAAACGGCGTCTTTCTGTTTCTGATGTTGCGTTGAGCATGTCTGGGATCCTTACTTATCTGTTTTTGGCCGAGATACATCGGATTGATTGGATTGCGAATGACCATCGTCATCCTTCAGCAGCGCGTCATCTTGCGCGATGACGATCTCGACTCGACGATTGATGGCGCGATTTTGCGGCGAATCGTTGGGCATCAAAGGATGCGTGTCCGCATACCCCTCGATCAAAAACCGGTTCGGATCGATTTCGTGTGTTTCCAGCATGTACTGGGCGACCGTTACCGCCCGTGAAGCGGATAATTCCCAGTTGGAGCGGTACATGACGGTTTTAATCGGAATATCATCCGTGTGCCCCGACACGATGACTTTACCTTCGGATTCCGCGACCGATTCGGTAATTTTATCCATGACGGGTTCAAACCCGGGCTGCAACACGGCACTCGCCGAGGCAAACGATCCCTTTTCATTGATACGGATTACGATTCTAAAACCGTGGCTTTCAACGGTGACCAAGCCCTGTTCTATCTCAGAGTTTAGCTTTTCCTTAATCTTGTCCGCCTCGTCTTTGATTTCCTGCAGTTTTTCGTCAATCACTTCTTGTTTGGCGCGTTCCATCAGGTCGGGCGACTCCGCTAGTTTCTCGCTTTCCTGCTGGGTGGATTGCCTGACTTCATCTAGAGGAGTCGGCTGGACTTGCCCCGGTGTGAAATGCTGTTCGATCACGCTGGTTCCCATCGGAATGTCATCAACCGGAATCAAACGCTGCACCCCGAAAGCCATTTTCAGCGAATCGGCTACATGCTTAAATTTCTGCACGTCCATACTTGCCATGGACAACAACAAGACAAAAAAGCACATCAACAGCGACATTAAGTCTGCGAAGGTTGCCAGCCAACCCGGTGCTCCCGGTGGCGGACATTTAGGACACTTTGCCATGGTTATTCTTCCTGCCGTTTTTTCTCGGACACATAGGTATTTAACAAGGTGCGTAGTACTTTGGGGTTAGTACCTTCTTGTAAATTGGCAATGAAATTCATTACTAATTCTTTATTGGCCCTTTCATAATTCAGAACACTAGCCAGTTTATCTATCATAGGCAGTGCAAACACATTGGCAATCAACGCCCCATAAAGCGTAGTCAACAGCGCCACGGCCATCGCCGGGCCGATTGCCGAGGGATCGGACATGTTCGCCAACATCTGAACCAAGCCCACCAAAGTACCTATCATTCCCATGGCCGGGGCCAAATTCGCCACCCCCATCCACATGTTTTGACCGACTTCGTTCCTGCTAACCATTAAATCGATATCCTGCTGCAGCAAATTCTTAACGAATTCCGGGTTGTAACCATCGACGCATAAACTAATTCCTTTTTTCATGAACGGATCGGAAACTTCGGCCGACTCCAATGCCAGCAAACCGTTTTTACGTGCCAAATCGGATAATGTCACGGCTTCTTCGATTAAAAGGTTAGGGTTAATCTTTTTATTGATAAAGGCCTTTCCCACCACCGCAAACGAGCGTAAAAAATCGTCCAACGGCAAACGCATCAGTGATACGCCAAACGTACCGCCGAATACAATCAAAATCGACGGCACATCGACAAACAGCATGAAGTCACCACCCGTTACTATCGCTGCTGCAATAATCGCTACACCCAGCACAAAACCTACTAAGGTTGCAATGTCCACTTAGTTATCCTCATTCTTTGGTAATTTGATTGTTTTAAACCCTACAGAATAGCTTAATTATTAGCCGAAAGCAGCAATTCCTTATAAAGCAAACATCGGCTACGGAACATTGAAAAGATCGGCTTTATCTTGTAGGGTTGGACTTATTTCGATAGGAAACCGCTTGTAAAAATGCCCCCGTTGTTTCAGCGAATCTGCGATGCTTAACCCCAATTGCCGACACAAAAATCAATTGGCAAATTCCGGATTTAACAAGGACTCCAACCTAGCTATTAGGATCAATAAATGTACGAACAAGTATCCCACTCTTTATTAAACGCCATCTTGGATGATTTGAAACCCGAAATCGTGCGCCAGGACTTGCGCCATTTTTATACCCGTTTAGGCGCGAATTTTTACGCCATCTATTCGCTGTTTCATACGCTGTACGGGCATCGGGAGGACTTTCAAGCACAGATGCTCAATTTGGTGGAAACGATGGCGCATGGCTATATCAACCGCACCAACACGCTGGAACAAGTCGATATCGAACGGGAAAACGACCACAACTGGTTCCTATCGCAGAAATGGGTGGGCATGGCGCTATACACCAACGGCTTTGCGGAAAATCTGGCGGACCTGGTCAAGAAAACCCCGTATTTTCTAGAGCTGGGCATCAACATGGTACATATCATGCCGATACTGATGTGCCCTACCGGCAAGAGTGACGGCGGCTACGCCATTAGCGACTTTCGTCAAATAGACGATAGAGTCGGCTCCTTGGCCGATTTACGCCAGGTCGCCAAAGAATTTCGTAAACGCGACATTTTATTGGTACTGGATATCGTGCTTAACCACACATCGGACGAGCATGAATGGGCTCAATTGGCGATCAAAGGCGAAAAACGCTTCCAAGATTATTACTTTATGTTCGATAACCGGGAAGTGCCCGACATGTTCGAGCAAACCATGCCGCAAATTTTCCCGCAAACCGCACCCGGCAACTTCACCTGGAACGAAGCGATGCAAAAATGGGTGATGACGGTATTTCACGATTACCAATGGGATTTGAATTACAGCAATCCGGAAGTCTTCATCGAAATGCTGGATATCATTCTATTTTGGGCCAATCAAGGCGTGGATGTACTACGGCTCGATGCCGTGGCCTTCTTGTGGAAGAAAATAGGCACCACCTGCCAGAACGAACGTTACGCCCATCTGATTCTGCAATTAATGAAGGATTGCTGCCAAGTCACCGCACCCGGCGTGTTGTTCATTGCGGAGGCTATCGTAGCGCCGGTGGAGGTCATTAAATATTTCGGCGAGGATGCCATCATCGCCAAAGAATGCGAGATTGCCTATAACGCGACCTTTATGGCTTTGCTGTGGGACGGCATTGCCACCAAAAACGCTAAGTTACTGTATCTAGGCCTGAAAAACCTACCGACCAAATTGGAACGGGCTACTTGGTTAAACTACGTCCGCTGCCACGATGATATCGGTTTCGGTTTCGACGATGCCGACGTTCGGGCCGCCGGCTATGAGCCTTATGCCCACCGCCAGTTTTTAATCGACTATTTTAGCGGCCAATACGATGATTCGCCGGCGAGAGGCATGGTATTCTCGCGTAACGAAGCGACAGGCGACGCTCGCATTAGCGGCTCTCTGGCATCCTTAGTCGGCCTGGAAGCCGGCTTGGAAAAAGGTGATCCGGAATTGATTTCTGCTGCGATCAATAGAATTATTCTGCTGCATAGCCTGATCTTATCTTTCGGCGGCATACCCTTATTATACAACGGCGATGCTATCGGCGTGCTAAACGACTATAGCTACCAGGACGATGCAGGTAAAAGCGACGATAACCGATGGATTCACCGCCCCAAAATTAACTGGGAACGTGCGGAACTACGCAATAAACAAGGCGCTGTCGAATTCGCCATATTCAACGCCCTAAAAAAAATGATAGCGATCCGTAAGGAGACCTCGGCCTTCGCCGATTTCAACAACCGAGAATTGCTCGATGTCGACAACGAGCATTTGCTCTGTTTTATGCGTTTCAATCATCTACGTCCTTCGGAAAGGGTCTTGGTCGTCGCCAACTTCGACGCCGAGCCGCAATACCTTGATCTTTATGCACTTAGGAGTCATGGTATCGATCCATATGGACAATTTATCGACTTATATACCGGAGGTAAACCGGCGCAATTTGAACAACGCGTTGTATTACACGGCTTCCAGTTTTATTGGTTAACGCAAATATAGGTCACTTAAGCTAACAAGCATGAAACCATTGGTATTACCCCCGGAACATGAAAAACCGGTTTTTGTTGACATTACAATTCCTGCGCACGATATAAAATGAACCTTCTGCCAATTGCAGAGAAAATATAAATGACAAACTGACTATGACATCCATCAAAAGCATTTGCGTGTACTGCGGTTCGAGCCCTGGAAGAAACCAAGCCTATGCATCGGCCGCAACCGATCTGGCCGAAACGCTGGTCCGCCGCAATATTCGCTTGGTTTACGGCGGTGCGAGCATCGGCATCATGGGAACGGTCGCGGATCAGGTATTAAAGCTCGGCGGCCAGGTAGTCGGCGTCATCCCCAAGGCACTGGCTCTCAAAGAAGTCGCTCATCCCGAGCTAACCGAATTACACATCACGCATTCCATGCACGAACGCAAAACCCTGATGGCGGAACTGTCCGATGGATTCATTGCCCTCCCAGGCGGCATCGGTACCTTGGAAGAACTGTTTGAAATTTGGACCTGGGCTCAACTCGGACTGCACGGCAAACCTTGCGGTCTGTTGAACATCGAAAGATATTATGACGCCCTGATCGCATTTTTGGACCACGTTACGGCGGAGCAATTCGTCAAACCGCATCACCGTGACATCTTGATGGTGGAAACAGAGCCCAACTTATTGCTGGAGCGTTTCTTCAACTACCGGCCGCCCGCGGCGAAACATTGGTTAGCTAAAGAGGAAACATGAATTACTACTTCTCTGTTTTCGGGATTCAAAACCGAACTTTCCGCTCGTTCGGTTCGGAATAAATTGTATCCATTCCGGAATATGAAGCCACTGAACTGATCTTTAATCCCTAAAATCCGACTGATGCTCCAGAAACCAGTTATAAGCGTGCCGCAAACCATCCTCCAGCGCGATGCTCGCTTCCCAGCCTAAATTTTTTAAACGCGATACATCCATTAATTTTCGCGGGGTTCCATCCGGTTTGGTCGCGTCAAAGCTTAAGCGTCCGCTAAAACCGGTCACTTTGGCGATCGTTTCGGCTAACTCGCGAATTGTGCAATCAACGCCGGTACCGACGTTGATGTGCGACAACATCGGCTGCGTATGTGCTTGATATCGGCTTTTGTCCATCTCCATGACATAGACGCATGCAGCCGCCATATCGTCCACATGCAAAAACTCTCGCATCGGCTTTCCGCTTCCCCAAATGACGACCTCATCATCGCCGCGTTGAACGGCTTCATGAAAACGGCGTAGTAGCGCGGGTACGACGTGGCTATTCTCGGGATGAAAATTATCCCCCGGCCCATACAGATTGGTCGGCATCACGCTACGATAGTCCCTACCGTACTGGCGATTGTAGCTTTCGCACAGCTTGATACCGGCTATCTTGGCTATCGCATAAGGCTCGTTGGTCGGCTCCAGCGTGCCGGTTAGCAGCGCTTCCTCGCGCATCGGCTGCTCGGCTAGCTTGGGATAAATACAAGACGATCCCAAAAACAATAACTTATCGATGCCGGATTGATGAGCCGAATGAATAATGTTGCACTCGATCATCAGGTTTTCATAAATAAATTCAGCCGGATAAGTGTTGTTCGCATGAATGCCGCCAACTTTAGCCGCCGCCAAGAAAACTTGGTCGATTTGATTTCCGCTAAAGAATGCCTGCACGGCTGCCTGACAGGTTAAATCGAGTTCAGCCCGCGTAGCCGTGATGATTCGGCGATAGCCGGTTTGCTGCAATCGGCGAACCAGGGCGCTACCGACCATGCCGCGGTGGCCGGCGACAAAAATGCGTGCCTCTTTATCGATAGACATGTTCAATTCTCCACAGAAAGGGAAATATCATGCCCATGGGCGCGCAAAAAGGCATTGCGTTGCGCCACCTTCAAATCTTCGGCTACCATTTCCGCACACATTTCCTGTACCGATATCTGCGGCACCCAGCCTAATCTTTCCTTAGCTTTAGTCGGATCGCCCAATAAAGTTTCGACTTCGGTCGGCCGGAAATAACGCGGATCAATCTTAACCAAGGTGTCGCCGGGCTTCACGGCCGGCGCTTTATCGCCTTTTATCTGATCGACGACGCCAATTTCGTCGACGCCCTCTCCTTCGAAACGCAGCGTTATGCCCAACTCTGCCGCGGACCAAGATATAAATTGCCTGACCGAATACTGTACACCGGTTGCAATGACAAAATCTTCCGGTTGGTCTTGCTGCAGCATCATCCATTGCATACGCACATAATCCTTCGCATGCCCCCAGTCGCGCAGAGCATCCATGTTACCCATGTAAAGGCAATTTTCTAAACCCTGGGCAATATTGGCTAAGCCACGGGTGATTTTCCGGGTAACGAAAGTCTCTCCGCGCCTAGGGGACTCGTGATTAAACAAAATTCCGTTGCAGGCATACATGCCGTAAGCTTCGCGGTAATTTACCACGATCCAGTAGGCGTACAGCTTGGCAACCGCATACGGCGAGCGCGGATAAAACGGCGTCGTTTCCCTTTGCGGAATTTCCTGGACCAAACCATATAACTCCGATGTCGAAGCCTGATAAAACCGGGTCTTTTTTTCCAATCCGCAAATACGAATCGCCTCTAACAGGCGCAATGTTCCCAGGGCATCGACATCCGCCGTGTATTCGGGCGATTCGAAGCTAACCGCCACATGAGATTGAGCACCCAAGTTATACACTTCATCCGGCTGCAATTCCTGCATGATGCGGATCAGATTAGTCGAGTCCGATAAGTCCCCATAATGCAGCGTAAAATGCTGATTGTTAACATGCGGGTCTTCATAAATATGGTCCACACGCTGCGTATTAAACAACGAAGCTCGGCGTTTAATGCCGTGCACCCGATAACCTTTTTCCAATAAGAATTCCGCCAGGTAGGAACCGTCTTGCCCAGTAATCCCGGTAATGAGCGCTACTTTAGCCGCCATAATAACTTCCTAAATTAAAAATAAAGTTTAAATTGTTAAGCCAATATTACTCTGAAAGTCATTGTAGAAGCGACGCCCTCGTC
>NZ_JBSYXO010000024.1:0-63388 GCF_054172045.1 Methylomonas sp. MgM2 | reverse complement strand
GCTGCCTTGGGCTGTCGATACCGTCTATATTAACGGACTGAAGCAACTGGGGTAGATGGGGTTAATCAGTCGTTAACAATTCAGCCGCATCCGTGGCCTCAACGTAGAGAATTGGCTGGAAAGATAGTCGGCCCCATCTTGTTTGGATCGTTTGACAGGCAACGACGCCCTTAACAGTCGTGCAGCCGAGTTCTGAGCAATTCCAATATCTCAAGGCGGTTCGTGCATAGGGCTGCTGACACGCCACATTCAAAAGTCCGCTGCATACTGGGGCCAGCCCAATGAACTGGTGCAGTTGTCTTCTGAAAATGACATTGCTGAAACACAGTAGAGGCATCGGGTACCCTCTCGTAGGGATAGGGGACCCGATGCAGAGTTAGATCAGATCCTTGATAGGGACTTCCGGATCGACATCGGCATCGTAATCGACGCCGTCAATTTCAAAACCGAACAATTTCAGGAATTCGTGTTTATATCCGGCGAAATCGGTCAAGGCGTGCAGGTTGTCGGTGCTGACTTGTGACCATAAGGCATTGACTTCATCTTGCACCTGCGGCGCCAATTCCTTTAGGTCGGCACGCAAACGTCCCTCATCGTCGAGTATCGGCTTAGCATTGTACAAACTGTCGCGAAATAGGCTGTTGACTTGTTCGATGCAACCTTCGTGGGTGCCTTGCTTTTTCATGACCTTGAAAAGCAAAGCCAAGTATAAGGGCATAACCGGGATCGCCGCACTGGCTTGGGTAACAACGGCTTTCAATACCGAAACGCGGGCGTCGCCGCCTAATGCCGCTAATTTATTGCGAATATCGACGACGCGTTTGTCCAGGTCTTTTTTCGCGGCGCCTATCGTGCCGTCCCAGTAAATATCCCAGGTGATTTTTTCGCCCAGGTAGGTGAAGGCCGTGGTTTTGGCCCCGTCCGCCAGCACACCGGCTTCGGACAGCGCGTCTATCCACATCTGCCAGTCTTCACCGCCCATCACGGCCACGGTGTTGTCGATTTCTTCTTGAGTAGCGGCCGGCAAGGTAAAGGTTTTGACGACTTCTTTGTCGGTATCGATGCCGGTTTGTTCCAAATCTTTACCGATGGGTTTCAAGGTTGAATTGTGGGTGACGCCGGTCTTTGGGTGAATGCGGCGCGGCGCGGCCAGACTGTAGATCACCAGATCGACTTTGCCTAAGTCCTGCTTGATTGCTTCTATGGTTTTCTGTTTGATTTCGTCGGAAAAGGCATCGCCGTTGATGCTTTTGGCATATAGGCCTTCCGCTTCGGCAAATTTATGAAAGGCGGCGGAATTGTACCAGCCTGCCGTACCCGGTTTACCGTCCGAACCTTCCCGTTCGAAGAATACGCCCAGCGTTTTTGCGCCGGCGCCGAAAGCGGCGACGATACGCGACGCCAGGCCATAGCCGGTGGAGGCGCCCAAGATCAAGACATTTTTGGGGCCGTTGGCGATGGCCTCAAAGCCTTTGACATACTCAATCTGTTGTCTGACATTGGCTTCGCAGCCAACCGGGTGGGTAGTGACGCACATAAAGCCGCGCACACGGGGTTTGATAATCATGTTATTCCTCAAATCAAGCCATGAAAAATTAGGAAGTGGATTGCATTAGCAAGCGATGTGCTTGGAAAACGTTTAAGTTTATCTCATGAACGGGTCTTGCAGAAAAATTAATATCGATTCATAGCGGTTCGGTAAGTTAAAACCTTTGCTCTTACTTGTTCTAAGAAAATTGTCAGCGCCGAGTGTAGCGGTGCTTGATACCGGCCGGAAAATAGTTCGGTTCGCCGAAGGCGTGCAAGGAAACCAGCGGCAACTGATGTTCCTCCGGCGTGTAATTGGCGAATTCGCTGTTCAATCGTAACAACTGCGTTCTGATCGACACGGCAATGGTTAAGGCCATTTCCCGAGTCGCTTGTACTCCCGGTAACAATTCAACCGCAACATGTAGCATATTGTTTCCGTGGGGATTTTCTTGCGTCTCCAGCACGAATTTGCCGCTGACCCAGTTTATGATTTCGGGTTGCTCCAAGCCTACCGCGACATTCTCCGGATAGATGTTGGCCCCGTAATACGATACCGTGAAATCCGCGCGTCCAAACACGAATACGAACGGTAAGGTACGGGGTTGAAACCCTGCCGGCAACCCTAAATCGGTTAGCGAATTTATCCCGTAGCCATTTAAAAACCGCCACATTTCGAGGTAGTCGATTAAGCCGCCTTTGTCGGCTATATGGTAACGAATGAGCGGCACGCAATTTTCGCCGGATACCACCAAGGTATTGTCGTGCATTTCGAAGAAGCGGCTGCAGGGGTCGTATTGCGCCAAGGTTGGTAAACGAGATTCCCCGAACAATTGTCGGCCGGCGTGAGGGTGGTCGGCCAGCCAGCGGCGGATTGCGATGGTGAGCGGTGTTTCGTTGGCAAGCACTCCGCCGTCGGCCGTGCCGTATAGGGAAGCCGAATCAAAACAGGGTGAAGACGAACCGATACGCCGTCCAAGCGACTCGCGCCATTCTTCGCTGAACACTTCTCCGGCAAAAACCAGCCTGGTACGGTAATCGGCCCACGATAAGCCTTCCGCCGCTCCGGCATCGACGACGTCTTTAACAAAAGGCGGGTAACCCAAGAGCACCGTTTGTTCGAAATGCGGCGCTAATTCCTGCACGACACGGAATATTTCGGCTTTGTTATTGCCCGGCGTCGCTACCATAATCGGATAGCCTTTACCGGCTAAATGCCAACAGCAGGAAGTGGTGAACAAGCCGCCGACCCAGTTACCCAATGCAAAGCAAACTATCGCAAGAGTGGAGCGTCGATCGGCGGAAAAACTGTCGGCAAATACTTGCTCGAACCGGACCGCCACATCTAATTCGTACGCCGCCGACCTCGGCCAGAACGTGGGGCGGCCGGTTGATCCGGATGAAACGGCCACCCGGTCCGCACCCCGTAGGCTGCCGCCGAAACAACGTTCGGGTAAAGGATAGGCTTGCATGTAATTCGTCTTATCCATTAGCGGCAAGGTCCGGAATTCCCGATAACTGCCGACGTCCTTGGGGTTGACGTTATGGCGTGCTAGAAATTGCCGGTAGGCCGGTACCGTTTCGGCGCACCGATGAAACAACGCTAGCGCTTTCTCCCGCGGGTCGGCTGTTTGGTGTTCGGCAAGCAATTGGTCGAGCGAAGTCAGTCTAAAGCGCTCGAAGGTATCGTTGCAATGCGAATCGATCATGACATCACCTAATCAAACAAAAATGAACCGGCTGGCTGCAATCGTTCAACCGTCGTCGCGCCAGTTTAACATGACATCTTGAGCAAGCAGACTCAGGCTGGCGGCGAGCGGAATAAGCGCTGTTTGCATGGCGCGCCCATCGCCTATCGGCTGTGCCGGCTGCCGATCATCAATTCGATTTCCTCGACTATCTCTTCTTGCCGCAATCGGTTACGCTGCCGATGCAGCTCATCGCTACCGCGTTCGATATGGCGCAAGGCGTTTTCCATTTGCATGAGTCGCATGTGATTTTCAACTTTGATGGAGCGAAACAGCAACTCCAACAGGCTGTGAAACAGAAAATGTTCCGCAATGCCTGCAGCCACTTCATCGGCCGGCGCGTATGTGAGCGGGGGATAGCCGCCGTCCGGCCCGGATGCCGAAGGGGGCGGCCATAGACGTTGGCTGCGGACGCCATGTTCATCGCGTACGCAGGCATTAAGGCCGAAACAGCCATTGCCGTTAGCGCGAATCGAGGTGACTGCGTTCAAAATATCGTCGATGACATTCGGCGCGTTCAAAGCACCGTCGGCGCCACTAAGCCGTTGAATCGGAACGTCGCTCCGGATCATGTCGTGCAGGCGTTCGCCAACAATAATTAAGGGCGCGCGCGGATCAATTCCGGATTTCCAAAAGCGGACTATGTCTTCGTTAAAACCGCCGCAAAAGCCGCGAACAGAACCGAATAATAACCAAATTTCGTCGGATTGCGATACGGGAGTCGAATTAAATGCCGATACGGCGCTCCCGAAATCATCCAGGGCGGTTTTTAGCGATGCTACCACCCGTTGTTGCGCGACTTCTCGTTTACCGACACGGCGCAGTTCGGCTAGTGCAAAACTGCGCATCGCTCCAAGAATACCCGACAACTCGTCGTATAAGATCAATTGAGCTTCGATTTCCCGGCGCTGACTCATGACGGTGTTCGCAATAGTTTGCGCAGCGCATCCAGCCAGTGTTGCTTGGGTGTGTCCAGCGTCAAGTGATCCGGTAGATCCGCCTGCAACTTTGATATTAGCTCGGCCGCCTGTTCCGGACTAACCGCATCAAGCAAGCCCTCTCCATAAGCCAATAGCCAGGCTAGATGGGCTTGTTCGGGTAAGGGTTGCAGGCGGTCCTGTTTAAGAATTTCCCTTAACAAGCGTCCGCGCCGTAATTTTTCTTCGACACCGGTTTCCAATCGAGTACCAAAGCGGGCGAACAGTTCGAGATCTAAAAACTGTAGATAATCCAGGCGGATGTGGGCGGATGCCTTCTTTATCGCCGAATGTTGGGCTTTACCGCCGATGCGAGATACGGAGCGGCCGATATCGATCGCCGGAAGCGTGCCGGCCGCGAATAGCTTGCTATCGAAGTATATTTGGCCGTCGGTGATGGAAATCAGATTGGTCGGAATATACGCCGATAGCTCGCCTTGACGGGTTTCTATGATGGGGAGCGCGGTCATGCTGCCGCCGCCGTAGCGTAAACTGAGCACCGTCGATCGCTCTAACAAGCGGGAATGAAGATAAAAAATATCACCCGGATACGCTTCGCGCCCGGGCGGACGTTGTAACAGCAAGGACAGTTCGCGATAGGATTGGGCGTGCCGGGTCAAATCGTCGTAAACCACCAACGTGTCTCGGCCCATGCGCATCCAGTGTTCGGCAATTGCGCAGCCGGCAAAAGGCGCCAAGTAACGAAAGCCGGGTAGGGCATTGGCCTCGGCGACGACCACCACGGTATATTCGAGTGCGCCCGTCCGCTTTAACGCCTCTATGGTGCCGGCGACCGATGAGCGGGGTTGGCCAATCAAAACGATTACACACAACACGTTACGCTTGCGCTGGTTAACCACGGCATCCAACGCCAGCGAACTTTTACCGATGCCGTCGTCCCCGATGATGAGTTGGCGCTGACCTTTGCCGACCGGAATGAGTGCATCGACGATTTTACAACCGGTGTAAAGGGGATGTTTGACAAAATCGCGCTCGATGATAGGGGGAGCCGGGGCTTCCAGCGGATGAAAATGCCTTAATTCCAGATCAGGCAAGCCGTCGAGCGGATTGCCGAGCGGATCCACCACCCGGCCTAACAAGGCATCGCCGACGCCGATTTCCAGTTTGCGGCCCAAATGTTGTACCGCCATGCCGGCAGTCACGCCGCGGCTTTGCGATAACAATATCGCGCCGAGTACTTCTTTTCCCAACTGAAAAACCAAACCCGTGCTGCCGTCGGCGAAACCGATCAATTCGTCCAAGCCGGCCGACGGCAAACCGCGAATCCAGGCGATACCGTCCCCGATGCCGGCCACACAGCCGCGTTCCGACAGACGTAAACCGAAACGATAGGGAGGCGGCGATTTAGCCATGCAGCGCATCGCGCCTGAAAAATGCCAATTCGTCGGCCAGGTTGGCGTGTAATTGGCATTCGCCGACGATGGCGCGGATGCCGGCAATCAGACGCGGGTCCTCGCTAAACGTAAAATTCAGTGCTTGCCCAGCCGCGGCCGACAATGCTTGGACTAAAGTATTCCGGTCGATATCGGCTAACGGATGGGCGCTAACGATCTCGACGGCGGATGCAGAAATCAACGTGGCCGCCGCCTTACGCAGCGCCTGTTGATCGGTTTCGGGCAAATCGCCTAAGTCGTCTAGAAAAATACCGACGATGCGATGGGTCAATTCCGCCGACGCGAGGCGCTGCAACATCGCCGATACCTGACGGTAAGCTGCGCCCGTAGCCTCGCGTCGCAAGGCGGCCTCATGCGCCGATACGGCGGCTTCGTTACGAATGCGGGCTTTGGCTTCTTCGTCCGCCAGCGTTTTTTTTAAGTTTTCCAGACCTGCGGTACGCAGTTTCGCCAACTCTTGTTCCAACTGGTGACGATTGAGTTCGCACTCACGATCCCAATCGCTTAGGCGCGCTTCATATTGACGGCGCAACAATTCCGCCTCATGGCGTAAACCTTCGGCATGCGCGGATTCATCTTTTATTCGCTGCTGGCGAGCATCGAGGCTATCGAGTATCGGACGATAGATAAAACGCTGTAGTATCCACAACAAGACTAGAAAATTAATAATTTCCAAGAAAAACGTCGTCCAGTCGAATTGCATTTTCGGTCTCGTTTGAATAGCTATCGTGCCGGTTTGGACAACGCCGTGCGAATGGTAGGCTATGGTTTAAAGTTTATGATTTCCAGGGAAATGGCCGGTCGGCATCGGGACGCCAAAATTGCAAGAGTCCCTCCCGTTTTGCCATATAGGCACTGAGTATAACGCTATGCCGGTGCTGATAGTAAGATTGTACGGATAAAGGAACTTCATCGCCGAAAAAATGTTTTAGACTCAGTATTAAGACGCTTGAATCTTGAATTTCGCCCATGCCGGTCAAATACGCGTGCAGACGTTTCAGGTGATCAGGCGGCAATGAAGGCAGCAGTGGCCGGCCTGATTCAAGCATATAACGGAATCTCTTCACGCCGATACGGGTGCGGTGGATGGTTGCCGGTTGGGAAATGTCGATCAGCTGATAGCGCTCGATTGCGATACGGTAGGTATCGTCGATGATCGTTAAAACCTGCGATTTCAGATGGGCCTTGTCGAATTTTTTGAGTAGATGATGGCGCGTTTTTTCGATCAGATGCGGCAGGTTTTCAGACTCGATATTCTCGATAATGGCGGGCGTTTGAGCCAATAAGTGCTGTTCCGTTGTTTGTAAGTGAGTCAGGAATCGGAGAATTGGCGGCAAGGAATCCGCTTTAGAAGCGATTTCCTGCAACATGACCTGGGTGTCGCGCAAGTCGTCGAAGCTGTCGAGTTGGCCTTTTAACGCCTTGCGGAGTCTGCGTAATTCGCGCCGAGGACTCAGGGCTTGAAGTAATTCGATTGACGACAATAAGCGCCGGGTACTAATACGTAACTTGTGTACGCTTTCCTCGCCGGCTTCGTGTTTACAGTCGGCTAAGCGTTTTCGGTACTTTTTCCACAGCCGGTCAAACGCCCGTATCAGTAACTTGCCGTCTTGCATCGCCGCATCTCATGATTTGCGGCTTTGCAAACGCCTCTTACGCATCACTAAGGTAATAATCGGGCCTGATGCCGCGTAACCTACGGATATCAGGAAAAGCATGCGCTGAGGCTGAGCCATGACGAAGCTGATGATGAGCATCGCCAAAATGGCAACGATAAAGGGTACTCGGTTTTTAAAGTCGATTTCCTTGAAGCTGGAATAGCGAAAGTTGCTTACCATTAGTAATCCGGTCGTGATTGTCATTAGCATGACCAGGTATTTGAAGTTTTCGACATCATAACCGTTCTCGACGCAAAACCATAAGCCGCCGGCCAGAATTGCGGCGGCGGCGGGGCTGGGTAGCCCTTGAAAATAGCGTTTGTCGGCCACCTCCACTTGTGTGTTGAAACGCGCCAGTCTCAATGCGCCGCCGGCCATGTGAACGAAGGCGGCAAACAAGCCGACCTGGCCCAAGCTGGATAGCGTCCACAAATACATGACGATGGCGGGGGCGGCTCCGAACGATACCATGTCCGACAGGCTATCGTATTCCACGCCGAAGGCGCTTTGGGTGTTGGTCAGGCGGGCGACGCGCCCGTCCAAACCGTCGAGCACCATAGCGATAAACATTGAGATGGCGGCGCTTTCGAAGCGACCGTTGATAGCGGAAGTGATGGCATAAAATCCGGCAAACATAGCGCCGGTAGTAAACAAATTCGGTAGCAGATAAATGCCGCGATGGCGTTTGGGTTTCAGATTTGCGCTCATGATATTGGCTTGAATTATAGGATTGGTTTGCATTTTACATGGACGGCTTCGGCCTCGCTATCCTGTTTGTATGACATTGCGATGACCGCTTGAGCTTGCTGCTTGCGATTACAACAAGGCCGAAGGGCTTAATCGGGCGGGTCTTGAGCGCCGTAAAAAGTCCGGCCGGTTTCGATGTTCCTAATGTTGGCCGCCGCCATCCAACAAGGCGGCGAGGCTTGGTAAAAGGAAGGACGGCCATTGATTAGGCAAAAAAAAGCCCGTCCTCGGACGGGCCTTTTAGCGTATTCGGCCGATTAGTTTTTGCTTTTATCGACGATTTGGTTGGCTTTGATCCAAGGCATCATCGCGCGCAATTTCGCACCTACGGTTTCGATCGGATGCTCGGCGTTCAGGCGGCGGCGCGCAGTCATTTCGGGATAGCCGGTTTGGCCTTCCAGGATGAATTGCTTGGCGTATTTGCCTTGTTGAATGTCTTCCAGGGCTTGTTTCATCGCCCAGCGGCTTTCTTCGTTGATGACTTTCGGGCCGGTGACGTATTCGCCGTATTCCGCGTTGTTGGAGATCGAGTAGTTCATGTTGGCGATGCCGCCTTCGTACATCAAGTCCACGATCAGCTTCAGTTCGTGCAGGCACTCGAAGTAGGCCATTTCAGGCGGATAGCCCGCTTCGGTCAGGGTTTCGAAACCGGCTTTGACCAGTTCCACCGCGCCGCCGCACAATACCGCTTGTTCGCCGAACAAATCGGTTTCGGTTTCGTCGCGGAAGGTGGTTTCGATGATGCCGGAGCGGCCGCCGCCGATGGCGGACGCATAAGACAGACAAATGGCTTTGGCCAATCCGGAGGCGTCTTGGTGAATCGCGATCAAGTCGGGTATGCCGCCGCCTTTGACGAATTCGGAGCGCACGGTGTGGCCCGGCGCTTTAGGCGCGATCATGATGACGTCCAGGTCGGCGCGCGGCACGACTTGGTTGTACAGGATGGAAAAGCCGTGGGCGAAGGCCAAAGCCGCACCTTGTTTGATATTCGGCTCGATTTCTTCTTTGTAGAGTTTGGATTGGAATTCGTCCGGGGTCAGGATCATGACCACGTCGGCACCGGCAACCGCCTCCGGTACGTCTTTGACAGTCAAGCCGCTGTTTTGGGCTTTGGCGACGGACGCGGAACTGGCACGTAAACCGACCACGACGTCAACACCGGAATCTTTCAGGTTGTTGGCGTGAGCATGGCCTTGCGAGCCGTAGCCGATGATGGCTACTTTTTTGCTTTGGATGACCGACAGGTCGGCGTCTTTGTCGTAATAAACTTGCATAGATTTTCTCTTGTTATGATGGTGTTAATTAAAGATGTAAGCCGTTTTCGCCGCGGGAAATTCCGGTTGGGCCGGAACGCACCACCTCAATGATCCATTCTTGATCGAAACCCTGTACGAACGCATCCAGCTTGCTGGATTGGCCGGTCATTTCGACGACATAACTCGTGGGCGTGGCGTCGATAATTTGGCCTCGAAAGATATCGACCATGCGTTTGACCTCTTCCCGAGAGTCCGCCGGGGTCTTGATTTTTACCAGCATCAGCTCGCGCTCGATATGCGGTGCATCGGCCAGGTCGATCAGTTTGACGACATCGACGAGTTTGTTCAGTTGCTTGGTGATTTGCTCGATAATGTCGTCGTTACCGCGAGTGACCAGGGTCATGCGCGACAGGCTGGGATCCTCGGTAGGAGCAACAGTCAACGACTCGATATTATACCCTCGCGCGGAGAACAGGCCTGAAACCCGTGACAACGCGCCGGATTCGTTTTCAATCAAGATCGAGATGATATGTCTCATTTACGATAACTCCCTGTCCAGCGGCGTGCCTGGCGCAACGCGCAGTTTCATGTCGTGATGCGCTTTACCGGCTTCGATCATCGGATAAACGTTTTCGGTACGGTCGGTGATGAAATCCAGGAAAACCGTCCGGTCTTTCATCGCGAAAGCTTCTTTTAAGGCCTCTCGCACGTCGGCCGGTTTTTCGACACGGATGCCGACATGGCCGTATGCTTCGGCTAACTTAACGAATTCCGGAATGGTATCCATGTAAGACTGCGAATAACGGCTTTGATAGGAAAACTCCTGCCATTGCCGCACCATGCCCATATAGCGGTTGTTCAGATTGATGATCTTGATCGGCGTGTTGTATTGCAAAGCGGTCGACAGTTCCTGTATGCACATTTGTATGCTGGCCTCGCCGGTTACGCAGGCGACTTCGGCATGCGGGTGCGCCAGTTTTACGCCGATCGCCGCCGGCAATCCGAAGCCCATCGTGCCTAAACCGCCGGAATTGATCCAACGTCTCGGCTTGTCGAATTTGTAATATTGGGCCGCGTACATTTGGTGCTGTCCCACGTCCGACGTGATGTAGGCATCGCCTTTGGTCACTTCGTACAATTGTTCGATCACGAACTGCGGCTTAATGAACAAGCTGCCCCGGTCGTATTCCAGACAGTTGATCGCTCGCCAACTGTCGATCAATTGCCACCAGGACTCCAAAGCCTGTTTCGCCGGCTTGATTTTGCTGTCTTTGACCAACTCTATCATTTGTTCCAGCACCGGTTTGACTTCGCCGACGATAGGAATGTCGACGCGCACGGTTTTGGAAATCGACGATGGATCGACGTCGATATGAATGATCTTGGCATACGGGCAAAATTCGGCCAGCTTACCGGTGACGCGGTCGTCGAAACGGGCGCCGACGGCGAGGATGACGTCGCTTTCGTGCATCGCCATGTTGGCTTCGTAGGTGCCGTGCATGCCCAGCATGCCCAAGAATTGTTTGTCGGTCGCAGGATAAGCGCCCAAGCCCATCAAGGTATTGGTGATCGGGTAGCCCAACATTTGGGTCAGCTCGGTCAATTCCTTATGGCCTTCGCCCAAAATCACGCCGCCGCCGGAGTATATGATCGGGCGTTGCGCGGACAACAGCACTTCAACCGCACGTTTGATTTGGCCTTTGTGTCCGGTGACGACAGGATTGTAAGAACGCATACTGATCTTTTTCGGATACTTGTACGGTACCTTGATATTCGGGTCGGTAATGTCCTTGGGAATATCGACTACGACCGGGCCGGGACGGCCGGTGGTCGCCAGATAAAAGGCTTTTTTGACAGTCTCCGCGATGTCGTTAACATTCTTGACCAGGAAATTATGTTTGACGCAAGGGCGCGTGATGCCGACCATGTCGACTTCCTGAAAGGCGTCGCTGCCTATGACCGGAGAGGGCACCTGGCCGGAAATGATCACCATAGGAATCGAGTCCATGTAGGCCGTGGCGATGCCCGTTACCGCGTTGGTAGCGCCGGGGCCGGAGGTGACAAGCACCACACCTGGCTTGCCTGTGGCGCGCGCATACCCGTCGGCAGCGTGAGTAGCGCCTTGTTCGTGCCGGACCAGAATATGTTTTACGTCGTCTTGATGAAAAATGGCATCATAGATATGCAGTACCGCACCGCCAGGATAACCAAAAATATATTCGACACCTTCGTCTTTAAGACACTGGACAAGAATTTGTCCGCCGCTGAGTTCCAATTTTATGTCCTCAAAATGCTAATCAAACCTGAAAATGCTTTTTTTAAAAAAAGGGAAGTTAAACTACTGTCTTTGGCGGCTTTCGTCAAGGAAAACAAGCGTTTTACCCCGGTTTTATAAGGGGATTGGAAATGGTGCCGTCGAGACCGGAGCAAGCGATTCCGTTAAAATTTGTCGATATCTGGAGCGCGCGGTTGGCATTGGCGCCCGATCGGATGCCGGAGTTGTTGGCTGTCTTGGATAGCGACGAAAGACAAAAGGCCGAATCCTTCAAGTTTCCGGTCAAGCGTGATCGTTACATTTTGATACGCGGCCTGTTACGACAAACATTGGCCGGCTATATGGACGGCATGGAGTCCGCCGGTTTACGCTTCGATATCGGAGAGTACGGCAAACCAGGCTTGAGTTGCGGCTCTTTGCATTTCAACTTATCGCATACGGCCGATCATTTAGTGATCGCAGTAGCCAATTTTCCGGATATCGGTGTCGATATCGAGGCGATTAGCCCGCGCAAAAGCCTCGACGCATTGGCCAGGCGCGTGTTTTCCGAGCGAGAGTTTAATCAATGGCGGCTCTTATCGGACGAGCAACGATTAACCGGCTTTTATCGCTTATGGACCAAAAAAGAGGCCTTTGTCAAAGCGGTCGGCCGCGGCATCGCATTAGGCATGGACTTGTGCGAGTTCGAGCTGCCGCCGGACGGGCAATTGATTTCTATTCCTGCGGAATTCGGAGCGGCGTCGGATTGGCGGGTCAACGAGCTGGCGTTGTCTCCGCTTCTATCCGCGGCCCTGGTAACACGGCGCGATCGGTTCAGTTTGCGGCGGCGCGAAATTCCTTAGCGGCAAAGTGCAGTCCTTGCGATCACAATAACGGCTAAATTTCATTTTTTGTAAAAAATATTATAGTTCTTTTATTAACCGCACCTTCTTCATAAAAAGTTAAAGTGCTCCGGACATTCAGGATGGCCCGTTACTATTGGGTTGGAAATCAAAGGAATAAATGACAAATTGTTACCAACTGAAACAGATCTTCCTAATCGACAGTTTTTGGCCCGGCAAAGCCGTTTTATTGAAACTGGACGGCCACACCAATCTCAGCGGTACCAACGGCGCCGGTAAAACCACCTTTTTGCGCCTGATGCAATTGTTCTGGGGCGAGCGGCCCAGCAACATCGTCGGCGGCAGCGGCAGCAAAAAAGGCTTTCTGGAGTATTACCTGCCGCGCGCCAGCAGTTATCTGGTGTATGAGTACCAACGCCCTCATGGTCAAGTCTGCCACGTGATGGTACAAAGCGACGGCCGCGCCGCCAGATACAAATTCGTCGACGCGCCTTATAGCCAGGACTGTTACATCGCAGAAACCGGCTTTCCGCGCGACGCGCTCGGCATAGAACGCCTGTACCGGTCGACCGCGGAAGTCTCCCGTTTCCTGGCAGTGGACGACTATTGCAGCGTGATTCAATGCCATCAGTTGTCGGGCGGCAAGAAAGACCTGCGAGCCATGCAAACCCGCTTCGCGATGGCCGCAACGCCGATCAACCACATCGAAAAAGTCATAGGCTCCGTGATCGAGAAAATAGGCGATTTCGACGTCATCAAGCAAATGCTGATCGACATCTCGCGCGGCAAATTAAGCCAGAGCTTTTTGCAGAACGAAGACGAACAACTGCCCTTTCAGCTGAACAAACAGCACATAGCCGCCTGGTTGGCCGATTTGAACGCGGCTAAGGAAATCGAAGCCAAACGCGCCGACTTCGACCGCTTGCTGCAGACCATAGCCGAACTGAAACAAACCCTGAAATCCCTGTCCCATTTGCACTTTTTGGCTCGGGACAAACACAAAACCGCCGAGCAAGAAGGTGAAACCCTGGCAAGCAAGCTGACGCAGCTAAGCGAGCAGCGCGATGCATTGCAGCAAAACCATAAACAACAGCTGGAGCCCAAGGAAGACTCCTTAATCGAGGCGGGCAGCCGCTTGAAAGAACTGAACTACCAAATCGAACAGCTGGAAGCGCAAAAATTGGCCTACGAAGAACAAGGCGCCGAAAGCTTTGCGGTCAAGGCGGCCAAGGCGGAACAATACGCCAAACAACAGCGCGACATTCAGGCCGAACTGGATGCGCTGGAGCACAAGACCCGGGAAATCCAGCGCTTCTACGAAAAACAATTAACCGAACTCCAACACCGGCACGAAACCCAAGCCCAGCTCTACCGGCAGCAAGCTACCAATGCCGAACTGCAGCAAAGCAAAGACCTACGGGAAGCGGACGCCGAGTTCCGGCAGCGCAAGGATCAGTTGCAACAGACTAAAGAACAGCGCTTGCAACCCGTTCAAGACCAGCGCGCGCAATTTTCGACGGAATTCCGAATCAAGCAAAACCAGCTGAAAAATCCGCCCATCCCCGCCGCGTTGGTCGAACAGCAACTCATAAACCGGCAGGCTCTGGACGCCGCGCGCAAAGCGTCCAAACAGGCTTATCAGGCCCAAGCCGAAGCGCAAAGCGACTACCAAATCCGGCTGAACCATTACCATGAAATCGAACAAGCGCTCAAAGATAAGAAAGCCGACACCAAGCGGGCTAAGGAACGCCACGCCGATTGCCAAAGACGCCTGCGGCCCGAGCCGAGTTCGCTGCAATATTATCTGGAACAAGAAGCCGACGGCTGGCAGCAATCGATAGGCCGGGTCATCGCTCCGGAATTATTGGATCGTAGCGACCTGGCTCCGCAATGGACTGGCCAAGCCGGAGAATTTTACGGCCTCAGCATCGACTTGGACGCGTTGGCCGACCGCAGTTACTTGACCGCCGACAAGGCCAAGCTGGAACAGGAAGAAACCAAACTGTTCGGAGAGGTCGGCAAACTCGGCAAAGAATGCGAAGAACTGGTAGCGGCCTTGCAGGCCGCCGACAAACTGCGCGATCAGGCCAAGTCGGCATATGATGAAGCCCGGCAAGGCGTGCAACAGTCCGAAAAGCAGGAAGAAAACCTGAGCAAGGAAGCCGACGCACTGGCAGACCGGATCGAAGCCGAAATTGCTAAAGCCAAAAGCCAGTTGGAACAGGAAATCGCTCGCTTATCCAACGACATCAAAGCCTGCGACCAAAGTCTGGCCGATATCGAGACCCAACATCGAGAGGCTCTAAAAGCCTTACAAGACGAACAACTGGAACGAAAAGGCATCCTCGAATCGGATTTGGCAAACCTGTTGACGACGATAGAGGAGCAAATCCAAGCCGATCATGACCATTTCAAAAAAGAACAAAGCCGGATCCAACAGCAATTGAAGAGCGAGCTAATAGACAGCGGCGCCGACGAACAGACCGTTCTAACGTTGGCGGCCAGACTCGAGGAAGCCGAGCGCCTGGAAAAGGAAGCCCGTAGTTTTCAGCGCAAGGCCGAAGAATATGGCGACTGGCTGCAAAAACGCTGGCGACAGCATCCGGAACTATGCCGGCAACGCGACGATTGCCGGCGTCTGAACCAACAATTGAAAGATGAAATCGACAAACTCAAAAAAGATTACCAACGGCAAAGGGCCGAGCTGAATCAACAAATCTCCGCGCTGGAAGATGAACAGCAGAAAAATAACAACCTTTTTCTACAACTGGATCAATGCTTGGAACAATTGCGCCGGTCACCGCCGGTCCGCGCCGAGGACTTACCGGAATACGCGGCCGGCACGCTGCCGCATCTGACCCAAGGCGGTCTCGATGAACGCAAGCGCCAAGAGCGCGATATTCATACCGGAAAGCAAAGTTTGGTGCAACTGTTCAACAAACACCTGCACAGCCAATTAGCCGAAGCCTGGTCGCAAGCGCTGAATGCCGCGGCGGCCCGCAGCGAGTTTTTTCAGGCCGAAGCGCTGGAAATCGAACAGCCCTTGATCGACGTATTGCAAATGGTCGGCCACGTCAAACAGGCCACGGCCCAGCAGATCGACACTCATGCGAACAGCGTCAACAATTTTTATCTGCATCTGCATAATTTCGAGCGAGCGATCAAACACACCGGCAGCGAGCTGTCCAAATACGTCAGCGAGGAGCGCTATTTCGAGGCATTAGGCGAAATCACCGTCAATATCCGCTCGAAGATGAGCGATTTGGAATACTGGCAGGCCTTGAAAAAATTCGGCGACCATTACGGCCAGTACCGCGACAATGCCGAATTGAGCGGTTCAAACGAGATTCCGGAAGGCTTGGTGCAAGCCATGGACGAATTGACCGCGCTGCTGCCGAGCACCGGCGTCAAGATCAAGCATTTGGCTTTGTTCGACATCGAATTCAGCATCTTCGAAAACGGCCAGCTCAAGCACGCGCGCAATTCCCGGGAATTGAAGGACGTCAGCTCCACCGGCTTGTCCTATCTGGCCTTGATTACCTTCTTCACCGGCGTCACGGCCATGCTGCGCAAGCAAAATCCGACCGTCGTCTGCTGGCCGGTCGACGAACTGGGCGATCTGGCCCCGGAAAACATCGAGGCGATGATGAATCTGTTGGCCAAGCAAAACATCCAAATCCTGTCGGCCACCCCAACCGCCGACCGCCACGTACTGGGCTTGTTCAAGCGCCGCTATTTGATCGACCGGCAAAGGCTGCACGAAGTCGAGCTGCCGCCAAGCAAGCTGGAACAGCTGTTGAACGCGCAACAGGAGGACACCCATGTTTAAGCAAGTCGCCGAAAGCTTGTTGAGCGGCCATTTCATTTGCCCGACCGCCTATCCCGACGCCTTCGACTATTTGTCGCACGCCGCCAATGCCGAAAAGATCGACGCCTTCTTAAAGCCACTGGATAGGGAATTGCTGAACATGGACGGCGAACTATTTTACGCGGCCTACACGGTGGTCGACGACGGCAACCGCGCCGCGATCAGGGAAGCCTTTTCCGAAATCCGCTCGCAACTGCGCCCCGTGGTCGAATGGATGGACATGGTCATGACCGCACTGGGGCAGGACATGCCGATCAGGGCCCGCGACACAATCCGCTTGCACCGGTTATTGCAGGCCATCGAGCACGAACCGTCTTTGGCCGAGCAACTAAACCGGCTGACCCAATTGACGCTGTTCAAGACCAGCAAGACCGGCATCAACGATCAACTATCCTGGGTATTGCAAAAGCTGGAACAGACGGGCTTTCTGGTGCGCCCCAACCCTCAGGCTTCGGTGTATATCGCCACCGGCAAGATCAATTATCTGCACCAGCTCATCGCCTTCTTGAACGACGCCGAAAACCTGGATCTGGACCAGCACACCGGCGTTGACGCAGACGATGGCCAGCAGGAACTGTTTTTATGAGTTTCGACCATGAACAGATTGCCGGACTCATCCGCAAGCTGGCCGGCGCCGACCGGTTGTTGGCAAAAACCTATATCGACGGCACGCTGTATGCCGACGACGAAAACCGCGCGGCGATCGACGGCCTGAAAAAATCCGGCTTGCTGCGCACCGCCGACGCGGCGGACGAATACCGCCTGACCGGCGATTTAAAACGCCTGATAGATCGTCTGTTGCTGCGCAATCAGCGCTACCAGCAAAATCTCAACATGGCCCGGCTGATCCGCGGTGTCGAGGAGGACATCGAAGATTACCGCCGCGCGCTGGAACAGAACAAGCAAGACGAAGTGCAATTTCATTTGGAGCAAATCGACGATGCCTTGTACGAAGCGACCGAAACCTTGGAAAACAGTCTCGGCGTCATGTTCGCGGCCATTACCAGTCAATTCGGCTTCGTGAATTCTTTAAACGGCAAAATCCGGCAAAATCAACGGGCGCTGGCCTACGCGCAGCAATTGGTGCAGGAGCTGAACCATGTCAGAATCGACGATTGCTACGCATGGCTGAGCGACTGGCCTTCGGTCCCCCCGGAACTGAGCCGTAAAATCGTCCGCTTCATCGACCAATACAAAAGCATCGTCGAACGCCTGAGCGGCATCGTCGGCCGCATGAAGGAACTGCTGTTCAAGTTAAGGCTGCAGGAACAAACCGCCAACCGCTGCCGGGCCATGGCGCGGTTTTTACGGCAGCATCCGGAATGGGAGGCCTTGGATTGGAGCGCTGAAGCCGGTATTCCTAAACTGCTGCAACGCGGCCCCGGCCTGAATTTACAAGCCGGCATCAACGCGGCAAATCCGGCGTTGCAAGCCGACCTGGCGGCCGTCGTCCGCGAGTTGCGGCGTCAAACCAAACCCGTCGCGCCGCTAACGCGCGACAGCGCCACATCCCCCTTGGACACGCAATTGCCGGAACAGCTTGCTTACGATCAGGACTTGTACGAAAGCCATATCGAAAATCTGTTTGAGCATGCGTTGGAATTGCAAGGCCGCAAGGTTTCGGCATTGCATTACTGGAGCGAGCAAGGCTTGGAAGTCAAACCGGAACTGTGGCTGGACATGGTGTTCGCACAATATTGCTGCCTTCCTGGACACGTGCGCCGCGCGATAAGCCTGGAACTGCAAGGCGAAAACCTGGAAGGCTTCGACGGTAACCAAATCATTGAAGAAATTCAGATGCAACGGGTAGCCTGACGTGGACAGGAAAATTTATCAGTGGATCAGCCAATTGCTCAGAGACAAACCGGATCAAACGACGGAACGTATGATCACTGCTATCGGCCAAAGAGTCATCTCGCACTATGGCTGCGGCTATGTCGGTAACAACCGCTTGATTTTCACTGCCGAAAACAAACGCTACCTGCGCCGGCAGGTCTTGAAAGAAGTCGGCCTGGACCCGTTTTCGGTCGAAAAATTACCCGAAGGCCGCTTGCGGATGGCCGAATATCATGCCGACGAAAAACTGGCGTCCAAACCGGCCGGCGACGATCATCTGTTATTGAACGGCGCCGACGGTATCATCCGGGTCAATGGCGAGGAAATAGCATTGCATCCGCATGGCCTTAGCTCGGCCGGCCTGCTTTGCATGAATTCGGGCATTCGTAGCGTCGAGCATCAAACCATCGTAGTCGTCGAAAATCTGGCCATCATGCCGCTATGCTGCGCTTGGCGGATTCCTTGCGTCGACCCGCGCGCCCTCTGGGTCTACCGCGGCGATTACAAAAGCGGCGCCACAGCCGGTGCCTGCCGCGAATTTGTCCGGCGCTTCGGCAGCGACAAAACCGTCATCGTGTTCAGCGACATGGATCCCAAGGGCCTGGAAATCGCCTTGACCTTGCCTTTAGCGAGTTTTTGGTTGGGGCCAAGCAAGAACGAATGGGAACATTTATTAAACGGCCCTTACGCCAACAAAGCCGGTTTCGATACTCAGTCCCAGGCGATGAACTATCTGCTTGGCTTATCGGATTCGAATGGATTATCCGAACCGTTCAAGCAGCTCGTTTTCACATTGCAAAATCATCGCAACTCGCTTCGACAAGAACACATGTTTAGCCACAATATGCCTCTCGAGTTGATACCCATCGAAAGAGAAGGCAACGCTTAGGATATCGTCCAAAATAACTTCCCGATACGGCAATGGTCACTGGGGAGGTACCGAGTGAGGATGTCGGCGGCAAGGACGGCCGTCAAGCCCCCATGGAAGGGTTCGCGGCGTTCCTCATTCGGTATGCCCCAGGGCTCGCACCGGCAAAACGGGAAGTTGTTTTTGGCCGAATCCTTAGCGTTCAACATTCGATATTGCCACCGAAGGCGTTACGAGGCATACGGCAAGCCCGGTCGAGTTCGCTGAACAACCGGGCCGGCTAGCCTTGAGATAGGCTTATACATCTTGCATGTTTTGTAAGATGGCATAGACTCAGGGTCACGCGTGCTTGCTTTGCTAGCCGATCGGGAAGTAGCGCGGAAATCGCTTCTTGCTTCTGCACTTACAGACCTTGAACCCTTTATGCAAACCGAAACTGTTGAAATTTTTCCATGGAATGAAAATTTTGAAACCGGCCTATCCGTCGTCGATGCCCAGCACCGAACATTGGTATTGTTGCTGAACAAATTAGTCGCTCATTTAGCTTATCAGGCCGACGCGCCGGCGCTTAACGCGATATTCGAAGAACTTAGACAGTACACGGCCACGCATTTTGCCACCGAAGAGCTGATCTGGCAGGAGCATTTTTCCGACGATGCTTGGCTGATTCGGCACAGAGATGCGCATCACGATTTCATCGATGAAGTCATTAGGCTTAAAGACGAGCAATGCAGTAAAACTATCGACGACGTCGTCGCCGACATTGTTAAATTCCTAACCCACTGGCTGGCTTTTCATATATTGGAGTCGGACAAGCGCATGGCGAAGGTGGTGTTGGCGCTGCCGACCGGCGTGTCGCTGCAGAGTGCCAAAAAAGTATCGGACAACGAGATGGCCGGTTCCACGCGCGTGCTGATCGATACGGTGATGACGATGTATGACAAACTCGCCAACAACACGGTACGTTTGACGCGGGAGATCAACGCGCGCAAGAAGATCGAAGAGAAACTAAAAGCGGCAAAGCGACAGGCCGACGCGGCCAATCGAGCCAAGTCGGTCTTTTTGGCTAATATGAGCCACGAAATTCGCACGCCGCTCAGTGCGATTATCGGCATGGTTCACATCCTGAAGAACGAAGGAATGCCGCCGAAACAGGAAGAGCGCGTGAATAAAATCGATCAAGCGGGTAAGCATCTACTCAGCGTCATCAACGATGTGCTGGATTTGTCCAAGATAGAAGCGGAAAAATTTCAGCTGGAGCAAAGGCATGTCTCAGTCGAAAGCCTGGTGGAAAATGTGGCTTCCATGCTTGCCGACCGCATGCGCGAAAAGAATATTAAATTGATCCTTTGTTTGGAAAAATTACCCCGTAATTTGCTTGGCGATCCCACGCGTTTGCAACAAGCGCTTCTCAACTTCAGCACCAATGCACTCAAATTCACCGACGCAGGCAGCATCACGATAAGCACGCAGTTGCTCGAAGAAGACGATACCGGCGTGTTGGTACGGTTTCTGGTTCAGGATACCGGTATCGGGATCAAGCCGGACAAGATTCCCAAATTGTTTCGCGCGTTCGAGCAAGCCGACGCGACAACGACCAGAAAATATGGCGGCACCGGTTTAGGGCTGGCTATCAACAAAAAGTTGGCGCAACTGATGGGCGGTGATGTTGGCGTAGAAAGCACGCCGGGGCAAGGCAGTTGTTTTTGGTTCACCGCGCGCCTAAACAAGCATTTCGATAACGTAGATCAACCGGAAGCGCAACGGCACGGCCTGGAGGATCAGGTTTTACTGGACCATTTCGCCGGCTCGCGCGTGCTGATAGCCGAGGACGAACCCGTTAACCGCGAGATATCGACCTATTTACTTGAAAGCGTAGGGCTGCTGGTGGACCAAGCCGAGGACGGTGAAATCGCGGTGCGCTTAGCCGAGAAATACGAATATGCCTTGATACTAATGGACATCCAAATGCCCCGCCTGAACGGCTTGGACGCCACACGTGCAATTCGCGCCATCGCCGGCCGCGAACACGTTCCGATTCTGGCCTTAACCGCTAACGCCTTCGATGACGACCAACAACGTTGCCGGGACGCCGGCATGAACGGTTATATCATCAAGCCCATAGACCGGAGTCACTTATACGCTACCATTCTTAAATGGCTAAGCAAAGCCTCCGCTAAGCGCCAAACCGATTGAGTTTCGAGCGGCAGTTTGCTTATTGCGTCAGACTTGGCTGAACGCGCGCGGTGCGGCGGATGTGGCTCAAATAGGTCTTAGCCGCTGATTGCGGCTGACTCCAACATCTCGCGCGCATGGGCTAAAGTGTTTTCGGTGATGGTTACGCCGCCCAGCATGCGAGCGACTTCATCGACCCGTTCCTCATTGCCGAGCCGTCTGACCGTAGACGAGGTGACCTCGGCATTCTGGTTTTTGGCGACAAATAAGTGTTGGTGCGCCTGGGCAGCCACTTGCGGCAAGTGGGTGACGCACAAGACTTGGCGGTTGCGGCTCAAGCGCCTGAGTTTTTGCCCGACAATTTCGGCGATGCCGCCGCCGATGCCGGAATCCACTTCGTCGAAAATCATCGTCGGCGTGGTCTTGTCGGTGCTGGTCGTGACCTGAATCGCCAGGCTGATGCGCGACAGTTCGCCGCCCGATGCCACCTTGGCCAACGGTTTGGCCGGCAGGCCGGGATTGGTGCTGACCAGAAATTCGATATGGTCGTTGCCGTTGCGCTGCGGGTCGGCCTTTTCGTCATTCGATATTTCGACGGCGAATTCGCCGTGCGGCATGCCCAGTTCCTTGATCGTGTCCGAGATGCGGCGCTGCAATTCGTCGGCGGCTTTACGGCGGCTGGCGGACAAGTTTTGGGCCAGTAGCCGGTATTGCTTTAACAGGCTCTCGCAGTCTGCGCTTAGGCTTTCGATGCGCTCGCTGCTGTGACTGATGTTGTCCAATTCTTCAGATAGTTGTGCGGCCAGTTGCGGCAATTGTTCCGCTGGAACTTTGTGTTTGCGGCTCAGGGATTGAATGATGCCGATCTGATTTTCCAGGGCGGCAAGTTGTTGCGGATCGGCCTCCTGATTTTCCAGAAAACGGCGCAGTTGCTGGGAAGCTTCGCTGACTTGGATTTCGGCCTCGGCCAGCATTTCGGCGATTTCGTTCAATTCGCCCGCATACTGCGACAGTTCGCCGACGGCGTGCAGGCAATGGCCCAGCATTTGCGCGACCGATTGCTGGTCGTTGTCGTACAGTATGTCCAGTTGTTGCTGGCCGACTGTCAGAATATTGCCGAGATTGGCGAGTTTGTTGTGATCGTCTACCAAGGCTTGATAATCGAAGTTCTCCAGGTCCAACTGCTGCAATTCTTCCAATTGATAGCGCAATAGGTCTTCGCGTTCGGTTTTGTCGGCGCCGGCCTTGAGCAATTGCTGCAGGGTTTTGTGGGCTTGCCGCCAGTTCTGATGGCACAGGTTGAGTTGATCCAGTAAATCTTGGTGTCCGGCAAAGCCGTCCAGCAGCAAGCGCTGTTCGTCTTTGTCCAGCAGGGTCAGGTGGGCGTGTTGACCGTGGATTTCCACCAATTGCCGGCTTAAGGACTGCAAGGTTTGCAGATTGACCGGCCGGTTGTTGATGTAAGCCTTGGAACGGCCGTCGCTGCCGATCGTGCGGCGGATCAAGCATTGGTCCTCGGCGTCCAGCTCTTGCTCTTTCAGCCAGTGCATGACCAAGGGTGCCTTGCTCAGGTCGAATTCCAGATTGATTTCCGCGCGTTTACTGTTGGGGCGGACGTAGCCGGAGTCGGCCCGGTCGCCAAGCGCCAAACCCAATGCCGTCAACAGAATGGATTTGCCTGCGCCGGTTTCGCCGGTCAGGACCGACATGCCGGGCTCCAGATCTAAGTCGAGCGCGTCGACGACGGCGAGGTCGATGATATTCAGATTTAACAGCATAAGCTAGGGCGTATAACCGCTACTCCAGTTAAGTTTGCTTCGCAGGATATGAAAATAGTCGTGGTCTTCCGGATGCAGGATATTGATGGCCTTGTCCGATTTTTTGATGACGATCTTGTCGCCGATCAGTACATCGGGAATTTCCAAATGATCGCAGGTGACCAAGGCGTTGATCTGTTTGGTCTGACTGAAACTGATGGTGATTTCAACGTCATCGTCTATGACTATTGGCCGGTTCGACAGCGTATGGGGATTCAGCGGCACCAATACCAATGCGTGCAATGCCGGATGCAGGATAGGGCCGCCGGCCGATAAGGAATAGGCGGTGGAGCCGGTCGGTGTAGCGACGATCAGGCCATCGGAACGCTGGGTATTCAAATAGACGCCGTCTATGCTGGTGACGATTTCTATCATGCTGGGCGTGACCCAACGATGCACGACCACTTCGTTCACCGCCGTTTGCCGGTGAGTGACCTCTCCGTCGCGAAAGATGCTGGCTTGCAGCAGTACTCGGCTTTCGCTCTTGAAACGGCCGTCCAGAATTTGTTCCAGGCGGCTGGTCAGTTGCTGGGGCGATATGTCCACCAAAAAGCCCAAGCGGCCGAGATTGACGCCGACGACCGGAATGTCGAAATCGGCCGTGGCGCGCGCTGCGGCAAGGAAAGTCCCGTCGCCGCCAACAGAAATGATCAGATCGCAATACTCCGGCAAGCGATCGATGTGCAGCCCGCTTACGTTGCCACTAGCGATTAACTCCGCGCTCTGACTATCGGCTAATACCTCGTGCCCACGCGCCTGCAAAAATTCGAAAAGCTCGACCAATGTTGAAGCATTGCCGGGGTCGCCGAACTTACCGACAATGCCGACGCGATGAAAGGGTGAGGGCATAATTAGCTTGTTTGATAAAAATAGACCGGATTATACAAATAAATGATCTAAGGGCCAGCGGGGAATGCTGCCTGCCATCCGGAACGGCAAGACCTTTCCTGTCAGTTAACGCCGCACCTCCTTATAAAGAAATGCCTTCCGAACAGTTTCCCGTAAATCGTCGCTATCCCATGGTTTGGTCAGGAATTTGTAGATTTCGCCTTTGTTTACAGCCTCGGTTACCGCTTGGATATCGGTGTAGCCGGAGAGCATGATGCGTACACAATCGGGATGCATTTGCCTTACCTTGGAAAGAAAATCCGCGCCGGTCATATGCGGCATGCGCGCGTCGGAAATTACTACTCCCACCTTATGAGTGGCCATTAATTCCAAACCTTGCTGTCCGCTACAGGCGGTCAGGACGATGTAGCCTTCGCGCCGCAACAGGCGTTTCAGCGAAGAGAGAATGTTTGCTTCGTCGTCTACCAGCAAAACTATCCGTTCGGAAAGATCGTAACCGGGCGGAAAAACCAGCCTGCGGCCCTCTCTCAGCATCAACTCGAATTCGGCGGCGCTGACCGGTTTACTAAAATAGAACCCCTGCATTTCGTCGCAACCTTGAGCGCTGAGCATTTTGAGTTGGCCTTCCGTTTCGACGCCTTCCGCGATTACCGATAGATTCAGACTATGCGACAGGGCTGTCACAGCTTGGGCGATAGCCGCATTGTTGGGATCTTGGGTAATTTCGTCGACGAACGACTTGTCGATTTTCAGACGGTCTATTGCAAAACGTTTGAGGTAACTCAACGAAGAATAGCCGGTGCCGAAATCGTCGATGGATAGGGTCACGCCCAAGGCCTTTAATTTTTGCGTAATGAGTACGAAGTCGTCGACGTCATACATGGCGGCGCTCTCGGTCAGTTCCAGTTCCAGAAAACCGGGGTCAAGGCCGGTTTCGTTTAATACTGTTTCAACCAAGGCGCTAATGTTTTGGCCGACAAACTGATGGGCGGAAAGATTCACCGCCATCGTCACATTGGGCAATCCGGCATCCTGCCAAGCCTTGTTCTGTGCGCAGGCAGTGCGCAAAACCCATTCGCCGATGGGGACGATCAGTCCGATTGCCTCGGCCAGGGGGATGAAATCCGCAGGCGAGACCAGTCCCAGCCGCGGATGTTGCCAGCGAATCAGCGCTTCCGCGCCGATGATCTCTCCGCTGCGGAGATTCAGTTGGGGCTGATACACAAGCCTCAGTTCGTCCTTCTCCTGTGCCCGCCGTAGCTCGTTTTCCAACGTCAGGCGCTCCAGCGACCGGGTATTCATTTCGGCTGAATAGAAGTGGAATCTGCTGCCGCCGGCGGCACGGGCTTTGTACATAGCCGCCTCCGCATTTTTCAACAGGGTTTCACCGTCCTCGCCATCCTTGGGGAAGATGCTGATGCCTATGCTGGGCGATAGAAAAGTCTCTTGTCCATTGATCAAAAACGGGCGCGACAGCGACGCCAGCACGGGATGCTCTCGTCCGGTCAGGCTGCCGTCATTCTCTAATAACAGAACGAATTTGTCGCCGCCCAGCCGCGCGACGCTCTCCGACTCTTTCACGAGTTTCTCCAATCGTAGTGCGACTTCCTGCAACACTTTGTCGCCATAGGCACGGCCCAGTCCTTCGTTGATTTCCCTAAAGCGCCCCAGGCTAAGCACCAACACGGTAAGCGGAATCCGCTCAGTCCGGCAAAGAGTAATACCGCGCGACAAGCGGTCGGTCAACAGGTTGCGGTTCGGTAACCCTGTTAAGTCGTCGAAGTTGGATTTGCGCTCCAGTTGCGCCATATACGTTTTTCGCTCGGTGATATCCGTGAAAGTTACCACCGCCCCCATGAGTTTGTCGCGATGCCGCAAAGGCACACAGGTCATCTCTACCGGAAAGGGCGTACCGTCTTTCCGCCAGAAGGTTTCCTCATCTCTTTCAATCGACAATTCCCCTGCCAGGCAACGGTGTAAAAAACACTGTTCGAGAAGTTTCGGGTTGATCTCTTCGGCGGGGTTAAACAGCATGATACTAGTATCCCGTCCCAACAATTCGTCCCTGGTGTAACCGAGCGCGTTCAGCGCGGCGGGATTGATAAAGTTAATCAACCCTCGAGTGTCGGTACCATAAATTCCTTCGCCGGCCGATGTCATGATCAATTCGTTTTCGGCAACCCGTCGCGCGACCTCGGCTTCGAGGAAGGCGTTCTGGTCTCGCAGACGGTCGCGCGCGCGCTTCAGTTCCAGCCGGGTACGTACGCGTGCCAATACGATATCCGGCCGTACGGGTTTGGTGATGTAGTCTGCCGCCCCCAATTCGAGGCCGCGCCGTTCGTCCTCGCACGAATCCATGGCGGTGACGAAGATAACCGGAATGTCGCTGGTGACCGGGTTTGCTTTCAATTTCGCCAGTACGGTGTAGCCATCCATTTCCGGCATCATCACATCCAGCAAAATGAGGTCGGGCTTCGGATCGGACATCGCTAGCCGCAAGGCGCGTTGCCCGGAATTAGCCGCAAGCACTCGATATACGGGCAAAAGAATCTTATTCAGCACAGTCAGGTTTTCAGGATTGTCATCGACAATCAGGATGGTGACTGTAACGGACATGTCTGATGAATGATTGGTGTCGGATGGTATCATGATGATTGAATTGTTTGCCGATCTTACCCTTTATTGCCGAAGGTTATTCGATTGCCGGTGAACCAAATCCTATATGGAATTAGCAGACATCAGACGAATCCGCTCCCCCTATTTTTCGTGGCCATCGTTAACTTTTGCGATTAAGCCTTCTTCAAACAATGACTCATAAATGTAACATCTGCTTGTTTTTGTACAAGATCCGATCTGCAAAATCCCGGTACATCCGCGTTGACCATTACTATTCGGGGGGGCGATTGCCAATCCCCGCTAATTGTGGATACGCGGCACTGGCTCTGCGCAGAACCTCTTCGGCTTCCGAATACTGAAATCGCTCGACATGCTGTATAAGTTCCACACCCAGAGGGCCGAGGGCATCCTCAAGCAGGGATTCATATTGGTCGGCAAGCTCATTCGCTTTCGTATCGGAAGCAGCCAGAAGGTGTTGTAGACTTTCAACAACCTTAAACACTTCGTCCCAATTCAACAAGCCCGGTTCGGCGCGGGCTTCCCGTTCGGACAAGATCGATCGGAGTGCTGTCGCAATGTGATCGAGTTCGATCTCCACGGCGTCTACCAGCTTGTCAAGCTCGAAACCGACTGGGTTTTCCCTTATCGCCATTTCAAGCTCGGCCGCCAAGTTTTGGACTTTGGTCGCCCCCAGATTGGCGGAGCTGCCTTTCAGAGAATGAACGAGTAATCGTGCTTGTGCGAGATTTCCTGCCGCCAGCAGGCTGCGTAAGCGAGTCATGGCGCCGTCGTATTCCCGTACGTATTTGCGCAGTAATCGCGTGTAGGCGGAAACGTTACCCGCTAGCGTTCTAAGGCCTTGCTTCACATTTAAGCCGGCGATCTGCATTAAAGATTTCAAGGTTAAATGAATGTCGCTTTGAGAAGAAGATGTGAATTCGAGACCGGGCAGCCAGCGGCGCAGCGCGATAAACAGGCGTTCCGGGTTGACCGGCTTAGCCAGAAAATCATTCATGCCCGCGGCAATACAACGCTCCCGGTCCTCGTCAAAGACATTGGCCGTCATGGCCAGGATAGGCAGGTCCTTCAAACCGGGAAGGGCTCGGATGTGTCGAGCTGCCTGCAGCCCATCCATCTCCGGCATCTGGATATCCATCAGAATCAGGTCATAGTTGCCATTTTCCGCCATGGACACCGCCTCGGTTCCGCTGTTGGCGACGTCGACCCTGAGTCCGGCCGATTTCAGGATTTCCGCTGCGACTTCCTGGTTGATGACATTATCCTCAACCAGTAGAATGCGCGCGCCTGGCCGGATATCATGTATCTCGCGTTCGGATAGCAACGAACGTTCGTATAATTCCGCCAAGCTGAGAGTGCTTTTGCCCAGGCGGGCGGTGAACCAGAAACGGCTGCCTTGACCAAAAATGCTTTCCACGCCGGCTTCCCCGCCCATGAGCTTGGCGAGGCGGCGCGAGATAGCCAAACCCAAGCCGGTACCGCCGTACTGCCGGGTTGTTGATGTGTCGGCTTGTTCAAAAGCGTGAAACAGTGTATCGAGCTTTTCCGGCGCAATGCCGATACCGGTATCGGCGACCTCCACCTTCAGCAGCAGTTCCTGCTCATTTTCTTCCAGCTTGGTTAGGCGCAGGGTGATGCTGCCCTCGTGGGTGAATTTGACGGCATTGGACAGATAATTGAGGATAGCCTGAGTCAGTCGAGTAGCGTCGCCTTCAACGACTTTGGGTAGTTCGTCGCTCTCTATGATTAGCTCCAAGCCCTTCTCGATGACTTGCGGCCTGATCATGGAATGGATATTGTCCAGCAGCCGGCCCAGTGCGAAGCCGCTACTTTCCAAATGCAACTTGCCGGCTTCGATTTTGGAAAAGTCCAAGATATCGTTGATGACTGAAAGCAAGTGTTGCGAGGCTGCGTCAATTTTGCTTAGTTTGTCCTTTTGGACGGGATCGGACGACGTCCGCTGCAATAAATGCGTAAAACCGAGAATGGCGTTAAGCGGAGTGCGAATTTCGTGGCTCATGTTGGCGACGAACGCACTTTTGGCCTGATTGGCGGCTTCGGCGCGGGCTTGGGCCGTAGCCAGGTCGGCCGTACGCCGGGCTACTAATTCTTCCAGGTGCTGACGGTAGTTGTCCAGTTCGGCACCGATGCGTTTCTTTTCCGTGATGTCTTCCTTGATTACCATGTAGTGGGTGATGCGGCCGTCGGCTTGCCGGACCGGGCTGGCGGTGACGAATTCGGCAAACTCCTCTCCGTTCTTACGCCGGTTGATGAATTCGCCTTTCCAGGGCAGTCCTTGGGTAAGCGCCGTCCAAAACGCGATATAGGTGGACTCGGGCGTTTTTCCGGATTGCAGGATACGGGGGTTTTGCCCGAGGGCCTCCTGGCGGCTGTAGCCCGTGGCCTGGACAAAGGCCTCGTTCACGTATTCGATTTCGGCGTCGAGATTGGTAATGACGATACTTTCCGGGCTTTGCTCGATTGCCTGCGAAAGTTTACGGATTTCATTTTCGGCCTTTTTATGTTCGGTAACGTCGGCCCACTGGCATACCACATTAGTGAGATTGCCTGACGTATCCAAAATGGGGAACATCGATACGTCGATATAGAGCTTGCAAGTCTCCTTGGAATCGATATCTTTAGCTTCCGCCAGATTCCACGGAATACTGAAACGGACGGCTTGGTGCCGTTCATAGACGCTCCGCGCCAAGTGCATCACGCCTTGTTTTTTCAGGTTCCGGTCCCGGAGCACATTGTATTTGCCGATGATTTGCTCATCTTTCAATTTGAGGGTTTGGCGGAGGGAACGGTTGGTCCGGGTTAGGGTGCCTTCTGAATCCGAAACCCATAGGGCGAACGGACTCATTTCGACCAGCGTATCCAAGAATGTTTTGGCGGCATTGATTGCCTCCTCCGTCCGCTTACGCTCGGTGATGTCCTGGACTGTGCCCCGCAATTCGACGATCTCCCCACGGTCGTCGCGAATGGCTTCGCCGCGCGACACCGTCCAGCGATGTTCGCCATTGGGCCGAACCACTTCGACATCGCATTCGAAGGGTATGCCGTCTTTTATGCCCCTTTCAACCGCTGTGCTCAAGCGTGCCCAGCTTTCCGATGTGTAGCAACGCTCAACCTCCGCGTAACGAATCGGCGGCAGAGACGGATCCAGACCGTAAATCCGATAGAGCTCTGCCGACCAGCGAACCGCATCCGCGCGAAAATTCCATTGCCAGGAACCTACTTGAGCGATGCGCTGCGCGGTTTCCAGCGAGCTTGCGGTAATTTTCAACTGTTCCTCGGCCCGCTTTCGTTCGTTGATGACATCGAAAATGGCGACGAAGTACTCTTTCTTCGGGCTATACACCGAAATCCAAAACCACATTTTTAAGGGTTCTACATAGGATTCGAAGCGTTCCGGTCTTCCCGTCATCGCAACCCGGCCGTAGGTTTCAATCAATTCAGGCGTGGTTTCGCGGATGCGTGGAATCACCTGGCTGACTTTTTTGCCGACGACATCTTTCAAACCGGTCAGGGTTTCGAACGCTTGATTCACGTTTAAATACACGAAATCCGGTGCCTGACCTTCCTCGTAAATCATGCGGCAATAGGCGAAGCCGTTGAGCATGTTTTCGAACAACGAGCGAAAAGTCGCTTCACTTTCCCGTAATGCCTCCTCGGCCTTTTTACGCTCACTGATGTCGCGCACGATGCCGACCGCGCACCATTTTCCTTTGAGTTGGACGGCGGAAATAGAAATATCGACCGGAAACTCTGCGCCGTTCCTACGTCGGGCCGCCAATTCCATCGTCTTATTGACGGCCGCGCCTCGGCCACTGTCCTTGAATACCGCGAAGCCGGTCCGATAGGCAGGGAGAAAACGTTCCGGCGTTACAAAATCATGCAGATTATCTTGCATGATTTCGTCGGCGGAATAACCAAACATCTTCTCCGCGGCCGGATTCCACAGCATGACTTTTTCATCGTTGTTTATCATGATGATCGCGTCTTGGGCGGCGTTGGTAACCGCAAGCAACCGTTCCTCACTCTCCCGTAAAGCTTGTTCGGATTGCTTGCGCTGAGTGATGTCGCGGCCGATGCCCAATACCCCAATGAGTTTTCCCAGGTCGTCGAACATGGGCGTCTTGATGGTTTCCACCAGCTCCCGGTGACCGTCGGCGGCGAAAGTCAGCTCTTCTTCATTCACCCGGGGATGGCCGGCGGCAATGGCTGCCAGATCGTTATTCCGAAAGAAATCAGCGAGTTCCTTGCCGACGAAATCGTAATCGGTCTTGCCCACCAGATCCGCTTCCTTGACCCCATATAATTGCTCGAAGCGGGGATTGCAGGCCAAATAGGTTCCGTCCACATCCTTTAACCAAACCAAATCCGGTAAGGTCTGAATCAAAGTCTTCAGAAAGCGGCGCCCCTTTTCCAGCGATACTTCGGCATCGATCAGATTCCGGCGCTCCCGCAAGGCCCGGATGCCGTAGGCCAGATTGCGGGCCAATTCGAACAGCAGCGCCACCTCCGACTCGTCGAAGGCATCGTGTTCGGCGGCATACACATTCAGGACGTATTGGCATCGCCCCTTTTCAATTAATAGCGGCAGGGCAATTGTGGATCGATAACCTCGATTTCGAGCGGCCTCGCGCCATATGGCGTAGTCGGGATCGTCCGTGGTATCGCGGACGACTGTCTCACGGCATTCGCGAACGGCGGTTCCGGTCGGACCATGGCCGTACTGATTGTCGCCCCAAGAGACTTTGATTTCCTTGAGATAACCGGTTTCATCGCCGGCCGCCGCAATGGGAAGCACGCTTTTCGCTTCGTCGAATTCCACCTTGCCTATCCAAGCCATCTGAAAGCCATCGCTGGCAATCAATTGGTGGCAGATCTGATTAAACAGCTGAGTTTCGCCGGTTGCTTGCACCACCGCTTTGTTGCAGGCGCTCAGGGTACGTAAAGAGCGTATAGCGCGGGCCAATGCCTTGTCGTTCAACTTACGCTCGGTAATGTCATACGCAATACCGAGAACCTGTCCGACCTTTCCTTGTTCGTCGCGGGCGAACGGCGTTTCCCGGCAAATCATCCAATGCCAATTTCCGGCCTTGTCCCGGCAGCGGTACTCGATCACGCGTATTTCATCATCCTTGGCCTCTTTCATGGATTCGTGATGGGCGGAAATCAGCGCCAGGTCTTCCGGATGAAAAATGCGGGAAGCCAGCGAACCGCCCATGGCTTGGGCTTCTTCGAGCGTGTAGCCGAAGGCCGCTAGCCAAAAACGATTGACGTAGATGTTTGCCTGCTTGTTCAGATCGAAAATATAGATACTGCCCGGTTCGGCGTCCAATATCCGTTCCAGCGTATGATCTCGCCCGGCGGGCGCCGTCTCCGATTTATTGTGCGGGCCGATGTCGCGTACGCAGCAGAGTATGCCGTCTTCACCGTGGAAGACAATCGGGCGGGCGGATATTTCAACCGGAAGCGCGGAGCCGTCTTTTAATAGAAGCTTCCATTCAAACAGGCCGCCGAATTTCAATACATGTTCGAACTGCAACGAAATCCTGTATTTGAGTTCCGGGGCTGTCAGATTCTCCAGCGTCATTTGTTTCAAGTCGTCAAGGCCGTAGCCGTAACGATGGACTGCGGTCAAGTTCGCGCCGAGGATATGCCCATAGCCATTCAAGATCAATACGGCATCCGGCAAGCCGTCCAGCAACGACTGCGCCTCATTGGCATTGCCGGAGTGCTTTATCTCTAACTTTGGGTATCTGATAGACATTCAATTCGCATAATGTGCCGTGATGGCTTCAAATAATAGCGTATTCGGAACAATCCCGATTTCCGAGCCACCTCATGCAGTTGATTGTTAATGAAAAATTAAATAATCAGACAAAACGGGAAATCGTTTTTCAGGCTCGGCCGCTTAGGCGGCGAGCAACTTTCCGGTCCTCCTGTCGAATAGATGCATGGTGCTTGTGTCCAGCGCTAGGAAAATTACGTCGCCTTTGCCGACGGTTGTTGACGGATCGAGCCGAGCGACCGCGGATAGGGGGCGGTCGCTGCGAATTTTATCGGATAACGGTGCCGGCCAAGCGCTTGTCGGCCAATTTACGGGACATTGCGCATCGAAATAGACGTATAGGTCTGAGCCCAGCCATTCCGTGGCTTCGGCGTGGACCTCGAAAATCAGTTCGCCCGGCCGGGCGTTCCTTGACTGGGTATATCTGAGTTGTTCCGGACGAAAACCGGCTATAAGCCAATCGTCGTCGGTAGCGACTGCTTGGGTCAATTCCGTTTCGGCAAACGGCAGCGCTAGATGAGCGCCTTTGATTCGGGCCGGCAGCAAGTTCATGCTCGGCGAGCCTATGAAGCCGGCGACGAACAGGTTGGCGGGGCGATGATAAAGCTGTTTTGGGGTGCCGATCTGTTGCACCTCCCCGTGGTTCAAGACGGCGACCCGGTCGCCCAGGGTCATCGCTTCGGTCTGATCGTGCGTGACGTAGATCATCGTGCTGCCCAGCCGTTTTTGCAGGCGGGCAATTTCGCCGCGCATTTGTACCCGCAGGCGGGCATCCAGGTTGGAAAGGGGTTCGTCCAATAAAAACGCCTCAGGTTTCCGGACGATGGCGCGGCCCATCGCCACCCGCTGGCGCTGGCCGCCGGACAAGCTGGCGGGCTTGCGGTCGAGCAGCGAGGTCAATTCAAGAACGGCGGCGGCCGCGTCGACACGCTCGTCGATTTCCGCTTTCGTCAACTTGGCTATGCGCAACGGAAAGGCAATGTTCTCCCGGACGCTCATGTGCGGATAGATTGCATAGCTTTGGAACACCATGGCCATGTTGCGGTCTTTCGGGTCCAAGCCGTTGACTAATTTTCCATCCACCCGGATTTCACCGCTGCTGACCGTTTCCAGGCCGACGATCATATTCAGCAATGTCGATTTACCGCAGCCGGACGGGCCGACCAGGATGAAAAATTCGCCGTCGTGTATCGTGAAGCTGGCATCTTTCAGCGTGATAGTGCCGTCCGGAAACTGTTTGCTGACATGCTCTAGCGCTATTTCGGCCATTCTCCTCTCCTATTGCTTGGGTGCTTTTACGTCATCAGCGTTCCGATTCTATCGGGATTTCGCATGATAGGGCTTAATAAGTAGGATCGAGTCAAAATAATATTGATACGATATTATTTATCGTGTAGGCTTTTATTCCGGATCAGGCGGCATAAAAGCGAAATCAGTTCCTTCTTCCTTCGGGAGAAGGTCGGGATCAGGATTTAAGCAATCGCTATTGATACGAACGGCAGAAATCAACAATCGATGATCTGAATGTTCTTCGATTTAAGACGAGAGATTAATGATGACAAGCAAGTGGAATTTCATATCGTTCTTAGTTGTTATTTCCGAAAAAATGATGGTCGGGTTTCCCGTTTTAGCGGCAAGCGAGAAACGTCAAACCGTCTATCGATGGCTGGCGGGACTCTTTGTCATTACCTTATCGCCGACGGCATACGCGGCTGATCCTTATCAAACGGCAAAAAACCTGGTTACTCATCAAGGCTGCATACACGGCGAAACAGTGGACGAGCTGTTGGATCATAAAATTCGTCCTAGCCGGCGGGATTTGGGCTGGCGCGTTTTCGAAACCGACGACGGATACATCGTGGAAAGAGCCTTTTTGGTCAGCAAGAGCATGGAAATACGATACCGCTGGCATGTTGACGCACAAGGCACTATTTACGCCGCCAACTCCCGTACCGAGAATTTGTGCTCGTAAAAGATCGAATACGGCGGCCTAAGGAGCGCAATTTTTCAGCCTGAATAAAAGCAAAAAAGGGGCGGAATTATGTTTGCAAAAATGAAACACGCGATCGTTTTTCGGTTTGACGTCTTCGCTTTCGTTATCGAATTAATGTTGCTGCCGTTACGTTTATGCAATGCGGTTAGTTTAATCATTCACGGTTTCGGACACGCTTTGCATCTTTGTCTGGCAACGGGGCGGATCGGTTTTCTAAATGAAACCATCGTTTTGGAAGGCATGAATTGGCGGCAAATAGCTGCAAGTTTGATGCCGTTTAGCGCTCTGCCGCAATTTTCCAGTCATTCTCCCCAAATCAGTATTTCAAACCTATCGCCTTGGCAAAACCGCTGGGTCGCCGCCGGCGGAATTCTGATGAACGCGTTTGCCCTGCTGCTGGCGATAAGCTTGTTCAATCGTTTCGAACAGGCGCTGTTCCAATACCGCATAGGCTACGAAGCGGTTCGAATCCTGCTGAGCGGCTTCGCGCTCAGCTCCTTACTGGCCATGATGTCCTGGCCGGATATTCGATCGCTAATCTTTGGAAATACGTCGCAATGGAACTGCGGGCCGGCCTTTGCCGTGCGTTACGGCCTGAATCCGCAGGAAAAATCGCCGTCGCCGCAACTGGTATCGGAGCGTTTGAAGGCGTTGGTCGAAATACTGGCGCGGGAGGCTTCTACCCGCGGCGGCCAGTCCGGCGGCTTTTCGATCCTGGTCAAGCGCCTGGGCGCCTTGTCCATCATTTTCGACAAGGCCGTCAAAGGCAAGCGCGAAGACATCGTCAAAGTGGTTTGCCGCAAGATGAATGCCTTGCTGACCAAGGCTCGCCGCGAAGGCTTCAGCAAGGCCGGCGATTTCGAAGCGATTTTGCTGCACCTGCGTTACGCCACCGGCGGGGCGACGCACTGGCATAACGCTCAACCGCATTGGTACGAGCATTATGCGCAAATGACCCACCATCGAGTCGTCGACGGCGGCCTGCAAAACGTCAACGGCGAAGTATTCAACATGATCGCGCATAACGGCGACATGGACGGCGTTTATCTGGACCTGAGCGTCGACGGCCGGCCGGTGCGGCATTATTTCAGCCAGATGGAGGCCAGGGCCGTTTTCATGGCGGCGATGCCGGTCACGACCTCGCAAGGCAATTCCGATTCGCGCAGCGTGGCCGAGTGGGTGGATTTCACGTTTACCCAAGGGCTGGCTTACAAGTCCTTGCGCTACGCCTATTTCACGGCGGCCTTGGATTACAACCAAGACATCGTCAGCGGCCGCTTCAATCTGAATCCTTTGCAAACCTGGGCCGAAGAGATCGATATTGCGTTGAATAAAGTCGGCGCGGATGTTTCGGCATCGCATTTAAAACCGGACGCCCGCTCGATCAATGATCTGGAAGACGAGGTCAAACAAGGCTTGCGCGATATTTTAGCGAAACGCGTCGCCGGCCATATGCGGCCAGAAATGGCGGAAGCGTTTATCCAAACCTTCGAACAGGCTTTTTACCGGCACGATTTAACCTACGTGATGCGGCGGGCCTCGCGCGATTTCGTCGGCGAATTCGCGCTGATGGTTTGCTCCACCCTGGAACCGCGGCTCGGCGTGTTTTCCTTGACCCAGGCCTTCTCCATCGGTCATAACCGCAGCCAAGGCGAAATCTTCGGCAGTGCCGAACCGCAGGGGGTGACCACGGCGTTGCAATTCGGCAATGCCGACGACGACTCCTTGCAAATTTATTTGGAGGACGGCCAATACGCGACCATCGAATATCGCCCGTTGCCGGAGCAAGATCCGATCCGCATCTATAACCGCGCCACGCTGGATGACGATCTCTATCGTCAAACGCTGCCGGCGCCGAATACCGACTTGAGCGGCCGCTATAAAGACGTCAAATGCGATTGGTTCAACGTCAACGGCAATCCGAAGATCGACCGCCATACCCGCCACGATTTCGTGCCGGGCGAAGACGTCAAAAAAGACATTCAAGACATCCCCTACATTCTGCGCCGCGTGCGCGATTCCTTTGCTCCGGGCGGCGAAAACCGGGCGACGATGGATAACTTCGGCAATCTGTTGTTGGAGCGCCTATTGGATGATCTGTGCGATTCCGATAAGCACGATCTGGTTTTGTTCGGTGTCGATTTCAATCAGGACCTGATCAACGAGTTCAGCCTGGCCTTGCAATCGATCTTGCCGGGCTTGCGCATACGCGCGGAAAATTCCGGTAACGTGTTAAAGGAAATGAAGCGTACCCGCCGCGAGGGCATAGGCCGTTACGGCAAGAACACCTTGTTCTTGGGCGTCAGCAATTCCGCGCAAACCCAATCGACCTTGGCCGCGATCCGCAAGGCTCGCGAACTGGTCGGCTCCGAACGCTGCTTCGTGCTGAGCCAATGCTTCTTGAATTCGATGACCCAGGCCTTGGGCCAAGGCTTCCATCCGGAAGATCCATTGCTGCCGAATACCTTCGTCAATCTGAGCCATTGGGCGCCGGACGGCAGTTGCGGCCGGCGCCGTTCCGAGGCCGCCACCTTGATACCGGTCGCCACCCATGCCGTGCTGACCGAAATCCTGATGGACTTGGCGCAACGCGCGTTGGACATGCGCCGGCTGTTTCAGCTGCAAGGCCGGCACGATGAAATGGAAAGGCTGGAAATCCGCCACGACCTGCAACCGGCCGATCTGGACGCCTTCCGTAAATTCCAGGTGGCCGTCTACGAAGTGGAAATCGCCAATCGGGTTGGGTATAGCTCCGCCGGCCAAGAGATCGCATCGCCCGATACCGATGCCTTGGAGAAAGAAGCCAAAGCCAGGGCGGAAAACACCATAGAATTCATCCGCAGTTATGCGGTATTCGCGGCCTATATCTTTGTCGCCACGCTGTTCGGCGTGCCGGTGTTCGCGGTGTTGACCGCGCCGTTCCAGGACATAGCCGGCGTGCCGTTTCTATCTCATGTGCTGGACGCCACCTTGTTCTTGTTCGCTTTGTGGCTGATCCATGTCGGCATCCGCTATTTTCAGGGCCGGCCCTTATGGGAACGCATAGGCGGCCGGGCCGAGCTCTATATAGACCGGCGTTACATCGCCCGCATCATCGAGCGCTACAACGCCACTCTGTTTTCCAATGCGCCGGCCTTCATCACGCCCTATTTCTATTGGGCCGATACCGTGCAGGATGCGCTGCACCGCTTCGGCATCCGCGCCCATCGCGGCGTCGTGACCATACACCGCACGCCGGACGAGCGCATGGGCGTCGAAGAAGCCAATAACGCGGCCGAGGAAGTCATGGTCTTCGCTCAGATCGGCGGCATACGCTTCAACGGCGGCCAGCCGCAATCGCGCGACAAGGTACGCCACGGCTCGTATTACATGAATCGCGACCAGCACGATTGGGCGGCCAGGCCCTATCAAATGGTGCTGTCGGACAATCTGGAATCCTTGCGCAAGCAATACGACCGCAAGCTGTCGCCCGAATTGCTGCGCCTGATCAACCGCCGCTTGATCGATTTATCCGACGGTCTGATCGTCGAATTCGTACTGGGCGAGCGCCGCAAGACTCTAGTCAATAAGGCGATTTGGGACGTGATCCGCTGGTTGCCCGGCGCGATGCTGCTGTATCACGCCTTGCTGGAATTCGGTATCGATTTGAAAAACCTGTCGGGCGAAGCCGATACCGCCAACCAAGCGCAGATTCAATCGACCAAACACCCGGTTTCACCGATGGATCACCATGTGGAAACCATGACGCCGCGCCAACCCTTGATTTCGTTCAATCAGGAAATGCCGGTGCGGAACGAGGCCTTGGGCGTTGTCACATTGGGTGACGATACCATCAACGTCGCGTTGAGCCACTTAAACAAAAACGACGATCCGTTTCTGGCCACGGCCGAAATTCGCCTGCATCCGGGGGCGGGCAAAGACAAGGGCACTTTGGTCGACGTGCCCAAATACCGCCAAGCCGGCAAATTTATCGGCGTATTGCAAACCATCGACGACGAAGAACATTTCGTCATCAATAACAGCCAAAAAGATTATCAGATCAGTTTGCCGACCGCCTATTTGGATGAAGCCCAAAGACAGTTCCTATACAGACATCTGGACAAACAGCCGGTGCGGAAAGATTTGGCCGATGTGGCCTGATTAGTCGATCTAGCCTTGATCCGCAGCCGTTTGTCGGCCACTGACTCATAACAATAACTAAAAAGGAGCCGCACCTCATGTTGCCCATCGTCTTTATCGTGGTCGCCGTGCTCGCCTTCCTACTGCTGGTGGCGGAGCAAAAGCCGAAGAATCATAGGGAAAAGCTTGTGATCAAGCTGATGCTGTATACGTTTTTGACGCTGTCGGTCATTTTCCTGATTACCGAGACCTTGATGCCGCCGGCCGTGCAATTCGGCGCAAGCGTATTCATCGTTTGCTTTCTGGTCTTTAAAACCTTGATGGCGAGCTTTTGGGGCAAGGTGTTCTACCAGTCCGCGCTGATTGTTTTGTTGTTTTGGTCCGGCTATTTATACAGCATCGCCGAAATCCCCTACGGCGATAAACCCTTCGATGCCCTCTCCGACAATCAGCCCAAGCCGTTGAATGTCGACGACATAAAAGTGCAAGCCTTGCTGGGTTTGCCGATTACGGAAATGCCGTCCGACCACGCGCGGCCGTCAAACCTTGCCGTTCCTAATCCCGCCAAAGTCGATAGGTCGGCTCTGGGCTGGGATGTCTTGTGGGGGCTGATGGAAAAAGACGCCCGTATACGCCACGTTCTGCAAAACCTGCGGGAGCAGCAGCAACAGGATCTGACCGCATTTCACAACCAACTTAACGCGACCTCGGTGGATAGCACGGCGATGCGCCGGCATGCCTTGACCCGCGAAAACGTCGAAGACTTGCTCAAGGAAAATGCCATCTCCAAGGCGCGTTACAGAACCCTGCTGGAAACCTGGAGCTTGTTGGATAGAGATGAAAGCGCATTCGTTCAACGCCAAGCGGAGGAGCGTTTCCATGCCTTATTGGACCTTCTGCAAGATCACGAGGTCGACGAATCCCACAAAGTGGACTTGATCCATTTTATGGTCAAGCATTTCGCCGCCGATATTCGTTTGTTTAAGCCCTTGATTAAAGTTTACGATGGCTTGGATGAAGAATACCCAAGGTTGAAACGCCTGAACCAGGCTTATCTGGATTTATATCTGGCCAAGCGCGAAGCCATTTTGGACGGTTTGCGCGCAATGGGTAAGCCCGCGCTGCAGCCCTTGCTCGACTACCGGAATAAAGTCTTGCCGACCATCAGTTATTCGCAAGCCCGGCTGGACGATTTTATCGAGCATACCTTCGGGGTTAAGGTGCGGACCTTGTATAAGGTGGCGCCGGCGCAATCGGTGGCGAATTTCCTGAACCGGCAGAAATACGCCGCGCTGGAAAAATTTTCCGGCCCTTCGTTCGAGCAGGATTATGTGCGGAAGAGCCTGCGTAAATTAATCGCCGAAAATGTCCCGCCGCAACCCGGCGAAAGATTGCTTGGCATATCCGAACAGCGGTATCGGGGCATCGTCGCGGCCCTTGGCCGAACCTACACGGATCGCATCGATCATTTGCTGATCGATCCCGACCCGGCGGTGCGGGCGAACGTGGCCTGGCGCCTGGCCGAACTGAAAAATCCCTACACCATGCCGCTGCTGCTCGAATTGCTGCGCGATCAGAATCCGGAAGTGCGCCGTCTGGCGGCTATCGCAATCGGCAATTTCGCGATCCGGGACACCCAGGGCTCCAGCGACCCTAAATTCACCGAAATCGTACGCATGCTGCAGAATTACCGCAGTAACTCGGATGCATTCGGCAGGGCTTGGGCCGTGACCGCATTGGCCAATATAGGCGACCAGCAGAAAGCCTTGTACGCGATCGATCTATTATTGAGCGATGGCGTTGCCAGTCAATCCATTGTCGGCGAAGCGTCGCCGAGCTGGAACGATGAAGAAAGACAAGTGATTTCGGCCTGGGTAGAAACGCTAAGGAAAACGCCGGAGGAATTGCTGGTCAAAACCCAGGCCTTAACCGCGCTGTTGGCGATGAATACGCCCGAGACCTTGGATGTGATGCTGCATTACCTACAGCACGTATACCAGGCGCACCATGACCGGCCCAGCATGTGGCGTTATATCGTCCCCCACGCCACCTTGCCGCAGGAAGCGGAAAACGTGGAAGACGTGGTGTTCTATCTGGCGCGGACGCAAGGCAAGGGTCATCCGCAATTTCATAAACGTCAGTTGAAATCCTTGAACGTGTATTTGCGGCAGGCTTACGAAAACTATCGCAGCGGCGAGTTTTTTCAATTGTTGAATTTCATGCGCGCGTTCGACCGCCAGGAATATCAACATTATCTGGTGCATACGGCCGAGCAGATTCGCATCATGCGCATCGATGAATACCTGACCGCGACTTTGCCGTTCTGGCTGGTTTGTTTGCCGCTGAATCTGCTGATTGCCTTATTCGTCAGCTATGTCGTTTTACCGGCGCTGAAACTGGAACCGGTCATCGTCGGCCACCAAGGCAATAGCCGCGCGAATCCGGCCGCTTTTGCCAACGTATCGGCCGCGGCCGCGCCGGCTATCGTACCCATCAAAATTTCCAAGCGAGCCGGAGACGAGCATGAGGAAAAGCATGCTTAATCCCGTGGCTAGCACAAACTTGAAAGCCGACCTGAAACGGTTGCCCGCCGCCATCGCGCTGTCCTGCTTGATGACGGGCTGTTTCAAGCTGGGGCCCGACTTCGTGCCGCCGGAACCGAAAATTTCCGAAAGCTGGCTGGACCAGAATGATCCGGCGTTTAAACGCGGCGATTTTCGGCAATGGTGGACGGTGTTCAACGACCCGGTACTCAACCGCCTGATCGACACCGCCTATCAACAAAATTTGAGTTTGCAGGCGGCCGCGATACGCATCATGGAGTCGAGGGCAAAACTCGGCATAGCGAAAGGTCGGATTTTTCCGCAGACGCAGGAAATCAACACGCGATTATTGCACTTCCAGCATAGCGGTAACGAGCCGAATTTTACCGATTTCGACCGTTATTACACCGAATTCGGCATGGGTTTGGATGTGATGTGGGAAGTCGATATCTGGGGCAAATTCCGCCGCGGCATCGAATCGGCCGATGCGATGCTGGAGGTATCCGAATTCGATTACGACGACATGTTGGTTTCTTTAACCGGTGAAGTCGCCGCCACCTACACGCAAATCCGCGCTTTCGAACAACGGCTAAGGCTGGCGGAAGAAAATGTGAAATTGCAGGAAGGCAGCTTGCGCATCGCCGACGCCCAATATCGTAACGGTATCGCCACCGTGCTGGATGTCGAACAAGCAAAGTCGCTGTTGTACGGCACCAAAGCCTTGGTCTCGGCGCTCGAAATCGGTTTGCGGCAATCGAAAAACGCCTTGTGCGTGTTATTGGGTATGCCGCCGGAACGTTTGGCCGATTATCTGACGGATACCCAAGCCATACCCAGTGCGCCTCCCGAAGTGGTGGTCGGCATACCGGCGGATGTGGTTCGCCGGCGTCCCGACGTCCGCCGCGAAGAATTCAGAGCCGCCGCGCAGAGCGCGATGATAGGCGTGGCCAAATCCGATTTGTTTCCGAGACTGTCGCTGCAAGGCAGCATCGGCGCCTTGGCCGGTTCCACCCAAGGCATCGACGCTTTCGACGTGTTGGGATCGCAAGCCATGGCGGCCAAGATAGGCCCGACCATTACCTGGCCGATTTTGCAATACGGCCGCCTAAAAAATAACGTGCGGGTGCAGGACGCCAAACTTCAGGAGCAATTGGCCCTCTATCAAAACACCGTGCTTGCCGCCTTGCGCGAAGTCGAAGACGCCATGATCGGATTTTTAAAAACGCGCGAACAAGTCACCGATTTGCAAGTGAGCGTCGACGCGACCCGCCACGCCGTCGATATCGCGCTGGCTCAATACCGGGACGGCATCGAAGACTACAACCGAGTGCTGAACGCACAGCTGTTCTTGGTCGAGCAACAAGACCGCCTAACCAGGGCCCAAAGCGAAGTCGCCCGAAATCTGATCTCCTTATACAAAGCCCTGGGCGGCGGTTGGGAGCTTCGGGAAGGCAAAAACATCATCCCGGCCGAGATCGAAAAAACCATGGCGGAACGGACGGATTGGGGGGAAATACTGCCTAATGCGGAATAGGTTGGACGTTTAAAATTGCTTCGTCGTAAAACAGCGGTTAAGTACAGAGCAATGGATTAGTCGATAAACTGATGCTGGGTGTAGGTAATGGAGTATTATTACTTAATATTGCCCGCATCGCTTGTGTTTTATGGAAAGGTTTTAATTTTAAATGGATCAAATCTTCTACGCACACTCTACTGAAAATGCCGATAAATCCGATTGGCAATTGCTGAAAGATCATCTAGTAAACGTTGGTGAATTAGCCGGAAAGTTTGCTGGCGCTTTCAATTGCGGCGACTACGGTAAAGTGGCAGGTCTGTTACACGATCTTGGAAAGTACACAATCGAATTTCAAAAGCGTTTGGAAGGCCGCTCCGTCAGAGTCGATCACGCGGGCTGGGGCGCCAGTATCGCGCTCGAACAATATCGCCAATACGGGTATTTCATCGCCTACGCGATAGCAGGCCATCATACTGGACTCTGTAATGGGGAATATCGGATAGAGCAGAGACTCACACCGCTTAACGAGCGTTGCGATAAGAATCGGCTGCCAAACTTGATTCCGGTTTGGCAACAAGAGCTCAAACAGTATTTACCCGTCGAATTAAAAGCGCCGCCCTTAAATCCGAATAAAGGATTTGGCTACTTTCAATTTGCCTTTCTGGCCCGGATGATACTTTCGTGTGTAGTCGATGCCGATCGGCTGGATACCGAGGATTTTTGCAACCGCGTAGCCGGCAAAACCGAAAAAGTACGCGGGCAGTATCCAAGCTTGGCTCAGCTTAAACGCCAATTCGATGAAAAAATCGGTGCTTTCAAACCGGATAGCGACATTAACAAAAAACGTTCCGAAATTCTGGAGTCGGTTCGACGAAACGCCACGATTTTGGAGCCGGGCTTGGGTTTATTCAGTTTGACCGTTCCGACCGGCGGCGGCAAAACCTTGGCGTCGATGGCCTTTGCTCTCGATCATGCCGAAACCTTCCAAAAACGCCGGATCATATATGTGATTCCGTTTACCAGCGTCATCGAACAGAATTCCGAGGTGTTTCGCAAACAATTCGGCGAACAATACCGGGATGCCGTGATCGAGCATCACAGTGCATTTAATGATCCGGCTATCGAGGACAATGTCGAACAACGCGACAGCAAAACCAAACTGAAAATGGCGATGGAAAATTGGGACGCGCCGGTCATCGTGACCACTGCCGTTCAATTCCTGGAGTCGCTTTTTTCGAACCGTACCCGCGATTGCCGAAAATTACATCGTATCGCCAACAGTGTGGTGATATTGGACGAAGCGCAAACGTTGCCGATGGATCTATTACGACCGTGCATGGCGGCATTGGATGAGTTAGGCAGAAACTACGGTTGCTCCATTGTGTTATGCACAGCCACGCAACCGGCGTTAAGAATAGAAGACGGCTTTGAAGGCGGATTTCAAAATGTCCGTGAACTGGCGGCGTCGAATACGCTGAATCCGGAGCGACTATACGAGCAATTCAAGCGGGTGACCGTCAAGCATGTCGGTGAGATGGATAATGACCAAGTCATCGAAAAATTAAATCAGGAACGCCAAGTACTCTGTATCGTCAATAACCGCCAGCAAGCACAGGAACTCTATCGTGGCATTGCCGGGCTGGACGGCGCCTTTCATTTATCGACCTATATGTGCGCCGCGCATCGCAAAAAGGTGCTTGAAGAAATACGCTCAGCTTTGCATCCCGACAAGAACAAACTTTGCCGTGTAGTTTCGACATCACTCATCGAAGCCGGAGTGGATGTGGATTTTCCGTTTGTGATGCGTAGCGATGCAGGATTGGATTCCATTGCTCAAGCGGCGGGACGTTGTAACCGGGAGGGCAAAAAAGATCGAAAGGATAGCCACGTATGGATATTTACCTCGCCGGAATACCCACCGCCTGCTGAATTGCAGACCTATGCTGCGAAAATGAAGGAAACATTGGCCATCGGAGCCTTCAGCCATGATCCTTTAGGTTTGCCGGCGATCAAGGATTATTTCGGCCGCGTGTATTGGCATAAGGAAGCCGGCCGAACCAGCGAATTGGACAAGCACAATATTTTGGAAGAACTGAAAGGCAATAAATTACAGAGTCTGCCTTTCGAATGGATTGCTCAAAAATTCAAAGTCATTAGCAACGCCATGAAAACGGTGATCGTAGGCTATGACGACAATGCTGCTCAGTTAATCGAGCAATTGAGCTATTTACCTGACGACGTCAGCGTTGGCTCGATAGCCAGAAAACTACAGGTCTATACGATTTCGGTACCGGATAGATTTGTCGGTGAACTGCTAAACCTTGGTTCGTTGGCCTATATTCAACCGAATCGATTCGGCCAGCAATTTCTGCTATTGGTGGATAAAGGTTTATACGACGATAAGGTCGGGTTTGATCTTGCGCAAGATCCTTTGCTAATGACTGGCGACGCATGCGTCCTTTAATGAAGAAAATGTAAAAGGCAAAACAATGATGGGTAAGGGAATCATTCTAAAAGTTTGGGGCGAAAACGCTTGTTTTACCCGGCCGGAAATGAAGGTAGAACGGGTATCGTACGATGTAATAACCCCGTCGGCGGCGCGCGGCATTATCGAAGCGATTCATTGGAAGCCTGCCATTCGTTGGATCATCGACCGGATTCACGTCATCGAACCCATACGCTTTGAGAACATCAGGCGTAATGAGGTCGCTGACATGACTAAACCGACTAAAGTCAAGTCGGCTATCAAGAAAGGCGATCTTTCCGAATTGGTTTATCACGTGGACGACGGTGACAATCGCCAACAACGGGCCGCGATCGTCTTAAAGAAGGTTTGTTACGTGATCGAAGCGCATTTCGAACTGACTGACAAAGCCGGGCCTGGAGACAATGAAGGCAAGCATATTGAAATGTTCAGACGAAGGGCAGGCAAAGGCCAATGCTATCAACAGCCGTGTTTAGGGACGCGTGAATTTAGCGCCTCATTCGAGTTGCTGGAAAACAGCGGAGACATTCCTTCCTGCCACGAGTCGCTGCAAGGCCCGCACGATTTGGGCTGGATGTTATGGGATATGGATTTCGAAAACGGCATGAACCCGCTGTTTTACCGGCCGGAAATGATGGACGGCATTATTGACGTGCCGGCGAAATCGGGGGTTGTCTCATGATTTTGCAAGCATTAGTCAGTTACTACGATAGGCTTGCCGAACAACAAGACATGCTGCCGCCATACGGTTGGAGTTGGGAAAAAATCAGCTATTGCGTCGTGTTGAGACAAGACGGCTCGATTCAGGATGTTCAGGATATCCGTATGACTCACCAAGTCAAAAACAAGACCGTTTATAGTCCTCGCCCATTAATGGTGCCGGTTTATCCCGAAGGGCGAACATCCGGTGTCAAAGCCAATTATCTATGGGATAACTCTGCTTATACGCTCGGTCTTTCGGAAAAGCCCAAGGATTTGGACAAAAAATATCAAGACTTTTGGGATAAGGTGGCCTCATTCGATGCGGCACGTTCCAATGCTTTGCAGGCCATGCGGAAATTTCCTGCGTTCTGGCAAGCACATAAACAGGATTACGACTACTTAAAGACCAAGGATTTTCTGGATTCGAATATCGTTTTTCGAGTCGTCACGGAGGGCAATCGCTTCGTACACGACTGCCCCGAATTCAAAGCGCAGTGGAACAATGCGCTCGATGCCTATTTGAATGGCCTTTCGGACGGACAATGCCTTGTCGGTGGAAACACGGGAAAAATTGCCGAACTGCACAACCCGATTAAAGGGATCGATAACGCGCAAACCTCGGGAGCCTATATCGTATCGTTTAACAAAGATGCTTTTGAATCCTACGGGCTAAAGCGCGGTAAGAACGCCAGTGTCGGCGCTAAATCCGCATTTAAATATGCCACGGCACTCAATCATCTGTTACGCAAAGAATCCGATAACAAACAACGTTTGAAAATCGGCGACGCAATGACGGTATTTTGGGCGGAAGCCAATGAAAACGCCCACGCGGAAAGGGCGGAAGCGTTTATGGCGGAAGCGTTAAGTCCGACCGATCAGCAAGAAACGGCCAGCTTAGCTTCCGTATTGCAGCAAATCGCGCAGGGTATCCCTTTAAAAGAATTACGCCCCGATCTCGATCCGGCAACTAAGTTTTTTATCTTGGGCTTATCGCCGAATGCCGCCCGCTTGTCCATCCGTTTTTGGTATGCCACGACCTTGGACGAATTAACCCGCCGCATCGGCCAGCATTATCACGATTTACGTATGGAACCGCAGCAAGGTAACGGCTTACCGGAAATCTGGTGGCTGACCTACGCAACGGCACCTGTTTATCTGGACAACGGCAAGCACAAAACCGATGCCGACCGAATTTCGCCGCTACTGGCTGGCAATCTCGCCCGGGCGATTTTCACCGGCCAAGCCTATCCGCAAAGCCTGTTGTCGCAAGTATTAATCCGCATGCGCACCGATGGCACGGTGACGCATACGCGGGTATCGCTGTGCAAAGCCGTCATAAACCGCCAAATCCGTTTAAACCAGTCAAACACCAGGGAGTTACCAATGAGTTTGGATGTGAACGAAAAAAATGTTGCCTACCGCATGGGGAGACTGTTCGCCGTTTTGGAAAGCATACAGAAGCAAGCCTTAGGCAACGATATTAACGCCACGATCAGGGACCGCTATTGGGGCGCGGCATCCGCGACGCCGGCTTTGGTATTTCCTTCGCTGATGCGGAATGCGATGAACCATCTCGCTAAAATCAGAAAAGACGACGTAGAGAAAAGATATCTGGCGTCGTTTTTCGATGGTCAAATCAAAGAGATTCAAGACGGCATGCCAAGTTATTGGCCGAGAAATCTCAATTTACAGGAGCAGGGCCGTTTCGCCATCGGTTATTACCAGCAACGCCATACCCGAAAAATCAAAGACCAAACCGGCAAGGAGGTTGAAAACCTAGTTGCGGTACATGATGAAAGCGATCAAACCGAAGATTAACGAATAAAAAATAAAAAGGAGTATTTACCATGACGACTATCAATCACCGCTACGAGTTTGTTTTACTATTCGATGTGAAAAACGGCAACCCCAATGGCGATCCGGACGCAGGTAACATGCCGCGTTTGGATCCAGAAACCAATCAGGGTTTGGTTACCGATGTCTGCCTAAAACGTAAGATTCGTAACTATGTGGAATTGACCCAATCGGATAAGCAAGGCTACGCCATTTATATGCAAGAAAAAGCGGTTCTGAATGATCAGCACAAAAAAGCCTACGAAACATTGGATATCAAAATTACCCCGAAAAAGCTGCCTAAAGATCACAACGAAGCGAAAGCGTTAACGAAGTTTATGTGTGATAGTTTTTTCGATGTGCGGACGTTTGGCGCGGTCATGAGCACGGAAGTCAATGCCGGCACCGTCAGAGGCCCCGTGCAATTGGCCTTCGCCCGTTCGATCGATCCTGTTTTTCCGCAAGAAATCTCCATTACCCGTATGGCGGTTGCCAATGAAAAAGATGCGGAAAAAGAGCGCACCATGGGCCGGAAATTCATCGTGCCGTATGGCCTATATCGGGTCCATGGCTTTATTTCCGCCGCGCTCGCCGAAAAAACCGGGTTCACCGAGGACGATTTGCAATTGCTATGGAAAGCCTTGACCGAAATGTTCGAGCACGACCATTCCGCCGCCCGTGGCGAAATGGCGACACGCAAGCTGTTAATCTTTAAACATCAAGATAAGTTGGGCAATGCGCCTGCGCATAAGTTGTTCGAGTTAGTGAAAATTAATCGAAAGGGCGATGAAGACAAACCGCCTCGCGATTTTGGCGATTATGTCGTTGAAGCGATTAGTCAAAGTGATTTGCCGGCGGGTGTAGCACTTATCGAAATGTAAGGAATGCCTTTAATGTCATGGAACTAGAGCCCATCTACCTATCCCGGCTGCAACATTATTTGTACTGCCCGCGCCAATTCGGGCTGATCGAGCTGGAAGATGTTTGGCTGGAAAACCGGTTTACCGCCGAAGGTCGAGTGCTGCATCAACGGGTCGATCAGGCCGAAAAGGAAAAGCGCGGCGATATTCGTGCGGTGCGTGCGCTACGTTTATCGCATGCTTCGTTAGGCATAGAAGGCGTGGCCGATGTGGTGGAATATCACCGTCTGACGGATGGGACTGAGCAACCCTATCCAATCGAATACAAGCGCGGCAAACCTAAAGCGCACCGGGCTGATGAAGTACAACTATGTGCCCAGGCCATCTGTTTGGAGGATATGGAAGGAGTCATCGTGCCGGAAGGCGCGCTGTTTTACGGCGAAGTACGGCGGCGGCATGTGGTCGAATTCGACGAAGCCTTGCGCGCGTTGACCCTACAAACCATTCAGGCTTGTCGAGCCATCGTTGAAAGCAAAATCACGCCCAAAGCCGTATATCAGGCCGGAAAATGTCGGCACTGTTCACTGATCGACCAATGCCATCCCCAATATTTCTGCCGTTCGGCCTCGACCTGGCTGGCGCGACAACTGACACAGGATTGAAACATGCGTCCTTTGCGCAACGTGATTTATATTCAGACCCAAAATGCCTGGGTGCATAAAGACAACGATAATTTGGTCATGAAGGTAGGCGACGAGTTGAAAGCGCGGGTGCCTATTCATAAGCTGCAAGGCTTGGTTTGTTTCGGCCAAGTCAGCATCTCACCTTATCTGATGGCGCATTGCGCCGAAAACGGCGTTACCATTACTTATTTGAATCAATTCGGCAAATTCTTGGCTCGCGTCGAAGGCCCTGTCAGCGGTAACGTCTTGTTACGGCGCACCCAGCATTTGACCGGCGCGGACCGAGATAAAAGCGTCGTCATTGCGCGTACCGTGTTGAGCGGCAAACTCTACAATCAGCGCGCGGTATTACGGCGCTATTTGCGCGACTACGGCGGGCAAGGCGACGGGGCAATGGTCGCTGAACTGACGACGGCGGAAAAGCGTTTGAGCCGCTGTCTTCAACAACTGAGCGATAGCGAAACCATCGATACCTTGATGGGACGGGAAGGGGAGGCCGCGCAAGTCTATTTCGGTGTGTTTCAACATTTGATCCGCCAGCCGGCGTTTGAATTCGACGCGCGCCGGCGCCGTCCGCCGACCGATCCCATCAATGCCTTGCTGTCGTTTTGCTATACCTTGTTGACGCATGATTGCCGCGCGGCACTGGAAACCACCGGCCTGGATCCAGCCAGTGGATTTTTGCATCAATTGCGTAGCGGCCGGCCCTCGCTGGCACTGGATTTGGCCGAAGAATTTCGGCCGATGGCCGACCGTTTCGTGTTGTCGCTGGTCAACAAACGCCAATTGGCCGCCAAGGATTTCGAAACTTGGCCGAATGGTTCCGTCACCTTAAAAGAAGAGCCTCGCCGTACCTTGTTGGCCGCCTGGCAAGATCGAAAACAGGACAATTTGCTGCATCCCTGGTTTGAGGAAACGGTGCCGATGGGCATGTTGCCCTGGCTGCAGGCTCAGATTTTGGCCAGACACCTCCGCGGGGATTGCGATAGTTACGTGCCGTTTTTATGGAAATAGACAGGGGAATCGCACATGATGATTTTAGTGACTTACGACGTCAGCTTCAAAGATGAAACCGGCCCGAAACGATTGCGCCGTTTGGCCCGGCTATGCCAGGTTTTCGGCCAACGGGTGCAATACTCGGTGTTCGAAACCGACGTGGACATGGCGCAATGGACCCAACTGAAAAGCCAGTTGCTCGACGTGATGGATCAAGACGAGGACAGCCTGCGGATTTATTACCTCGGCAACCATTGGAAACGCAAGGTCGAACATATCGGCGCCAAGAAAACATTGGATTTGGATGGCCTGTTGCTGATGTGATGCGAACCCCAAGCGCCCATAAAATTCCCCACACTCTCGCAGACTTGCCAAGTCATTGAAATAAAATCAACTTCTGAAGAACATCAAATTGAAATAGAATGATGCCTGCGTTGAATTGCTTCGGTTCGCATTTCAAAGGCGATTTTTCCTTGAAAATCAATCGATAAAGAAAACGCAGTCGCGCCCCACGCGGGCGCGTGGATTGAAACAAAATGCCTGACATGCCAAATCACCCAACCATCGTCGCGCCCCACGCGGGCGCGTGGATTGAAACCAATGCGTCGATAGGGCCAAGCTCTCGACGGGGTCGCGCCCCACGCGGGCGCGTGGATTGAAACGGAAACGAGATTGGGAAAAAAATTGTCCCAGTGTCGCGCCCCACGCGGGCGCGTGGATTGAAACCGAAACCGCGCTAAGTCCTCCGGGGACGTGACTCCTACCATCGCGGCACTCGCACTTCGCGCGCATTTCCTTCGGCATCCGAATCGGTTCCCGGCAGATTTGTGTTTGGATACGTTCTTTTGGTGAGTCAAAAGAACGTATCTCGTCTATCTATGCGAGAACTGATTCAATATAGGATTACTTCGATAGCGCTTCCGAAAGAAGCGGCGTCTGTGTGGACATTGGCGTCTAACCTTTCACCGCGCCGGCGGTCAGGCCGGCGACGATTCGGCGCTGAAACAGCAGGACTAGTATGATCACCGGTACCGTGACGACCACCGATGCGGCGGCGATCGAACCCGTGGGTTGTTCGAACTGCGAGCTGCCGGTGAAAAAGGCGATGGCGGCCGGCACGGTGCGGGCGGCGTTGGTCGAGGTTAACGAGGTTGCGAATAAAAAGTCGTTCCAGGCAAAAATAAACACCAAAATAGCCGAGGTGAATACCCCCGGTGCCGCCAACGGCGCGATTACGTGAATGAATGCCTGAAACGGGGTCGCGCCGTCCACCCGGGCGGCTTTGTCCAAATCCCACGGGATTTCCCGGAAAAAGGCCGCCAAGGTCCAGATCGACAGCGGCAGCGTGAAGGTCATGTAAGGCAGAATCAGGCCTAGCCAAGTATCGAACAAGCCGAGCAAACGCCATAAATTGAATAAGGGGCCGATGATGGCGACCGGCGGAAACATCGCAATCGCCAATGCGCCGGCCAAGACGGCTTTCTTGCCGGGAAACTCCAGGCGCACGATGGCATAGGCGGCAAAGGTTGCCAAAACCACCGATAGCAATGTCGCTATCAAGGCGATGCCGATCGAATTGGCCAGCGCGGCCGGAAATTGAGCATCGTCGATGACGTTGCGGTAGTTGTCGAAGCTGATGCTGATCGGAAAAAAACGCTGATCGTTTAAATCGCCGGTGCGCTTCAGCGACAGCGAAACGATCCAGGCCACCGGCAATAGCGCGTAAAAGATCGCGATAAAATTGCCCGCGGCCCAAAACAGTTTTTCGAAACCTAGTTTCATGGCCGCTCCGCCGGACTTCGTTCAAGCGACGCGCCGAATCCCTTGACGAACAGCCAGGCGATCAACAATACGCCAAGGAAGATTAAAACCGAAACGGCCGAGCCCAAACCGAGGTTGAGCCTTACGATCAAGGTGTTGTAGCCGATTATGGAAAGGGTTTCGGTGTCCTGGGCGCCGCGGGTTTGCACGTAAACGGTGTCGAAAATGCGGAAGGCGTCCAGGGTGCGGAACAACAATGCCACCAATATCGTCGGTTTCATCAACGGCAAAACGATGAGGCGCAGGCGTTGCCGGGCCGAAGCGCCGTCTACCCGCGCGGCTTTGATCAGGTCTTCCGGGATCAAGGTCAGGCCGGCAAGCAGCAACAAGGCCATGAATGGGGTCGTTTTCCAGATTTCGCTGAAAATGATCACGAAAAATGCGGACCAGCGCTGGGTCAGCCAGGCGTTCTCCAAACCCAGCAATGCGTTAACGAAGCCGGTGGTCGGGTCGAACGCGAATTTCCAGGCCAGCGCGGCGACCACGGTGATGATGGCATAGGGAATCAATACCGCGGTTCTGACGCTACGGCGGCCGAGCGTGGTCTTGTGCATCAGCAGCGCCAGCGCCAGGCCCAAGACCAATTCGACGCAAACCGAGCCTATCGTGATGATCAGGGTGTTGCCCAAGGCTTTCCACCAGACTTCGGAGCTCAATACGCCGGCATAATTGGCGAAGCCGACGAATTCCCGCTGACTGGGAAAGCGCAAATCGTAGCGGAACAGGGACAGCCACAGGGCATAGGCGATGGGGTAGGCGGTCACCAGCAGCATGGCCGCGACCGCCGGCGCACACAATAGCCAGCCCAGGCGGCGCTCGGATTTGCCGGCATTCATAGCAAGCCCTCCGAATCCAGCGCCCGCTGTATGGCCAAGCGCAGTTTGTCAAGATCTCGCCGGGGCTCGATGTCTCGCATCGGATGCAGCGTGCGGCTGACGGCCAGGGAAATGTCGTTGTAGACGGGGCTGGTCGGCCTCAATACCGCGTTGCGTAAGGTTTCGCGCAATACATCGGCAAACGGGAATTGTCGGCGAATCTCGGGATAGTCGTACAATGCCTCCAGCGTCGGCGGCATGCCGCCTTTGATTGCGGCCTTGATCTGATTCTCTGCCGATGCCAAACATTCGGCGGCCTCGAAAGCCAGTTCCGGATTTGGAGTATACGCGGCGACGCCGAGATTGATGCCGCCCAGACTGACCCGGCTTGGCCGCTGGCCCCCGACCGAGGGCCAGCGCGAAAATCCCATATGCTTGAACACCTCGGGCGCGTTTTGTTGAGCGCTGGGCCAAACGAATGAATAGTTGAGCATGAAAACCGGCAGCCCGGTCTCGAAGCCCAGGCGGGACTGGTCCTCGCGGTCCGTGGCCAGAGAACGCGAAACGGCGGGCGAATTGCCGATACGTTTCATCAAGGCCAAGGTTTCCAGCGTGGGTTTGTCCTCCAGCGAAATCGCGCCATTTTGATCCAATATCGAGCCTCCCGCGGACGCCAGCAGCGACACGAAAAAAACCGTGAACCCTTCGTAGCGTTGACCTTGCAGTTGGAGAGCGCCCGCTTTGTGTTGCATTTCGGCCTCGCTTAAGAGCGCTTGCCAGGTGCTTGGGGCGTCCACGATGCGATCGTTGCGGTACCACAATAATTGCGCGTTGCTGGTGAAAGGAATGGCCCAAACTCGGCTTTTGTATTGTCCGCTTTTCAGCGCCGCCGGCAAGCGTCCGTTCGCTATCCTGGACGATGTCTGCTCCGGCCAGGGCAACACCCAGCCGGCCTCGGCAAACTCCGCGGTCCAGATCACGTCCATGCCGATGATGTCTATGCTGGAGTCGGCGGCGGCGAGCCGGCGTACCAACTGTTCGCGCTGTTGGTCGGCGTCGGAAGGAAGCGGTATCAAGCGGATTTGATAGCGCCCGCCCGATGTTTGCGAACAGAATTCGGCCGCCTCACGAAATGCGCCGGAGCGTTCGTTGAAGACATACCACGTCAACATCGGTTGCGGCGGCGGCAATTCGTTTTGACAGGCAACGCCGATAAGACCGAATAGCGCAATAAATATCGGCGCTTTTGATATGTGTCTACGAATCAGGTGTTTACGAATAAATTGGTTCATAGGGCCCGCCTTTCGGCTTGAGAAGACGGCGGCGCAGGTAGGCCCATGCCCGGACGCAGCGGGATTAGTCGGCCGTGCGCGTAGCCGTATCGTAATTTTCTCAATAATGAGTGTTATAGCCCGTGTTGACAAGGTTTTATCGAACTGTTAGTTTGCTGGCACTCTGGTAGATAGAGTGCTAGCGCTTTGTGTCGGGTATTGTTGTGCTTATGAATCAGAATTTAAACGAGAGGTCGCTTTATCTTTTAAAAGCATTGGTTGAGCGATATATTCAAGACGGCCAGCCGGTCGGGTCGCGCGCGTTGTCGAAGGACCCGAATCTTAAGTTAAGTCCGGCGACGATACGAAACGTGATGGCCGACTTGGAAGAGATGGGCTTGATTCATTCACCGCACACTTCGGCCGGACGAGTACCCACCGTCAGCGGTTATCGCTTGTTCGTCAATAGTTTGTTGACGGTGAAGCCGCTGGATTCGATCGAGCTTGATCAACTGCAAAACAGTTTTCTGGCCGAAAGCGACGAACCCGGCGATGTGCTGAACAAGACGTCTAAATTGCTTTCCGATGTGACCAAAATGGCGGGGGTCGTGACCTTGCCCCGGCGTGAATCCGTGGCATTGCAGCATATCGAGTTTCTGCCGATGTCCGGCACGCGGGTATTGGTGATCGTCGTGACGGATGGCCAGGAAGTCCACAACAAGATCATTCATACCGACAAAACGTTTAGTTCGGCGGAGCTGCAGCAAGCGGCTAACTACCTCAACAGCGTTTATGCGGGGCGCAGTTTGTCCAAAATCCGCGATTTGATCGTGAAGGACATGGAGCAGGACAGACACCGGGTTAATCAGGGCATGATAGATGCGGTCAACATGGCGCAATTGGCCTTCTCGCAAAAACCCAAAGAAGATTACGTCTTGAGCGGTGAAACCAATTTAATGGGTTTTTCCGAGTTGTCGGACATGGAACGGCTGAAACAGCTTTTCGAAGCCTTCAGCCAGAAGCAGGGGGTGATTCACTTGTTGGATCAATGCCTACAGGCGGACGGGGTACAGATTTTTATCGGAGAGGAGTCGGGCTACCGCGCTTTCGATCATTGCAGCCTGGTGACTTCGTCCTATTCGATCAACGACGAAGTCGTCGGCGTGCTCGGCGTGATTGGCCCGACACGCATGGCTTATGAGAAAGTCATCCCTTTTGTGGACGTCACGGCAAAATTATTGGGCGCGGCCTTGAATAGCAAATAAACGCCCATATGCTTATACGGATTTTAAAAATTGCAATTTTCGGAGTGAAATATGAGTCATCAGCAATCAAGTCACGAACAGCAATCAGACAGTGAGCTAATCGCTGAAGTGCTTGAGCAAACCAACGAGGCATCTGCTGAAGAACAAGTTGCCGAGGGAACCGAAGCGGAACCGGCAACCGAAGAGGTGAGTATCGAGGTTTTGCAGAAACAGCTAGAAGAAGCGCAACAACAAGCGGGGGCCAATTTGGACAAAGCCATGCGGGCCATGGCGGAAATGGACAATCTAAAAAAGCGCGTGCAAAAAGATTTGGACGACGAGCGCAAATATGGTATCGCCAAGTTCGCCAAGGAATTGTTGACGGTATTGGATAGTCTTGAACTCGGAATTCAGGCGGCTGCAGGCGATAGCCCGGAAGTCGTTAAATTGCGCGAAGGTAGTGAATTGACTAAAAAGCAATTCGAAGCCGTGTTTGCCAAATTCAATATCGAGACCGTCGATCCCGTCGGCGAACCGTTCAATCCGGAATTGCATCAGGCCATGGTCATGCAGCCGAGCTCGACCGTGGCGCCGAATCATGTGATTACCGTCTTCCAAAAAGGTTTTGTACTGAACGGACGTTTATTGCGTCCGGCCATGGTCGTGGTCGCAAAAGCCGAAGATAAACCGGCAGATGATGCAAAAATCGATGAGCAGGCTTGAAATTAAAACCATCAACCGCATATCGCTTACAGATTTTCACTAATTATATTCAATTCAAGTCTGGAGAAATTCAATGGGTAAAATGATCGGAATCGATTTGGGTACCACCAACTCATGCGTGGCGGTACTGGAAAACGGTACGGCGCGCGTGATCGAAAACAGTGAAGGTGCGCGCACCACGCCGTCCATCATCGCGTTTACCGGCGACAACGAAGTCTTGGTGGGCCAGTCGGCGAAGCGTCAGGCGGTCACCAATCCCGAGAATACCTTGTTTGCCATCAAACGTTTGATCGGCCGCCGCTTCAAGGAAGATGCGGTACAAAAAGACATCAAAATGGTGCCGTACAAAATCATCGAAGCCAACAACGGCGACGCCTGGGTGGAATGCCACGGCAAAAAAATGGCCCCGCCCGAAGTATCGTCACGCGTGTTGATGAAGCTGAAAAAAGACGCCGAAGCGTTTTTGGGCGAAGAGGTCACCGAAGCGGTGATTACCGTACCCGCCTACTTCAACGATTCGCAACGCCAAGCCACTAAAGACGCCGGCCGCATCGCCGGTTTGGACGTCAAACGCATCATCAACGAGCCGACCGCCGCGGCCTTGGCTTTCGGTATGGACAAACCCAAAGGCGACACCACGATAGCGGTGTACGACTTGGGCGGCGGTACCTTCGATATTTCCATCATCGAAATCGCCGAAATCGAGGGTGAACACCAATTCGAAGTATTGGCCACCAACGGCGATACTTTCCTGGGCGGTGAAGACTTCGACTTGCGCATCATCGATTTCTTGGCCGGCGAATTCAAAAAAGATACCGGCATCGATTTGCATAACGATCCGTTGGCGCTGCAACGTCTGAAGGAAGCGGCGGAAAAAGCCAAAATCGAACTGTCTTCGTCAGAACAAACCGACGTCAATTTGCCTTACATCACTGCCGATGCGGCCGGACCCAAGCATTTGAACGTCAAATTGACCCGCGCCAAATTGGAGTCCTTGGTCGAAGACTTGATAGAAAAAACCAAAGCGCCTTGCTTGCAAGCGATCAAAGATGCCGGCGTTTCGACATCGAAAATCAACGATGTGATTCTGGTCGGCGGTCAAACCCGCATGCCGAAAGTGCAAGCGTTCGTCAAAGAATTGTTCGGTAAAGAACCTCGCAAAGACGTCAACCCGGACGAAGCGGTGGCTTTGGGCGCTGCGATCCAGGCCGGCGTATTGGGCGGCGACGTCAAAGACGTACTGTTGCTGGACGTGACCCCGCTGTCGTTGGGCATCGAAACCCTGGGCGGCGTGATGACCAAATTGATCGAGAAAAATACCACGATACCGACCAATGCGTCGCAGGTGTTCTCGACGGCGGAAGATAATCAAACCGCGGTAACCGTGCACGTGCTGCAAGGTGAAAGGGAAATGGCATCCGGTAACAAATCCTTGGGCCGTTTCGACTTGCAGGACATTCCGCCGGCACCGCGCGGAATTCCGCAAATCGAGGTATCTTTCGATATCGATGCCAACGGTATCTTGAACGTATCGGCCAAAGACAAAGCCACCGGCAAGAAACAATCCATCGTGATCAAGGCGTCCAGCGGCTTGTCCGACGATGAAGTCGAACGTATGATCAAGGATGCCGAGGCCCATGCCGATGAAGACCGTAAATTGAAAGACCTGGTGTCCGCGCGAAACGCGGCGGACGGCATGATACACGCGACTGAAAAATCGATGAAAGAATTGGGCGACCAAGTTTCAAGCGATGAAAGATCTGCTATCGAGTCGGCGATCAAAGAATTGCAAGACGTTCTGAAAAAAGACGACAAAGAAGCCATCGAAGCGAAAACTCATGCCTTGACCGAACTGTCCGGCAAATTGGCCGAGCGGGTCTATGCGCAAAAAGGCGGCGCCGAAGCGGGTGCTGGCGGAGCTCACCAGGCGAGTGACGACCAGCAACAAGCCGGTGCCGAGCACGACGTGGTCGATGCCGAATTCGAAGAAGTCAAGGACGATAACAAGTAACAGCGTAGGGCGGATGGCGAAAGCCGATCCGCCTTTGCTTTTTATTTGACGGAACGCTCTACGGCTTTCGCCTTACGTGTTAAGAAGCCTGCGTAGGTCCGATTAGCGGAGCGTAATCGGACGTATGTTCAAAAATAATTACGTTCCTCCGATTATGCTAACGCTAATCGGAGCTACCTAGCCATGTAGGGTACGCATCGCCTACCTTTTGTTTTTCGAGGTGAGATATGCAAGCTGCGGTTTCGAAAGTCAAAGAATGATTGAACAGACTGCCTGAAGAAAGCAGTTATGAAGACATTCAATACCGTCTGTATGTCATGGTCAAAATTCAGGTGGGAATAGCCAGGGCGGAGAAAGAAGAGAGTGTTTCCCACGAGGAAGTCGAAAAACAATTCGATCGCGTGTTAGGCTAAGTGCAAACTTTCGAGGTATTTTTGAGGTAGCAATAATGGATAGCACGGTAATCGAACGCGAAGCGCTTCATCTTCCAGTAGCGGAGCGTGCAAAACTCGCTCATAGTTTGCTGTTGAGTTTGGATAATATGACCGATGCCGAATTACATGAAGCTTGGTTGGACGAAGCTCAGCGCCGGGCCGATGAGATTGATTAAGGTTCGATAGAATTGATTTCTGCCGAAGAGGTTAGTGCCAAGGCGCGTCAGTTGTTGAAATGAGTTACTGGTTTCATCCGGGTGCCGAGTGAGAACATTTTGAAAATATCGTTTTTTATGAATCGCGACAGCCGGGGCTAGGGGGCGCTTATTTGGCTGAATTCGAAAATTTGATGATCCGCGTCGCCGATATGCCGGAACGTTTCAGGGTAGAGCGGAAACCAAATATTCGGGTGGTTTCTTTGACTGATTCCCTTATAAAATCATTTTCAGAGACGCGTCGGGTGGCTTACAGATTTTAGCCATCTCCCATAAGAAAAGAAGGCCCGATTATTGGTTGGGCAGGCTGTAACCGAATTATTAATACTGAATAATAAATATCCAAGAAAACTAGATGGCCGCAAAAGAAGATTTTTACAAACTGTTGGAAGTCGATCGCAACGCGAGCGAAGCCGAGATCAAAAAGAGCTATCGCAAGCTGGCGATGAAATTTCATCCGGACAGAAACAAAGACAATCAAGAAGAAGCCGAGAAGAAATTCAAGCAAATCAAGGAAGCCTACGAGGTATTGTCCGATCCGAAAAAACGCTCGGCGTACGATCAATTCGGTCATGCCGGTGTTGACCCGTCCATGGGCGGACGAGGCGGATTTAGCGGCGCGGAAAGTTTTAGCGACATCTTCGGCGACGTGTTCGGCGACATTTTCGGTGGCGGACGCCAGCAGCGCAGCAGTGTGCAGCGTGGCGCCGACCTACGCTATAACCTGGAATTGACGCTGGAAGAAGCGGTCGGCGGTACCGAAGCCGTCGTAAAAGTGCCGGTTTTGGTTACTTGTAACGAATGTAACGGTTCGGGTGCAAGAAAAGGCAGCAGTCCGGTGGTCTGTTCTACCTGTCACGGCCATGGCCAGGTCAGAATGCAGCAGGGTTTTTTCTCGGTCCAGCAAACCTGCCCGACCTGTCATGGTTCCGGCAAGCAAATCAAAGACCCTTGTCCGAAGTGTTATGGACAGGGTCGTGTGCAGGAAACCAAAACCCTCAATGTCAAAGTGCCGCCCGGCGTCGATACCGGCGACCGCATTCGTCTGGCCGGCGAGGGCGAGGCGGGCATCAACGGAGGGCCTTCCGGCGACTTGTACGTGCAGGTGCAGGTAAAAGATCATCCTATCTTTACCCGCGACGGCGCCAACTTGTATTGTGAAGTACCGATCAGTTTTCCGACCGCTTGTTTGGGCGGCGAACTGGAAGTGCCCACATTGGACGGCAAGGTTAAATTGAAAATCCCCGCCGAAACTCAAACCGGCAAGCTGTTCCGTTTGCGCGGCAAAGGCGTCAAGCCGGTGCGCGGCGGCGCGGTGGGCGACTTGTTATGCCGGGTACAGATCGAAACCCCGGTGCGTTTGACCAAGGAACAGCAATCGTTGATCGAGCAATTGCAGGCTTCGCTGAGCGGCGGCGGCAAACAGCATAGTCCGCAAGAACATAGCTTCATGGACGGCGTCAAAAGCTTTTTCGATAAATTGACAGGATAAATCATGGTGAAAATTGCCCTGGTCGGCGTGTCCGGCCGCATGGGATTGTGTTTGATCAAGGCGGCGGCTTTGGCCGAGCAGGCGGAACTGACTGTCGCAGTGTCGCGGGCGGAGAGTCTCTCGGTCGGTAAGGATGCCGGCGAACTGGCGGGTATTTCTACACTGGGTTTGCCGGTAGGGACGGACTTGGCGGCAGTAAGCGATCAATTCGATGTGTTGATCGACTTTACCCGCCCCGATGCGTCGATGGCTTATATCGATATTTGCCGGCAGGCCGGCAAGAAAGTTGTGATCGGTACCACCGGCTATTCCGATACGCAAAAAGCTGCGATTGCGGAAATCGCTAGAGAAATTCCCATTGTGATCGCGCCTAATTTTAGTGTCGGCGTGAACTTGTCGCTGAAATTGTTGGAAATGGCAGCCAAAGTCATGGGCGATTACACCGATATCGAAATCATAGAGGCTCATCACCGGCATAAGGTGGATGCGCCTTCCGGCACCGCTTTGCGCATGGGCGAAGTCGTGGCGTCTACTTTGGGGCGCGATTTGAAAACATGTGCGGTTTATGGCCGCGAAGGCGAAACCGGCGCACGCGACCGCAAAACCATAGGCTTCTCGACGATACGGGCAGGCGACATCGTCGGCGAACATATCGTGATGTTCGCCGACGAAGGCGAGCGGGTCGAGATTACCCATAAAGCGACCAGCCGTATGACCTTCGCCAATGGCGCGGTAAGGGCGGCGATATGGCTAAAGGATAAAACACCGGGTCTATACGATATGCTGGACGTGTTGGATTTGAAAAACGCCTAATCATTCTTTTGGTAAAACCGGCCGCAGAGTTTATCGTTTGGCCGTATCCGCTATTTCGGGATTCGAATCATGTAAAGGTGCCATTGGCACCTTTTTTTGCGAAATGGGCCGAGCTTCGGTTTATTTCCGTTACTTTATTCAACCTAAAAAGAGCAGTTTAATTAGGTTGAAATCTGCTAACCATATGATTTTAAAGTACTGAATTCAACTGCGGAGCAGTTGAAAGCGTCACCATTTTGGTGAGTGTGAAAAAACCGTTGTTCTCAATGAATACAGCGATTTACATCATTCAAATAGCTTCAACTGCCGAATTTAGGGTAAAGGGGATGGCCGCATCGACAGGCTCAGAGGGCGCAACCTGGACGGGTATCAAGACTGCCGAATCGGACTTGGGTAACTTGCGATAGTCGCTCAGTCGCGCCGTGAACGTACGAACATTGATTTGCTGCTCAGCACAATATTCGGCTTGCGACAGACCACTGCGCTGCCACTCTTCAATATGCTGACGCCATTTCGATGTGACGGCCATGACTTCTTCTGCTCAAAAAATCACAGGATGCCGCAGGACGAATATTTTTCACAGGTGGGACGACTACGCGCTTACTACCTTACACGATGTCAAACTGTTACAATAGTAGGAATGCCTCTGCATAGTCTTGAGCATTTTTGTTCGCTTCAAGCTTTGAGAACATTACAGAAAAAAGTCGAGAGATTTTATTCGTATATCCATAATCTTATAGGACTTGACATATAAAGCTGATTAACTTTCCAACATGAAGGTGACTAACAGCTATAGCGGTGATAAAGCTGGCAAACGTGTAGACAAGAGACTATAGATACTGTAGCCATACGGATTATCAAAGTGAGTACAATTTTGTTTGTGTAACGAAGTATCGTTATACAGTGCTAAAGGGTGAAATAGTCGAACGGGTGAGAGACTTAGTGCTGCAGACGTGCGAAACCTTTGAGATACGGATCATCAAAGGTGTCGGTGTCGTGAGCAAAGATCATGTGCACATCTTGATGATGTGTGCCGTCGCCCCCGACCGAAGTCAAGAGTCAAGCTTCGAGCTATCTATTTGAAGAATTTTTATACTTGAAAAAGCTGTATTGGAAAAGTCGTTTTTGGGCTCGCGAGTATTTATGCGTCACAGTAGGTCAGATGACGGATGAAATGATCAAACACTAGTTGGAGTATCGTTCTGAATCTAATTCAAAGGACAATTTTAAACTGGAGTCGATTAAGAAGCGTTGTTTATTTGAAGCGTATCTGGTTTCAGCCCGTTATTAGAACCCACCCACTATAGCGGGTGGTTGTTTAGTATCTTATGATATGGTTTAATGAAAATAAGCATAGCAATACCGGTTTATGGCCAAGCGAATTTCCTGCAATCTGCCTTGGAGAGTATTCGAGTCCGAAATAATTATGTGAATTTGGCGATCATGGATGCAACGCCAGACGATAGCGTTCAGGAGGTTTTGAATGGTTATAGCGGATTATTTGCTTATCATCGCCATGGGCCCGATCAAGGGCAAACTGCGGCAATACAGGAAGGTTGGGATAATACGGATGGAGAGATAATCGCCTGGCTATGTGCCGACGATTATTATTTTCCGTATACATTAGATTTAATACGCCAAGTATTTATCGATCATCCCGATGTGGATGTCGTTTACGGCGATTCAGTTTTTGTCGATGAGTGCGAGAAATTTATCGGCTATTTTCCTGCAATCAAGAAGTCGATAAATGCCATCACCAGAGAATGTTGCATTTCTCAACCTTCATGCTTTGTGCGGCGCACGGCATTTGAGAAAATCGGCGGAAAACTCAACGATGGATTGCATTATACGATGGACTGGGATTTATGGATAAGACTCTATAAGTCCGGTGCTAAATTTTATTACCTGAATAAACCTTTGTCCGTTGTGAGAATGTATCCAGGAACGAAAACCTCCAGTCGTTCTTGGCAACGTTTTTATGAAATAGGCCAACATCTGTTTAACAATAACAATCCCTTTTCAGCAATAAGATCATTGCTTGGATTTTATTATCAAGATTTATTGTCGAATCAAACAAATGGCTTTGACCGGCTGATGTTGAATTTGCTTAATTGTTATCGAAGCCTTAAGACCATAAAGCCTCATCCATCGTCCGAAAATGATATGAATTATGGTTTTTATAAAAATAACCATTTAGTTGGCTCTGAAGTCGAGGTTTATTTACCGTGGTATAAAAAAGAAAAGCCTAGCCGAGTCGTCGTGGATTGTGACCTGGCAGAAACTCCGTTGGCATATCTCAATGGTTCTCCTCTTAAATTTACGGAAGCGTGTTACGAAATATCGGATTTCGATACGTCAACCTATTTATTAGAACTCAAACTTGTTTCAGAAACACAACAAAATTGGCATTTATATGGTGTTAGTTTTATATGACCAATACTTTACCTTTAACAGGCTGTTGATTTTATCGCCCCCGCAATCCGCATTGATTCGCTGAGCCAGCCGCTAGATTAACTTATAAAGC
>NZ_JBSYXO010000023.1:0-70913 GCF_054172045.1 Methylomonas sp. MgM2 | reverse complement strand
TTCTATCGCGCAAAGCTTTACGCGGTGCCAGTTTCCAAAACATCGCAGCCTTGCGCCAAGCCATTGAAGACTTCATTACCGCATACAATCCAACGGCTACACCTTTTCGATGGCGGAAACGCGAGGTTCGCGGGACGCAACTACGAAATACTATCGCCAACTTACGGAATTAAGCTCTAGGTCATCCCAAAATCAATCCTGAGAGTCTGACGTAGTATACCAGCATCGAGGCCGGTTGAGTTGCTAAAGGGAACGCCGGTGCGTTCACCGGCGAAATTCCGGACGAAAACACCTGTCCGAGTCTAACTCAATGTAATTTTAGGCGTTTTCAGTCGGCTTGCGTTTAACGGAGAGGCTGAAAACCCCAAGCATCACAAGCCCGGCACCAATCATTTGCGATACGGTCGGTTCCTCGCCGAGAAAATAGGCCGCCATGAATATCGTCGACACCGGTCCTATCATTCCCACCAGAGAAACATGCATGGAGCCGATCAGACGAATGCTTGCCGACAGCATAAAGACCGGAAGCACCGTCGAGACTATCGCCATGGCCAAGCCAAGCTTATAAACCCGAACCGGTAGGCAAAGCGCGTCGATAGGATGAGTCAACAAAAACTGCAACACCGTAGCAATACAAGCCACCAACATTGCAGTAGCAGTAAAACGGGAAGCGCCGATACGCGCGACCGCTTCTCCGGTGCCTATCAGATACAGGGAATAAGTCAAGGTACTGGCGAACACGAAGCCTGCTCCGAGTAACAATTGTTCGGATTGCATACTCAGCTCATTTTTGAATACTACGCCGATACCCGCGTAACTTAACGTCAACGCCACTACTTCTTTCCGTCCAAATGACTTGCCGAGTAACAATGCCGAAAGCAGTACAACAAAGGTCGGATACAGAAATAAAATCAGGCGCTCCAAGCCGGCGGAAACATATTGCAGGCCGATGAAATCGAATAAGCTGGACAGGTAATAACCCAGTAAACCCAATATCAGTAAGATCCTATAATCTCTGCTTGTTAACGGCAACAGATCATGTCTACTCCAATGGCGCAAAGCAACGAACAAAAAAAACGGCGTTGAAAACAGCATGCGTAAGGCCAACAATGTCACCGCGTCGACGTTATCGTAATAGGCCAACTTGACCAAAATAGCCTTGGCCGAAAAACCGATGGCAGCAAGCGTTGCCATACCGTAACCTAACGCGCCATTTTGATTGTGTTTTAAATATCGTGAAATTGATGCCATAGGGTCTCCATGTTTATTGCGGCCCCTAGGCGTGGCATCAAGCAACCGCGGCCAGGGCCGCGGTTGCTTCGGTTGGTTAGAAAAACGAATACACCACGGCAACGAGAAGCCCCCGTTGCCATAGAAGTTTGTTGAAAAAATCAGGATAGGTCGTCATGGCCGTGACTATAAAGGCTGATCGCAGCCATAGTCAAATAGATATATTTGCCGGCCCATCGTCAATTCTATAAACAGCATTGATACAATAGTCGCCCGTATATTTTCGATTTTTCCAGGGAGTCATTCATGATCCGTTTTCCAGCCGAATGGGAACCGCAATCCGCCGTCGCCATCGCATGGCCGCACCACACAGGCGATTTCGCCGACCTGTCCGCAGTCGAAGATAGCTATCATTTCATCGCGACCACTATCAGCCGCTTTCAAGCACTGATCATCATTTGTAAAGACGGCGAACATCAGGAGCATATTCAGACCCAACTAAACCATAATGAACGCATTCATTATGTCCAAGCCGATTACAACGACATTTGGGTACGCGATACGCTATTTATCAGCATGGAATGGCAACATCCCAAGGCCAAGCTGCAATTATTGAATTTCCGCTTCAACGGCTGGGGGAATAAATACCCGCACGATGCCGATAACAAACTGAATCTGGTACTGTTCGCCCATCCGCTTTTCAAAGGCCAGCCCACCGCGACCCTTGACTTGGTATTGGAAGGCGGCAGCGTCGAATCGGACGGCCAAGGCACGATCATGACCACCAAAAACTGTCTGTTCAATCCAAACCGCAATCCGGATTTGTCGGAACAAGCCATCGCCGGCCAATTGCAAAATTATCTGGGCGCAAAACGTATTTTGTGGGTCGAGCAAGAGCATTTGGCCGGCGACGATACCGATGCCCATATCGACACCCTGGCCCGTTTCTGCGACGCCAATACCATCGCCTACACGGCTTGCGATGATAGCGCAGACCCGCATTATCAAAGTCTGAAGCACATGGAAGAACAATTGCAGGCTTTTAGAACCGAAGCCGACAAGCCTTATCAACTGGTTGCCTTGCCGCTGCCGAAACCGATTTTCGACGAAGACGGACGGAGACTGCCGGCCAACTACGCCAATTTTTTGATCATCAACGACGCGGTGATGGTGCCGGTTTACGACGACCCCATGGATAAAGTGGTGTTGGAACGCTTGGCGGCTTGCTTCCCGGATAGACAAATCATCGCCACGCCTTGCCGGCCGTTGATACATCAATACGGCAGCCTGCATTGTGCCAGCATGCAAATACCGGCATTTGTAAATTTGAATTTCTGACAGTGATTGCGACCATGAACAAACCCATCATTGCCTGCGCCGTCCAGCAACCCTGTAATCGCGGACGGAAAACCAATCTGGCCTACTCCATCGCCCAAGTCGAGCAAGCCGCCAAGCAAAACGCCGAGCTGGTGGTCTTGCCCGAGCTGCATCTGGACCATTATTTTTGTCAAAGCGAGGATACCGACTGCTTCGATATGGCTCAGCCCATTCCTGGCCCAACCTGCGAAACACTGAGTCAAGTCGCCAAAACCAACGAAGTCGTCATCGTTTCCACGATTTTCGAGAAGCGCGCGCCTGGGCTTTATCACAATACCGCGGTGGTATTCGAAAAAGACGGCAGTATCGCCGGCACCTTTCGTAAGATGCATATTCCGGACGACCCCGGTTTCTACGAGAAGTTTTACTTCACCCCCGGCGACTTGGGATTCAAACCGATAGCGACATCGGTAGGCAAGCTCGGCGTTTTGATCTGCTGGGATCAATGGTATCCGGAAGCCGCGAGATTGATGGCGCTGGCCGGCGCCGACGTGTTAATCTACCCGACAGCGATCGGCTGGAACCCGGATGACGCACAAGACGAAAAAGCCCGGCAACTGGAAGCGTGGATCACCGTACAACGCGGCCATGCGGTCGCTAACGGCTTGCCGTTGATTGCCTGTAACCGTATCGGCTTCGAAGAAGCGCCGGACAATGCCGCAGGCATCCAATTTTGGGGCCATAGCTTCATTGTCGGCCCGCAGGGTGAGTTTTTGAGCCGCGCCGACGATCAACAAGATTCCATAGTGTTGGCTACGTTGGACCCCAAACGCAGCGAAGACGTTAGGCGTATCTGGCCATTCTTGCGAGACCGACGCATCGATGCCTATTCCGACATAAGCAAGCGTTATATCGATTAGTGATCATGCCGGCAAAATACGCCGGCAATTAAACGGACAAAGACAAGGTGTTCGGTAGCAATCGTTTTTTCAGATTGATCTTAAGCAGCTGTTTCGATTTGGCGCCGATATTGGTGGTTGTGCTGTTTTTTCAACTGGCTGTGATTCGTCAACCCATCCCTAATATAGTCGATTTGATCATTGGCTCTTTGTTCGTTGTCATTGGCCTAACCTTTTTCATATTGGGCTTGGAGCAAAGTTTGTTTCCGATCGGCGAATCCATGGCGAATGCATTCGCCCGCAAAGGTAGTTTATTTTGGTTGCTACTGTTCGCATTTTGCTTGGGCTTCGGAACAACCATTGCCGAACCGGCCCTGATTGCGATTACGCAAAACGCCGCCGAAATCGCCAGCCGTGCCCGATTAATTGCCGAAAACGGAGAAGCGATACAGCATTACGCGCTGGCCTTGCGCCTGACGGTCGCGGTTTCGGTCGGCTTTGCCATCGTTGTTGGCGTGTTGCGCATCATCAAGGGCTGGCCCTTGCAATATCTGATCATCATTGGGTATGTTGCGATTATTTTGATGACGCCGTTTGCACCGGCTGAAATAATCGGGATTGCTTACGATTCCGGCGGCGTCACTACGTCCACTATCACCGTCCCGCTGGTTACCGCCTTGGGCATAGGCCTGGCTAACTCGATCAAAGGCCGCAATCCTGTGGTCGATGGCTTCGGCCTGATCGCGTTTGCCTCCCTGACCCCCATGATTTTCGTCATGGCCTTCGGCATGCTGGCATGACGGCATGGCTGCATCAATTCACGGCCACCGTGCTGGAAACCGGCCGCGATGTGCTGCCGATCGCGGCTATCATTATAGGTTTTCAATTACTCGTCATTAGAAAACCGCTGGCGCATCCCAGCAAGACCTTGTTGGGTTTTATTAATGTGCTGATTGGTATCGCTTTTTTTCTGGAAGGATTGAAAATGGCGCTGTTCCCGCTCGGTGAATTGATGGCGGCGCAATTGACGGCGCCCGAATTTCTAAAAATCGGGGATATCAACCACGCCGCCGATTGGCGCCATTATGGCTGGGTATATTTATTTGGCGCGTGTATCGGCTTCGCCACAACGCTGGCGGAGCCGTCCCTACTCGCCGTGGCGCTCAAAGCCGAAGAAATATCCGGTAAAGCGATCAGTGCCTGGGGGCTGCGCATTGCCGTATCGTTCGGCGTAGCGTTCGGCATCAGCTTAGGTACCTACCGAATCGTTACCGGCACCGAGCTGTATTACTACATTGTGGTAGGCTATATTATCGTTGTCTTACAAACCCTTTTTGCCCCCAAGTTAATCGTCGGTCTCGCTTACGACTCCGGCGGCGTGACTACGTCGACCGTTACAGTGCCGCTAGTCACCGCTCTAGGATTGGGCCTGGCCTCGACGGTACCCGGTCGCAACCCCTTGCTCGACGGATTCGGCTTGGTTGCCTTCGCCAGCCTGTTTCCGATAATGACCGTACTTGGTTATGCCCAGCTGGCTGAATGGCGAACTAGAAAACGCAATTCAACTCAAATGTGAGGATTACTATGCGCTTCAAATTGATCATTGCCTTTGTGGATGACAGTAAAACCGATTTGGTATTGGATACCGCGCGCAAAAGTGGCGCCAAAGGCGCTACAGTCATTACCCAAGCTCGCGGCGAAGGGATCAAGCAAGCCAAGACATTTTTCGGCTTAACCCTAGAAGTGCAGCGCGATGTGCTGATGTTTCTAGTGGAGGAACATTTGAGCCGCTATATCTTGGAAAAAATCGCTAAAGTAGCCGAGTTCGATACCAAACCAGGTACCGGTATCGCCTTTAAGATCGATGTTGAAGATGCCATCGGCGTCATGCATCAAGTTGAAGAACTTACTCAAGAATTGGAAGATGAAATATGATCGACGCTAATAAAATCATTCATGTCAAAGACATCATGAGAACGGACTTTGCAAGTATCGAAGGCTCGGCTACCGTCAAAGACGCTCTGCTGCTGATGAAGAGCAGAAAGACTTCGGTATTGGTCATCAATAAACGTCATGACTTTGACGAATACGGCCTGCTAACATCCGGCGATATCGCTCGCCATGTATTAGCCAAAGACAAGGCACCGGACCGAGTCAATGTATATGAAATCATGTCTTGTCCGGTAATCCAGGTGAGTCCGGAAATGGATATTCGGCTTTGCTCCAAACTATTTGCCAATTACAACCTGGTAAGAGCGCCAGTCGTCGAAAACGGCTTGGTAATCGGCATGATTAGCCCAAACGCGCTGGTATTGGACGGGCTCTATAAAAATCTCTGAAATTTTTGACCCAGCAATCGCTTAACAACAGCGTTTGATACCATTCCACTTACGCTTGGTTTCCGCCGCGAAAAATGCCTTGCGACTCATGGGCTTGGAACCCGGTTCCGCATGGTAGGCTTGCCAATGATCAAGATAACGCTGATAGGCTGCTTCACCATTTAAATTTCGCCAAACCTCAGAAAGCTTGACTAATCCGGACTTAATGAAAAATTCCATATTAGTGTGAGTCTTCCGCGGGATGTGGCGCATATTTGACGCATTCGAACATCAGGCTATCGAGCTCATCCTCGGTGTGTTTATCCGCATATTGTAATCCGCAGTGATGCCGATCATGAATATGCTTGATTGTCCCGTGTATCGAAAGAGGAACGCCCGACTCAGGCAATATTATTAAAATTCTGAGTTCGGCCACTTCGATATGAGGCAACAAAGGCGTGTTTAGTTTAATCCGGATGCCGCTGTAACTCATATCCACCACATGTCCGTCGATAACAATTTCCTCGGCGGGCGGAGGAGGGTCGATGATGATATGCGCTGCAATCCCTTCGGGATTAAAGCGTTTGTGATTACGTTTGTCGAATTTCATCAACACGCTCCATATTAACGAATGGCCAAAGTATAGGCATAATCGGTCAGACGGCAAAATCGATTTATCGCGTATTACTAACCGATCTTCGCGCACGTAAATCAATCACTACCGCAAACGTTTCCCAAGGAAACATTAAACCCGCTTTTTAAATGAAACGGCCTGATGAAACCATCTTCCCCTGAGACCATTTAAAGATTTAATTTTTCTTCGATTTTTTGCTTATAGTTAAGGTAATGTAGGCTTTGTCCTTGTTCGAAATGTTTAAGTCCCAACAGTTCACACGGCACATCGATTTCAGTAATATGAAAAGGATAATCTTCACGATTTTTTCTAAAGCTTAGAATGTGCGTCTTAATTGCTTGGTAGGATGCGATATCGGTAATTGCAAATTTGCGCTCATTGCAGTAAACGGCTTGCCCCCCTTCCCGGTCCGCTACAATACGTACTCTTAAATCCAGAACGGTGCTGGCCTGTTTTATCTGAACAGTATGACAAGACGCTACCCCCGCGGAGTTTTTCTGAATTTCATAACATTTGATTGCTAACGCTTCCGGCAATTTTGTTTGTAGCTGCAAGGTCGTAATAAACACATTGTAGTGAACCAACAAATGCCGCGGATTGGCGCCGCTATGTTGGCGAACAAATAGCGATCCTTTTTCGTCAATTATAAAGACCGCCACATGTTTGCTAGTCACGTGATAAAAAATTTGCAGTGTATCGGCTTGGTTATGCCGATATAGAAAAGGGATGAAAGTTTGCTCTAACACATAGTCGTCAAAAATCACTGGTGAAAACTGATTTTGCGGGCTAGATAATTCTTGTAACAGCTGGTTGTTGTTGTCGATTAAAAAATATCCCAACGCCCTATTTTGAAGGCGAAAACAACAACTTCCCTCCTTCGCGGCCATAAAATAACGATTCAACTCCCTATGGGGATGATAGGCAAAACTATCCAGAAAATGCCTGAAAATAGCTTCGATCCTTAGCGCAATACTACGCCCTCTGCCGCGCGTGTAACAGAATACTTGCATACAATTAATTGACAATGGCGCCGCGCTTTGGTTAAAAATCTCACATAAGCAATCGCAAAGTCCGTCAAACCCTGAATAACGCCGGACGGCGACCTCACCCCAACTCGACACCGACAACTTTTGCAAACTTTGTACAAAACAATGCCGGCCCTCGCCGTAACTGAGTGGATCCGACCGTTCGCTTATCATGAATTGTTCGGGATTGGCGTCGACAGCCAGTTCCTCGCCCCAATTCACTAATAGCATGGAAGACAATAAGCGATTAGGCTTGGAGTAAACCTCTAATGCGGTTTCCTTAGTCGGCAAATGTTTCGATAAAAATCCATGCAGGTCCTCAAGCAATCGTTTTAACTCATTAGCCGATATTCTTAATGAACTCGTCGACAGTTGCAGATTGATATCTCTTCTGTACAAACCATTCACTACGGCCCAGCACAATAGTTCGAGCAGGTTATCGCATTGTTTCATTGCCGATTCGGCATTGATAGATGCGGACGACCGCCCATCAAACAAACACCAACTCACCGAATTCCGATCGCCAACCACTTCAACGATTGACCATATCTCCGGTTTTGCGTACACCATACTTCGAGTAGTCAGCACCTCGACCTTGCCCGGTCGAAAATCGAGGAAGGCACTTAATTTACGACTCAACAATTTTAGGTCATCGTTTAAATCGGCATGATCCAATGGATTATCAGTAATTTTTAATATTGTTCGCAGACATTGTTGCAACTGGGTACGAATGACCACATGTTCGTCAGTCGCTTTTTTGATATTCCAGAATTTGGTCGTGTTTAGGTTATCCAATAAATCGTCCGGCCACTGGCAGCGATGAGCAATGGTTGCTAAAAAATCATCGCATAAGCGGCGCGCTTTACCATCGCGTAACGGAAAGGCGACGCCCGTAATTTTGATCTGAAAACACTCTCGCGCTAAATTGAGCCTTTGTTTTGAACCTTCCTGACGCAAATAATCATCGACTTTGTCATAAATCAACAAATAAGGATCAAGCATATCGACACTGAAGTCACCCCGGTAAATTGCCTGTTTCATCGTCGAGCATAGCCATTTAGGCTCAGGGAATTCAGCCGCGTAACTTTCCATTAAAAATAGCTTTAACAATGCTTTATGAGGGGAATTCAAAGATTTGTAGATATGCCAAAGCGTAGCACTGACAAACTCAGCCATAGGCATATCTTGTAATCCGCCAAAATCGAGCACATCGGCTTCTGAAATAAAGCGGTTTTCGAGCAAATGCGAGACATAGCGAGAATAATTTTTTTCCTGTTCGTGCGGTACCAACCACCAAACGGGGATTCGTCCCGCAATATAGATCGAGGTACGATAGAATTCCTCCAATAACAGATAATGCTGGGTTTCTCCACTACTCTCAATGGAAATTGGGGTGTTTTCACCTTTTCTAAATTGTTCGCTATCGACCAGAAAAAAATGCACTTCCAATCTAAATGACGCCGCCCATTTCTCAACTAACAGGGTTTTCTGACCTAATTCCTCAAGTTCTAATTTCGATAACCCGGGACGATGACACAACCAAATGTCAATATCGCTATCTTTGGAAAAGGCCATGCTTCCGGCGCTTCCCATCAAGAAAATAGCATAGATCGGATAATCGCTTAACGCCTTGCGTTTATGGATGAACCCTTTTGAGAACTGCTTGGCGGTATCGACAGCCTGTTTATTCGGCACATAATCCGGAATGCCGGCAGGCGTTTCCAATGACACGAAACCTGGCAACAAGGGATGATTCTGATGGAAAAGCAATGGCAACAAATTTAAAAAATCATGCTGTTTGGGTTGCAAAAACTCCCGCACCCGCAACAAACGAGCCTGGTTAAAGTGCTTGAAACGCTGAGCAATGGCATGGAGATCCTTTTTGCTGATCTCTTCGCCTGGAGCGCCCAAATGAATAGGTGAAAAGCGTGAAGCCAACCGCTATCCTGTAAAATTGTAGTTGTTAGAAAATTAAACAGGCCTGTGAAAGTTCAGCTGCACAAACCGGCCTCTGGCATCATCGAAGCAACTAAAACGAGTTAAGCAGCCATACGGTATCTCAATCTGAAAACTTTGCTGTAGAGGAATGTTTAACAAAGTCGAGAATAACAACCTTATCGCCCCTGCGTGAGTAACCACCAATATATTTTGTCCGGCATGATTTAACAGCAAACTCTCCCAGGCTTTCCGAATCCGTCTTTCGAAGTTTGTATAACTTTCCGCGTTTGGCGGCGTAAAGCTAATCGGATCGGCGTAATAATTGGTCAAGGCTCCCGGCTGCAGCCGTTCGACTTGTTCTGCCGACATGCCCTCCCAGTCTCCGAAATCGATTTCCTGCCAGTCTGGGTCTATTATTAGCTCGGCTTGCCGCTCCTGTCCCCAGGCCGACGCGAAGGATAAACAACGCCGCAACGGTGAGGCAATTACAACCGGCCATTGCTGACCCAAACATTGCTGAAACATTTGCCGCCACCCTTGTTCTGTTAACGGATCATCGCTTGAACCACGAAAATAGTCACCGGTTTGGGTTTCTCCATGGCGAAGAAAATCTATCGTCGTTTTTGTGTATGAAGCGCTTAGCACTATTTGGAAACTAGGTATTCAAGGTATCCATCAAATCGATCATAAATTCCATTTCCTCGTCATCGACGATTTGCCAAGACTCAAACCCCAGGCTATTCAAGACTCCCGACCCTTTCTCGTCCCTCTGCATGTTTACTAATAATTGCCCGATTTCATCCCGCCGAGCTTGCAATTTCGGACCGATCATCAATGCGTGGTGTATCACACTGATCTGGCTTCTGACCAATACTTTAAGTTGTTTCCGGATCATCGCGGATAAATCGTCGTAGGCTTCAGCCAAGAAAATACCGACATCCGCATCCCCCGCCAGTAAATGCTTGGCTACGAGTACATAGTTATCGGCGGCCACCGGCACGATATTCGATTTGTCCAGATCCCCGGGCTCAAGCATGATCATCCCCATCAGGCGTACGTCCGGGTCATCGGTAAAGGCTACGCGTGTACCCGGAGACAAATCGGCAACGTCATTTGCCCTACTTTCGGCATTGGATACAATCAACGCTTCATCGGCGGCGTTCTTTGCCTTAACCAAGGGTAAAAAGCCTTTTTCTCTGACCAACATCGCCGCATCAAAAGGGTTGGCATAAATCAGGTCGATTTTATCGGCCTGAATCGCCTCTCTTTGACTCTGAAAGTCGTCATACATCTGCAAATGTATAGCCTCGCCGGTGAGTTTCTGAAGCCAGGTATTAAAAATATACCATCCGGATAAATGATCGGGAGTGAAATCCGGACTAACGGTAAACATAAACGACATAGCGTTCCCCTGCTTAAAAGAGTGTGGGATAAAGTTTGATACATTCTTCAACTTTAGTGCGGGAGGGCTTGCGCCGCACCGAAGTATATGCAACCAGCCTACCGCCTCTAATATTCGGAATAACGGTTGCTTTTACCCAATAGTACCCGCCATCCTTGCGTAAATTTTTTACATAACCTTGCCATTTATCACCTCGTTGAATCGTATCCCACAGATCTTTAAACGCAGCGGGCGGCATATCAGGATGTCTGAGTATCGAGTGCGGCGCACCGATCAATTCCTCTTCCGTATAACCGGACATTTCGACGAAAGAGGGGTTAACGTGCGTAATGACACCAGCCGGGGTAGTCGTCGAAACAATTAATTTACCATCAGGATAAGGGGTTTCGATTTCTGTATAGAGGATTCTTCGTTTAATCGAACCGTACAACTGCAAGCCGACTTCCCGGAAGTCGCCTACGATGTCCTCTTCTTTCATATCGGTAATCATCGGACTCTCCCAACACGATGTGAAGTTACAGCATTTCGGCTATGCTTTCAGCCGCCCGTTTGACATCCAAAAAGATCAAACCCAATTTGGCATTCGGTTTTGCCAGAACCGTCAGTACGGCTTCTTCACCGGCGTATGTCATCAGTACATAACCATGGTTTCCTTTAATCAACACCTGTTCCAACCCACCTCTATTCAATTCTTGCGCCGTTCTATCACCCAACGATAACATTGCTGCACTCATCGCACCGACTCTATCCTCATCCATACCGGCCGGCAACACAGATGCCATCATCAAGCCGTCTGTCGAGATGACTCCCGATGCCTCAATATCCGCCGATGTGCCATTTAAGTCGGTCAATACCGATGTCAGTAAGTCAGCTTTCATAGTTTATTTCCTCTTAAACGTAGTTTCCCAAAATATTAACCGTGTTTAGGGTCGTCTTTTCCGGCGTAACGAATACTTAACGTCCAAATCAAACTAACAAATTCAGCTTGATTGAAATGCGGAATACCGGCAATCGCGATGACAAAGCAATGATTACCAATAAATACCGGCCAGAACCCAATCTGACTATTACCAAATGCATCAACCACCGCCCAAGCCTGGCTAGCGATGCCCATATTGTTCATCAGCAGGCCTGAACGCCGTTTGTGAACTGTGATCAAATCGGCGCTTAATGCCGATAGCTCTTCGGCCACTTCGTGCGGAAATCCGCTGCAAGCCAAGTAAAACCCCTGTTCGTCCGCAAGCAACACTTTGCCATTCTCTGTAATCTTATTTAGTAACGCCGGCAAAAAATCTTCCAGAGCGCCTTGCGGAGCCTCGATTACCTTATCCACTCCTTGCACCCAGCCGAGCTTTTGGCAGTGATGCAGCAACTCTAGCGACTTACTCTCGTCGCTGCTCTCGGTCAACATCATTAATTGCTCGACATTGAGTGCCGGCGTTTGTGGTTGTTGCAATAAACGTTTCAAAAATCGTCTAGGCTTATCGGCTTGCTTAGCCGAAACGGCTTGATACGCGCCAGCAGGCGTTGGATATAAAAATAAACCTTCCGCTAATCTGAACTGTTTCATCTCACTCGCCTTCCAACCCCGGATCTAAAGAATAAAGCAGCGATTGCACCAACAATGAAACATCGTTGTATTCTCTTGCATCAACGGCGAACACGGGCGGCTTCATCTTTACGCCCATCGCCCGCAACTGTTGATGATAATCGGCTATCGTGGGGTGGTTACTGAGATCCATTTGGGTCACACCTATGGCGACTGCCGTTGACTTGATAAATTTATCGAACGCTTCCAGAAAAAAGCGCATGTCTTGGAATGGATCCGCTCGAGTGTTATCCAACAACAAAATGAGTCCGATACCGCCCGTCGTTAAAATATCCCACATAAAATCAAATCGTTCCTGGCCGGGCGTACCGTAAAGATGAATCTTCTCTCCGCCATCGAGATTCATCACACCATAGTCCATCGCTACTGTAGTCGACGACTTCCGGTTCTTTGTCATGTCACTGGCTGAGGCCTCAGTCTTAACAAGCGGCGAATCGCTAATACTACTGATCGCCGTCGTTTTGCCTGCTCCAACCGGGCCGGTGAATATTATTTTATATTGACTCATGGCACTCATTAAGCGTTAGTTAGCGCGTAATTTATGTAAAATTTTGCTCAGCAAGCCTTGTTTCTTACTATGCTTAGGTGGATCCGGCGCAATAAGCCGGTCAATTTGGCGTTCGCTTTTTCCTAGAATCCCCAAGCTATAACAGGCGCTGATAAATGCGAATACATATTGCGGTCTAGCGTTCAAAACTCTGATGATATCAAGCGGTGTTCTGGCTCCCTGGAGCAATAGCGCGGAAATTCTCAAAGCGTCCGGCGTCAGTAGCAATCGCGTAAAATTAGGCCAGTGCTTCAAATAAACCGGACGATCCGGATATAAACCGAGAGGGAACCGCCCTTTCGAAGTCAAAATCGTCAACTTCCAAATAAAAACATCCATATCCTGAAATTTTTCAGGTGCGTTATTTGCTCTAACCGTATTCGCGTCAACCGGAACCAAATTGATGTTGCCGGCAAAGGCATTATTTTGTTCAACGCCGGCAAAAGCTCGTAATTGCTTGTCGTCAGCATCAATCCAGACCTGATGGCTGTCGGGTAGAATGATTAATGGCTTCCAGATCGAATTAAGCTGGAAGGCTCTTTTTTCGTGACCGGCCACTCTGTAGGCCGAAAGCACAAAACTAAGGAAATAGGCCTTCGGGTCAAAACTCGCACTGAGTAATTGATTTTTATCATTAAAATCAACACCGGATAACATCCCGAGAAAAGCGGTATATCCTCCCTCATTGTCTTCAAACATCACCTTTTTCTTAGCCGCTTTTTGTGCATTCCGATCATCGCCGGATACACTCACCGTTGCACGCCCCGTGGTGACCATATGCTCATCTGCGGCAGGCAAAGTTTCATGCGTTTTAGGACCAGCGTCCTGCCTTTCTATCACTGCATGCGATTTCCGAAGTTCGCAAATTTGTGACTTCAGTTCATTTAGGACTTTGGTTAATTGCCCAGCACTGACTGGTTTCTGTACAAAATAAGTGTTTTCAACTTTTAAAAGCTGTAAAGACAATAAGATAATCGGTCTGTCAGGCGTTTGCTGGCGTCGAGTTTCTAAAATTTCACCCGCCGTGGCAAAATCGGCATCGATAATATCGGTTTCCGCCTCGTCCGCACTTACCACCACTGCAACGCCTTTACATGGACCTTTTAAATAGAGTTCCATGGTCTTATAGCTGCGCGAATCCATCCCATACAGCGCGACCTTAAGCGGCGGCGCGCTCCCGGCTTTTTTCATTTCAATTTTCCATCAAAAAAATCTGCCAGCCTCCGCCAATCATCGATCAGCGGTGCGCTTTCTGCTTTGATCGCTTTATACGCCTTGCGAAATCGATCCCGACTGTCAGTCGACTTATACAACTCCAACAATGCCGCTTGTAAGTCTTGCCGTTCAGGGTACCGATCAAGCCCTTGCTCCAATACTGACATCGCTTCTTCTAGCTGACTAAATTCAATAAAGTCGTTCGCGAGCGCCAAGTAATCATGCTGTTCTTCAGAACCTTGCGATATCTCGATCAGGTGAGTTGTCCCCGATATTCCGCTAGTGAATAAAGAATAGCGATTCCCTGGTGCTTGGTGAGGATTGCTTAGGGCACGTTTAATTTCGGATGTACGATATGAGTGAAGTTGCGAACGGCTACCGTGGATGACGCGCAAACTGATTTCACGTCCTTTACCATTTAGAACAATCAGAAAATCCAATATCGATGCATACAGTGGCTCTGCTAACGCATTTTGATAACAGAAAAAAATACGCTTTAAGTGCGCCATTAAATCTCTTGGTTTTCTACTAACTTTTGAACTCAATACATTCAAATTCCGTTCTCTCGGATTTGATTCATTGCCGAATAGCAAAGGTTCATTGTCCAAAAATGCGTCTGGGCTAGGTTCAGTTTGGCTATCAGCGAACAAGTCCATAGAAAACCGAGACATTTAATCCCTCCAAACATCACTATTTGTGAAAGAATAGCAGTTAATCTAAAAACTTTTATTGTGCGACCAACGAGATATGAAGGAAGTCACATAATAACGAATCGCATCTACGCGATATTGCTTTAACGCAATTCTCGCATGTTCGTCACTTGTAGTCGCGGAAGGAGAATCAACGATGCTTTGGTTAAAAGCACTCCATTTAATCTTTATGGTCACTTGGTTCGCAGGCTTATTTTATCTGCCGCGACTTTTTGTCTACCATGCCATGAGCGAAGATGCGATCGGCAATGAACGTTTCAAAATCATGGAACGTAAATTGTATTTCGGCATCATGACACCGGGCATGATTTGCACGTTTATCTTCGGTATCTGGATGCTGGGAGATTATGCATGGACCTTGTATTCCGGTGCTGGCTGGCTGCACGTCAAACTGACGCTGTTGTTGTTACTGGTGTTATATCATGTTTTCTGCGGCAAATGGCTGCTGGACTTTAAACATGACCGCAATCAACATAGCCATGTTTATTACCGCTGGATCAATGAAATCCCGGTATTGTTTCTGTTTGCTATCGTGTGGTTGGCTGTATTGAAACCGTTTTGACTCAATTAATGCTTTTTCCCGGCAAACCATAACTCCAACATCATCAAGATCCAAATCAATTCGCCGTAATAAGCCGCATGGATGCTTTGATGCATCTGGATGGCGTGATCGAGAAATTGCGGATTGAAGTAGCCACGTTTTTTCAAATCATTGATGGTATCGTATGCCAACTCCTTCAGGGGGCGATGGTCTTTTAGCCAGATGCCGAAGGGCAAACCGAACCCATGCTTGGACTTATTGATGATTTGCTCCGGTAAAAAATCCTTCATGGCTTGCTTATAAAACCAACGCAGTTTCCGGCCTTTCAATTTAATGCTTGAGGGAATACGGCAGGACAAATCAATGATACGCTGATCCAATAACGGATAACAAACATCCACTCCCACCATTTCACACATACGGTTGACTTTGACCAAATCGTTATCGTGCAAGGTTGTCTTCCAGTCCATGTACAACATCCGATTTAATGTACTGGCATTTTCGGGCCTTTCATAACAATCTCTAAGCAATTGCAACGGCTCTGAAGTATCAACCTGAGATATAAAATCAGACTGAAAAATATCAGCGACATCATGGCGATGTAGAAAATTGTAATCCTGCATACGGTCAGGCATTGCCGCATTAGCCTGATCGATATATCGTTTTGTCTTGAAAGGCAACTTTTGTTTAGCCAATCCTGCCGGCAAGCGATTTAGGCCGGTTTCCAACACCGCCTTAGCAAAGCCGGGTAAGGAATGATAATGTTCGAACAACATTTGTTTGGCATAACGTTCATTGCCGGCAAAAATCTCGTCGCCGCCATCACCTGCAAGCAAACGCTTGATACCGTTTTCCTTTGCCAATTTGGCACAGTAATAGGCCGCCAACGCCGAGGAATTACCAAATGGTTCGTCGTAATACGCAGCAATCAGCGGTACTGCGTTGACGGTATCTTCCGGCGTTACATAATATTCGTGTTGTCGGGTGTTAAAATGCTTAACGGCGATATTGGCATATTCGATCTCGTCGTATCCCTCCACTGGAAAGCCCATGGAAAACGTTTTTGCCTGTCCCGGAAATACTTTTGACAAGGCTCCGGCGACACTGGAACTATCCAGACCGCCACTTAAAAACGCTCCGGTATTTTCCTGACTATCAGCATTCGATTCGACTGCATCCATCAATAAATCTTTGAACTCCAAGCCTGCCTGTTTCAGTTCAATGTCATCTTCTCGAAAACTTGGCGTCCAGTAACGATGAAGCGTCACTCGGCCTGATTCATAAATCAGACATTGCCCGCCTTCCAACTTTTTTACTTGTTGATAGATGCTATTGGGGCTAGGGATATGATGATAGTAAACGTAATCGTAAATACTTTGCGCATTAAAGGCGTTATCGACATCGGGGTGCCTAATAACGAAATCGGCACGGGAGCCAAACACCAAGCCGTTACCGGTCTGAGCGTAATAAATATTCGTCAGGCCGATTGGATCCGTCGCCAGAATCAAACTTTGTTTCTCCGCATCAATCATCAGCAACGCGGTTGGATTGGCATGACCGGATAAAAAATGATTACCTCGTAGCCGATAGTGATGGAGCAGGTCACCGAGCGGCTGTTTTTGAAGAGATTGCCCTAGTGAAACGAACAAACATTCGCCAAAAAGTTGCATGCTGTGCGCTGGTGCAGCCACCGCATAATTTGAATCGACCTTACAGTCCAAAACCTCATGCGCACTCATACTGTCCAATAAAGCACAGGCTTCTTCGGTTTGTCGGGCTCCTCCGATCCATCCAACCAATTTTGTCATTGCCGTTAAAGAAAGTTAATTGGAAACGTGGCTGATTACATAGCGGAACTTGCCGGATCGCTCTTTGGCAATGTAATCACAATATTGAATATCAACAATCACCGAATCACCCAAACGCTTTTTGAATTCACGAATGATTTTTTCTTCGGCAAGTGCGGCTTGGTAGGTTTGAGTTCGGACGATCTGTACCGTAATCTTTTCAAGACTATCCTGGATGATTTTAAAAGCATCGACACCTTCGAGATCTCGAAGCACATATATCAATGCCAATCCATGTAACACAGTACCATCTTGGGAAACGACAAAATCCGTAGTGCGTCCTTGAATTTCTTCTAGCATCGGCAAACCCCGACCGCATGCACAGACTTTATCGGATAACCTCCCCATATCGCCGGTCCGATAGCGAATAAACGGAAATTCACCGGTTGCAAGATGCGTCACGACAATTTCGCCCAGTTCACCCGTCGGTAATATTCGCCCCTCGGCATCGACGATTTCGACGATTATATCTTCCGCTGTAATGTGCATTCCGCCGTGCGGGCATTCATGCGCGATAAAGCCGGCATCACGCCCGCCATAGCCGTTTGCAACCCGACAACCAAACACGCTTTGTATTTTTTCGCGCTGATGATCATAAAGTCTTTCGGAGGTCACAAAGGCGACTTTGATGCCCAGGCTATTCAAAGATATATGTTTTTTCTCAGCATGACTGGCAATGTGAGCCAATGCGGACGGATAGCCAAATAACATCTTCGGACTAATCTGTTGAATTCGCCGTATAAATCCATCAAGTTTCTCAGGGGACATTTCGAAAGCCGGAATCAAATGAGTTCGGAGCATTTTGTCCCTTATCAAGCGAATTTGATCTTGAGCTTTTAGCTCAATTGGCGACCCCCATACCACGGCTTCCGGGTCGCCGATATCGACCCCCCACCAACGGGTCGCCCGCCATTTTGCCGCCACATCATGACTGACCCTTTGCTTGCCGATATAAAAAATCAACGGTTCGCCACTAGAGCCACCGGTATTGAAACGCGCCAAACTAATTGCATTATAGGCCCGCATCTCTTCTAGATGGCTTCTAATCGTAGCCTTGGTGAGAAAAGGTAAGGCACCAAGCGATTGCAAATCTTCCACCGCATTCGGGTCAAAACCACATTTAGAAAAAAGACTTGAGTAGAAAGGCACATGTCGCTGAGCGTCGATTAAAAAAGCCTTTAATTTTTTTCGCTGCAGTTCCGCTATTTGGTCAGGATTAAACCATTGACTCTTCTCCAGATCGCGCCGAACCTTAACCGTACTGTGTTTTTTGACGGCTTCGTGCAAGGGAAATAACAGTGCTGAACAAACAGAAGTGTAGAGACTCATGAATTGACCAATGTGTGATATTCCGTCAACAATTGTTTAATACGCCTATCCCATTCATTGTCGGCAGCATAATCTATAATCTTCTGGCGATTCCACGCGTGGTCCAAGCCATTGTCAATCGCATCTAGAAGGAGGCTAGAATGTCCAAATGGCACCACAGTTCCCAATTCCGGCGAAGATACGACTTCACGATTTCCACCTACATCAGTGGTGATCACTGGCAAACCACAAGCCATAGCCTCCAAAAAAACGTTTGCCCACCCCTCGTTTGCAGTTGCCAAAACGAAAATATCGGAAGCCGACAAAGGAATATGTAAGTCTTTAGCGGGCATCTCGCCCAAAAATCTGACTCTTTGATTCAAACCCAAGGAGCTAACTTGTTTTTCCAATACGGCCCGATTGTTACCTTCCGGACTTGAACCACCGACAATCACGTAAATCAACGTCGGGTGCTTTTCAAGTAATTTTGGAATTAACTCGATTACACGGTGAAAACCCTTTCTGTCAACCAAACCACCAACCGAAATTAAAATTTCAGCATCACCGGCTAACCCTAATTGCCTCCGAGCATGCATTTTATCGACAGCCATGAACTTTGCGGTATCGACGCCATTGCCAATCACTGTAATTTTCCGGTTATCCGCTCCTAGCGCAACGACGTGACTCTTCAAAGATTCAGATACCGAAAACACTTTTGCCGCCAGCTGCAGAGCCTTCATTAACCGCTTTCGTCGCGCCGGTATTTTAGACAACGGCACCTCGGTACCGCGTAAAGTAATTGTAACCGGTACTCTAAACCATCTGCCTAATTTCGTTGCCGCATAACCGTCAGGATAAGCAAAGTGGGCATCGATTAGATTAAATGCAAATTCCCGTTTGAGTCTCAAAAATATTGGCAAGGCGCCAATTGCCATCAGAAAGCCATCCAAAAATCGAAAAAAACCCGGTATGGCTAAAAAACGCGGAAAATAAACATCTATATCGCTTTGTCGTTCATATCGAGCAGGCTGAGGCCGATATCCCGGCTTAAATAACCGTAGCAATCCCTGCAATGGAAACCACGGAACAGGAGAAACCACCACCAATGGGCAATGCTTAGCAACCCGGCTCATACGTTCACGAATAAAGGTAGCCGCATTAGGCCTGACTTTACTAGGGTATAACGAACAAAAGACAACTAATCTGGGTTCGGTATAAGTCATTGTTTGGCTTCGAGTGCATTTGCATACACAGTCTGATAATTAGCGACGCTACACTGCCAATTCCGTTCACGTTCAACATACAACCTACCGGCATTCCGTATCGCATCCCAATGAGATTGATCGGCTATCGCTTGTATTGCTGTTTCCGTCAACGACGTCCTATCACCAGCCTTAAACAAATAACCAGTCTCGCGATCCCTTATCAACTCACGGTGCCCTCCGACATCAGATGCGACCAATAATCGACCTTGTGCCATGGCCTCGAGCGGTTTTAACGGCGTTACCAAATCGGTCAGGCGCATCGAAAGCCTAGGATAAACAAAAATATCCACCAAATTATAATAACGCTGTACTTGATCATGCGGCACACGCCCGGTCAGGGTAACCTTTTTGTTTAAATTAAGCGCTCGAATCTTGTCTTTAATTGCCTTTAACTGGGGTCCACCACCAACCAATAATAAATGAACATTAGGATGTTTAATTATGATTTCCGATAATGCATCTAGCAAAAGTAATAAGCCTTCGTACGCATAAAACGAACCGATAAACCCCAAGACAATATTCCCCTCAAGATTCAATTGGCGAACTAATTCCAAGTCGGCCTTTCCGCCAAAAGTAAACTTGTTGATATCCACCGCATTGGGAATCACTGTGATTTTATCGGCAGACACACCACGGCTGATAATGTCTTTCCTCAAGCCGTCGCAAATCGTTGTCACCGCATCAGATCGCTTAAAAATATACGTCTCCATAGCTTTCGTCAGCCGATAGCGCAAGCTACCTTCTCGCGTCGTGCCGTGATCGACTGCGGCATCTTCCCAAAAAGCGCGACATTCATAAACCAATGGAATCCGGTATTTTCTCGCCATATTCAACGCCGCAAGACCATTCAACGCCGGTGAATGGGCATGTAAGATATCAGGTTTGATGTCTGGAATGATTTCATCCAGGCGATTTTGTAAACTTTGCACAATCGCCCATTGATTAAGAACCGGCAAATTTGCGAAAGGCCCGTCAGGGGGTATCGACCGATAAAATGACAGACCATTAGCATTTTCAAGAGCCCCTCTTGTCCCAACATGTTTAGCCGATGTTACATGAAAAGTTTCCCAACCTAATTTACGCTGCTGTTCGATAATGGCTTGTGTACGAAAGGTGTAACCGCTATGAAGAGGAATAGAGTGATCAAGAATGTGTAGTATTTTCACGTCTTTAAGCCACAATGATTTGTTTTGCTAAAGTTATCAGTCAATCCATTGAGAGTTAGTCTTCTTTTTTAACTATTCGCAACCACGCTTTTCTGGATAAATGTGGTATCAGCAAATACAACGGCATCTTTAACCAATGAGACCTTACATACAACATCCATCGTGCGAAACCGGTTAAATAATCTTCGCAACTGGGATGACGTGGTTTCAATGCCTTTAAAAACAATTGAGCGACTATTTTATCCTCAAACCTCTTATTAAATCCTTCCACAATCTTAATCGCCTCAATAGACAGCGGCGTATTTAAAATCTTATGTGAACAAAACAATGCATTGAATAAAGGTTTTCGCAAATTTAAAGCTTCCGCACGAACCAGCAGTTTTTGCCAAAAATCTCGATCATTGTTACTAAATTCACGGAGAAGAAGATCAATATCGCTCAAATCACGTAAACCGTTTTCAAACTCTCCACCCCAAAACAAGTGACAGGCACTATGTAAGACCATGTCTTCGGGCGCTAAAGTCCATAAACCTTGATTTGGAACCTCTACGATCGCATTCAATAATAATTCCGGTTTTGGCGCCAAATCACAAGTAAGTGGTAAGACGTTATGATGAACATCCAAGGTCGTACCGCGTTCTATATGGCGTAATGGTGGCAATTCATGCATCCAACATTCGTAATAGCGTTGGTCATAACTATTCAAGCGTTCCGGCAACCAGCCGCTCCACCGTAATGCACGTGTAACTTCGCTTAAACGCTGCTTAGGTACCAATATATCAATATCATTAAACACCCGCCCGAACCCTGCATTTAAGTTTGCCGCCGAATACGCAGTTCCTTTTAGCAAAATAAGCGGTAACTGTAGTTGGTGAAAAATTGGTTTTAAATTATGCAACTCCCAATTAATAATCCTTTTCTGTGACAGCCAATATTTTTCAGCTGAATCCAAATGACGACTAACGAAAGGAGGCGGACAAAACAATTCAAACTTTTTCCAATAGAAAGTTAGCCTAGCTAAAACTCCTGCTGCCCGTGCCTGTCGAATTAACAACTCCCATTCATCCTCTCTATATGAATATGGAGCCAAATCGAACGCCAAGTATCTGATAAGCAACAACGAATTATCATCATTCATCAACTTGCTCATTGATTAGTTGATCAAAACATGCTCGGGCTTGATTAAAATCTCCACTGTAAACAAAATCATAAGCGCGGCAACGTGCAATCAATCCCGCCAACACGTCAAAACCCTGATAACCTAGTGTACTGTAATTAAAAGACAAATCAGCCAAACGCATAAAGGCTTCACCTCTGGACACATTTTTCACCACCAAATCGACACCCTCTCCATAATTAGGAAAAACAACTAAACAAGGTGACGCAATTTGGTCAGCCAATAACACAGCACTAGCAGGTGGTTTCATAAGACTCACCTCGCCTTTCAGCGTATCTCGAACTATAGGACTAAATATGCATTGAGGATAAGTTTTCCTTATTATTTCTATCGACTGATTTTTCAAACTAACTGGACGAGGAACAGGAACAATATTGCCTGTCACGCAATCAATTAAGGTTAATTCGTCCGACAATAATCGCCAACCCGAATTAATCAAAGAAGCGCATAGAGTACTCTTTCCGGAACCCGGTGCTCCCGGCAAAATTAAAGCCTTGCCATAACGCTCTACAACGGCTGCATGAATGATCAAATACTGGTGGGAATAACCAGCGATACACCAATTCAATCCCCATTCAAATAAAGGGTAAGCCTGCGCATAAGGCAATGGTTTAAATGGTGTGAACTGATCAAATGCAAACAAAACTTGTTTTCTAAAAAGTCTCCGCAAGCCTAACGGCGGAAACAAACGCACATAAAAGTCGCAAAAGGAATCTGACGTCAAACGTGGATAGTCGCCATACAACTGATCTATCCCGTCATGCACCGCCATAATGGATGATTGAACTCGAACCGAAAAAGGCCCGATTTTTAGGACAAACGCGCCGTTTTTAATTAATGCTGATTGAGATGTTTTTCCGCTCAAGACCGGCTAGACTAGACTGTTTCGACTAACTGAAGTTCCTGCAATTGCCGTAAGACTGAGTCAAGATCTTTCAAATCAAAATCGCGGCCAGACCGTTGACTCATACCCAATATTAATTGTTTTTCACTCATTGGCTTCTTTTGCTCTATAAGAATTTGAATTACTTGGCACGCGACAGAACTAAGCAGATGAGTTGCTCCACTACCAAAATGAAACAAGACAGATTCTTGATCAAAGGCTCTGATCCCAATCTCGAAGCTACGACAAACACTCCATTTCATTGAGGATTAACTAGCCCAAGCGGCAAGCAAAGCCACAGCCCCACTTGAATTAGTTACTAACAACGAACCATCCTGAAAAGGTGTGCCCAATGCGGCCAAATTCCAAAGAGCGACAATATCATCCTTTGTTACGAATTCAATTTGATTTATCGCGGCGTTCAAATAACAAACACACGCGTTCTGGTCTAAATTATTAGATCCAGCCAAAACTTCTCTGAATGTTGTACCTGAACTGGACGTCGGAGGAGCACCAAATACTTCTTCAAAGGTAGTTTCATCGATTATAGTTAAGTAATTTTTATTCCCAGCGCAAACTTTTGTCGTGGCCGGATAGCCACCCCCTAAACCTTCCCGAAGAGCGGCGCACATTTTATAAGGAATAGAATCACGATTAGCATATTCCAATACGCCACTACACGAGAGTGAATTTAGCGTTCCTTTTATATACCAGTATCTTTTATTATTAGTTTTGTACTCAATATAAATAGGGCTGACACCCGCCTCAGCCCAATGCCTGGCATTGGGTACAGCCCCAGATACCGCGTCACGAGATTCAAAATCTAACCAGTCAAATGTTGAAAATCCCTGAGGACAATCCGACATATTATCTGAATCATGACTAGAAGCATTACCTGACTGCATCCCAGATATTGTGCACTGGTATACGTCACCTAACGCCGCTTTGCTAGCCAATGTCATCGCAACGGGGGAAATTACACCAATCTTTGTAATCGCTCGGCGAAAATGATCAATCTGTTGATTTTGTTTATTTTCGGGCAACGACGCTTTTTCTTGATTGTTCGCTTTCATTATCATGGCCCCTCAATTATAGTAACCGTTAGTATCAGCACTCTAACAAAATGCTCTGCACCTGTCTATTGCACCTAAGGTCGAGAAAATTTGATTCCCAATCACTCTCTACCCCGCAAAAAAGCTTCGAACATCAATAGCGACCATATAGATGTACTATAGTCCCGCAAACCAGCTTGGTGTTGGGTAACCATACGTTTTAGAAAAGCGTCATTGAACCAACCTGTACGACGTAGCGTATCGCCCAACAAGGCTTCTTGCACACGCTGTTTCAACGGCCCCCTGAACCAACTAGCGAGCGGCACGGCAAAGCCCATTTTCGGTCGATACAAAATGTCCTCAGGCAAATAAGGCTCCAACGCTTTTTTAAAAACAAATTTGCCTTCCCTTCCACGCAGTTTCAAATCAGGCGGTAACGTCGCCATCCATTCGACCAGCTTATGATCGAGTATCGGCACCCTAACTTCAAGGGCGTGAGCCATACTTGCCCTGTCGACCTTGGTTAAAATATCACCGGCCAAATAGGTTTTCAGATCTAAATATTGCACCATGGCCAATGGATGTTCCGGCGCATGCTGGCGATAACGTCGAAACACTTCAATTGCGCGATAGCCCTGTAGCTGTTTGTTTAGTTGGTCGCTAAATAGCTTGCCGCGCAACTCGTTCGACATCACCGATACGCTGTGGAAGTAGCCTTCCATCGAATCGCGTCCGATTGACTCTAACGTACTTTTGGCCCTCATCACTTTAGGCGCCCAATCCAATTTTGGATACATGTTGCCTACCATAGAGAACAACGGCATCCGAAACGCGTCCGGCAACAACGACCGCATCTTGTCTTCGTAAGTATGCCAGCGATAACGGCGGTAACCCGCTAGGTTTTCGTCGCCACCATCACCCGACAATGCCACCGTCACTTGCCGTCTAGCTAATTCGCAAACTCGATAAGTAGGCAATGCGGAACTATCGGCATAAGGTTCATCGTATAAGTCTGAAAGTTTGTCGATCAGTGTAAAGTCATCCGGATCAACCTGTTGGACCCGGTGTTCAGTGCGGTAACGTTCCGCAACTTGTGTCGCAAACTGCGACTCATTAAATTTCGGATCGCCAAAGGATATAGAACAAGTATTAACCGGATCGCCGGATAGGCCGGCCATCATCGCGACAACGGCGCTCGAATCGACACCGCCGGATAGAAATGCTCCCAGCGGAACGTCGGCTACCATGCGAATTTTAACGGCCTCGCGCAAGCGCTCGATCAACTCGTCACCAGCTTGATCGGCATCCTTAATTGTTCCCACCTGAAATCGAACGTCCCAATATTGCCGAGGTTTCCATGCTTTCTGACCACGCTTTATTGTTAAGCAATAACCAGGCTCTAACTTGTAAACATTTTGATAAATGGTTTTAGGATCTGGAATATATCCGAAGCCAAAGTAATCCTCTATTGCAGTCGGATCGATATTTTTCTGCAATGCAGGATGCGATGTCAACGACTTGAGTTCCGATCCAAAAATCAGCTGTCGGTTGGCTAATTCAGCATAAAACAGCGGCTTAATACCCAGGCGATCGCGCGCCAAAAATAAGGTTTGACTAGCCCTATCCCAAATCGCAAATGCAAACATGCCTCGCAAACGTTCGACACAACTTTCGCCCCAGGCTTGCCAAGCGTAAAGAATGACTTCAGTATCGCAATGGGTCTTAAAAACATATCCCTGCGATTCCAACTCCATCCGCAATTCGCCGAAGTTATAGACTTCGCCATTATAGGTCAACACGACATTACCATCTTGGCTGTGCATGGGTTGCTGCCCGCTAGACAAATCGATAATCGATAAACGTCGGTGCCCAAAACCCAAGCCGGGTTCTAAGTGCAAACCGCCTTCATCAGGCCCACGATGAAATTGCGATTCGTTCATCCGAGATAACAGGTTACGATCGATTTCGCTAGTGCCTTGAATATCAAATATACCGACGATGCCACACATGTTGATTCTCTTTGGCAGAGTCACTGCCCATCATAAAGTTGTTGATAACGAGCAACCATACCATCAATCGAAAACTCGTTCTGAACACGTTGATATGCCGCTTTAGAAAATTGCCGTCGTTTGTCCGCATCGGTCGTCAGCATTGACATAGCTTCAGTCATTGCCGGCACATTTTCTTTTTCGACTAAATAGCCCGTTTTCCCGTCAACGACCAATTCCGAATTACCGCCGACTCGGGTTGCAATGACTGGCAAACCGGTTGCCATGGCTTCTAATATAGTATTGGAGATGCCTTCCGCTTTTGAGGGCAACACAAATATATCAAAACTACGCAATATATCGGCGATATCATTTCGCTCACCAGGCAGCCAAGCCTGATTCATTAAGTGTCTGTCCTTCAGCAGATCAACCGCTAGTTCGCGCAAAGGACCATCGCCAACCAATACCAGACAGCTTTCCCGGGAAAATTGCACGGATTGCATACAGGCATGAATATAGGCATTAACCAATGTGAGCTGATCCTTAACACCATGCATGCGGCCAACCGTGCCGATCACCACCTTGCCGTCGGAAATTAGCGGACAGTCGGCCGGAACAATACGGTTTCCTGCATGAGGATAAAAGATTTTGGTGTCAACACCATTACAGATCCGCGTGATTTTTCGTTCCGGGATGCGTACTGTATTCTGCAAATAGGCCTGAAGATGTTTCGATAATGGAATGAAACGATGTATGAATAAGCCCAATAGACGACGCAACCACTGATATTTGACGTTATTACCTTCGGGATCGAATACGTCCCAACCATGTTCACCATGTATCCGATACGGCACGCCGGCAAAAAAAGCACAAAGCTGATATTCGATTGCGGCCAAGTTTCGCGTATGGACAATGGCCGGCTTTAATTGCTTGAGGAGACGATAAACCGTGAAAAAAGATGCCCAATCCTGACCTGATCGCTTGTGTATTCGATAGATGGCGACATCGCTACGCCTTAGCCGTTGGCCAAAATCCGTACTATCAGTCAGGCAAACGATGGCATGGCGGTAACGGTCTTCCGGCAGTCGATTGATAATGTTAACCAGTCCATTTTCTAGACCGCCGATTCCCAGTCTATAAATGATATGAACAATCAGAGGCGGCCGTTGTGACGACATGTTGTTAGCCACCCTCTCCATTTACGAAATGACATATATCGTGGCCACTTGTTTGCCAACTAAAATCCGCCTTCACATAACGACGATTACTTGGTTCATGCAGAAACGGCCTCCGCAAAACATTCAATACTTGCTCGGCGAATTTCTCAGGTTCATCCTCTACTTGTATCTGAATCTCTGCGTTACCCGGTATACCCTCCATTGCCGCCGGCGTCACCACGACAGGCCTCGCCATCGCCATAGCCTCCAACACTTTATTCTGAATGCCTCTAGCAATACGTAATGGCGCTATTACCACATTGGCGTGAGCAATATAAGTTCGGACATCGTCGACTCGACCTGTTACGACTACAGCCGCGTCATTATCTGTAAGTTGCCGAACAGCGTTATCGGGTTTAGAACCCACAATATAAAATCGTGCTTCGTTACACCCTCGCCTTATTAGCGGAAAGACTTTCTGGGCAAACCAAACGACTGCATCCACATTCGCCCAGTAATTCATCGCGCCAGTAAAAACAATGACTTTTGTTCCTATCGGAAACGGCGAAACATAAGATAAGTCAGGATCAAAAAATGCAGTATCGACCCCATTATTAACGAAGCTTATTTTTTCCGCTACTGCTGGCGCCAAATCTTTAAATAACTCAGCCTCTTTTTCCGATACAAACAGTGTCGCATGGGCTTTACTTGCAATTCGAGTTTCGAAACTCAAAAGTTTTTCTGCTTCGCGTCGATAAACCCAACTGGCAAGAAAGTTTTTATTCTCTGCATACTGCCGCCATTTATCGGAGTCCACATCGACAAAATCGGCTACGAAATGCAATTTAGAGTAGTTTTCAACATATTGCGCCATCGGCGACGAAAAAATTAATATTCGCTCTATACCTTGTTCCGCTATCGTCCTGTCCACCCAATGTTGTAAAGCCTGGTTGCGGTAATAAGGCAAACTTAACGCTTCGCCATTAATAAATCCTACCAAGCTTTTGAACTTGCTTAATTTAGAATACAGTTCGACGCATAAACTTTCTTTACAAAAGGGACTCAACGCCTCGACATATTGCTTATCATCCGGATCGTCGATAAATGTACCTAAGTAGATTTCGTATTTTTCGGCCAAAGCTTTTAGAAAATTAAACGAACGAATCTTGTCGCCTTTATTCGGCGGATACGGAATACGATGAACCAAATAGAGTAACTTGGTCATAATATTGTCAACCCAGATCTTTTGCCAACCAAGGACCAATTACCTGGCTAAGCGGCAATGGTAGTTTTTTCCAGGCGGCGATTAACAACCGATACTTTGGATTTAACGGATTGATTTCAGGAATTTCGTTCGCTTTGACCAAATCGATTTCGTAAAACAACGGCTCCGCTTCAAAACCCCAATGTTTCTTAAAGCGATACGACCCCGTACCAATTTTGCTGCGGCCATAATCGAATACCCGGCAACCTCTATCGACAGCGCGTCGCATCACTTCCCAATACATGAAATCATTGCCTTTTAGATCTCGCGCCATTTCGGTGCCGCCGCCGTAATAAGGCAACACTTCATCCTTAAAGTAAAAATTCATAACACTGGCGACAACGAAACCATTATGCTCGACCGTTAGAATCTCGCAATCGTCAGCAAAAACTCTTTTCAAGACTTCAAAATAACGTTTTGGAAACACTGGTGTGCCCAAATTTCTGACGCTTTCCGCATAGGCTTGATAAAACCGGTCAACCGACTCGTCTATGACGCTGTTTAAACCAGCCTTTATGCCAGCACGTACCATCGCTCTCTGTTTCCGTGGAATCGCCATCATGTTTTTGTCATGATCGGCATCTAAAGTCTTTCTGAACGTGACATAAAGCTCCTTTTGCGGCCAGTCAGGATGGCTTTGACATCGGTTTCGCATCTCCAGATAATCGACGTTCAACTCCCTAGCCAATTGTTGAGCCTGCTTTTGCAATGCGTCAAAAGCCTGTTCATTACTTGCGACTATGCCGCCGTAAACGCAAAAAGCGTTCGATATCAAAGCATTACCAAATAACAAGCTCTTTATTTGCACAAGCGGCAAAATACCGGTTATTTCACCGTCCTGTTCGTAAAAATAATAATAAGCGTGGTGGGAAAACGCTTGCTGTATTACCTGTTGCCATGCCGAGAGATGAAAAAAACTTGCGTCATCCGACGTCATGACGTAATTATCCCAGCGCCGACAATCGTTTTGTGTCAGTAATTTGATCATGATAAAAATCTGTCGAGCTAAAAACGAAGAAATACGCTTTGCATAGTATCCCAGGCAAAATCGGAAAGTAAGCGCTTTAGTCTGTCTTCGACTCGACTCAGGTTTAGATAGTGTCTAAAGCGCGATTTGAAAGGCAAATTTTGTTGTCGAGGTTGATTAGGGTCAATTTCCCATGGATGAAAATAAAATATACCTGATTGTTTTTCTATCGAGTTAATGTATCGGTAAGCCCATTTCGAAAATTGATAGGGATATAATCGAAAAAAGCCGCCACCGCCACATGGTATATTTTTGTTCAAGACTTTTAACGAAGTAATGGGGATCTCTAACAGATTCCGGACATTCTCCGGATGAAAAGCAAAACGCGGCGCCGACGGCATCCCGTATAAGTCATGTTTAACAGGATAAATACTGGAACTGTATAGATGCCCCTCTTCCTCCAAAATTTGCAAGGCCCATAAGTTTTTCGCACCTATCGAATAACTCGCGGCTCGATAACCAATGATTTCTCTCCCACTAATTTCTTGGAGAATTTGCTTATTCTTTCTAATGTCCGCACGAAATTGTTCAGGCGTTTGTTCGGTTACGCGTATGTGCTCATAGCCGTGCGAGGCTAATTCGTGTCCTTCGTCTACGATTCGCCTAATCAGTGCGGGATAGCGTTCCGCCACCCACCCCAACGTAAAAAAAGTTGCCTTCACATGATATTGTTCGAACAAGTCCAAAATGCGACCGGTGTTGTCAGCGACGCGGTGGGTAAGGTTATCCCATTCTGAGCGTGCAATGTGCTTTTCAAACGCCGAAACTTGAAAGTAATCTTCGACGTCTACGGTCATAGCATTTCTGATGGTGGAAGGCATCGTCACATTGATACTCAATAGCCTAAGTTATAACGGCGCACAATTTCGGCAACGATACGTTCCGCTGCTTTACCATCCCAATATTCCGGGATACGGCCGGTTTTGCCGCCAGTCAGAATAATATCGTCGACACATCGCATAATTTTGTTCCGGTCGGTGCCGACAATCGTATTGGTTCCCTCTGATACAGTAATAGGGCGTTCCGTATTATCTCTCAACGTAACACAAGGCACTCCTAACGCTGTTGTTTCTTCTTGCAAACCGCCGGAGTCCGTTAAAACCAATTTTGACGATTGCATCAATCCCAACATCTCTAAATAACTTACTGGCGGTAAATTAATTACGTTATTTTCCGTTAAAACATTTACTAAGCCAGCCTGAGCAATTTTTTGCTGGGTTCGAGGATGAACCGGAAAAATTATTGGTATTTTTTTTGCGACTTCACCGATAACGTCTACCAAACGTTTTAATGTATCTAAATCATCGACATTCGATGGACGATGTAGAGTCAGCAGCGCAAAACCATTTTTCTTAAGCGGCTGCTTAAAACCATATTTAAGTAATATATCTGATAAAGACGAGGCTTGATTACAATTGCTTAGCAAACTATCAATCATGACATTGCCGGTAAAACAGATACGGTCATCAAGAATCCCTTCCTTATGTAAGTTGTCAGCAGCCTCGCGCTCCGTGGTTAATAGTAAGTCGGCAATTTGATCAGTTAACACACGGTTGATTTCTTCCGGCATTTCTCTGTCATAACTACGCAAACCGGCCTCAACATGAATTAAAGGAATTTGTTTCTTTACCACAACAAGGCCGCAAGCAATTGTTGAATTCACATCCCCGACCACTAATACGGCGAACGGCTTAACATCATCAAGTATCGGTTCGAATGCCAACATGATATTTGCCGTTTGAACCGCGTGAGAACCAGAACCCACGCCTAAATCTTTGTCAGGCTCAGGAATTCCAAGCTGTTTAAAAAAGGTATCCTTCATGGCCTGATCATAATGTTGTCCAGTATGGACTAAGTAAGGTCTGATCAGATGTTTAACAGCTTCCAATTGACGTATGATTGGCGCCATTTTCATAAAATTGGGCCTGGCACCGACCACACATATCAGTGGTTTTGGCTCCGCTGTCTTAATTCCCGATGTCGTCATAAACAGAATCCAAATCCAATTGAATCAAAATGGCTTTCCTAAGCAAGGCTTTTTCTTTTGCCGCACTCGTTTTTAGTTGGAGAACATCATGCTCCAAAGTCAATAAACGTTCTTCCATAGAACCAGCCTCGGCCGTATTAGTTTGAATAGGCGGGATTGGTGTATTAAAGTCTTGTCGGTCGCCATTTTCCAGCCTCATCTCTTCGTTTACTTCAGAAATCACCTTTTCAACGGCATCGCTATCGAGCACGTTTAACTCTTCTAAATAACCGAACAGTAGCAAACGATCACAGATTGCGTTGATTCGGCGCGGAATACCGCCGGAAAATTGATGAATTTGAGCGAATACCTCATTTCGAAACTCCGGCTTACCTTTCCAGCCCGCCGTCTCTAAACGGAAGGTAATATAGTTCCTTGTCTCTTCGACGTCCAATGGCTCCAGATGATAAGTGGAAACTATCCTCTGTTTAAGTTGCTCCATATCTGTGGCATAAATTCGGCGCTTCAACTCTGGCTGCCCCATTAAGAAAACTTGGAATACCTGAGAGCCGTTGACGTCCAAGTTCGTAAACATTCTCAATTCTTCAAGCGATTGTTTCGGTAAATTTTGTGCTTCATCCACGATCAACAACAAACGACGTCCTTCCCTTGCTTTATCGATAATAAATTTTTCAAAACTCGAAATTAAATTAGCCTTATCGTTATGCAGATATTGAAAACCAAAAGTCGACGCAATCAAACGCAAGGTGTCTTCCGGCCCTACCTGCGATGTCATCATTACTCCTATCAATAACCTATCCTTATTGAGACTTTTGATAAGACTTTTGACTAACATGGTTTTGCCAGTGCCTGGCACGCCGGTCACTAACACAAAGCCTTCACCTTGGGTTAAGCCATATTGCATATAAGCTAATGCTCGCTTATGCACAGAGCTTTGAAAAAAGAAATCCGGATCTGTGCTTAATTGAAACGGCTTTTGGGTAAGATTATAAAATCCGTCGTACATTGTATAGATATTAAAAGTTAAAATCGGACGGCAAATCCCGCTGTTGCGCGGTTTTCGGTATAGTCACTGGAAGACAAATCTGACATTTGACTGATATGGCGAAACTCTAATCGTGCCTGCATTACCGAAGGCCTCCATCCTAAATTAATTGGGATGGCGCGGGATAATCCAAGCGCGACATCATATCGAGTATTACTAGAACCGGTTTCTGAGTTACTAATATCCGTGGATTGCCACGTAGGTCGCAGATATAAATTTAGTCGAGATTCAATTTGCCAACGCCAGCTGGCAGAGGCTCCAAATACGTTATCCTGTTGCGGATTCAGCTCGTACGTTCGCCTGGTATTGTATAATGAAATATCATAAAAACTTTTACCACTCCGATAACCAAATGTTAATGTGCCCTGCTTACTGATGATGACATCATCCACTAATAAGGGAAAGTCAATGGTTATAATAAACGGCAATCCAGTTTCCGGATCAATCAGCACATTACCGCTCGGATCAAAAACATTAATGTCATATTGCTGAGTCAAAATTTGTTGAACCGTTGTGGTCTCTTGAGCGTACCTAAAACGCGCAAATCCCTGTTGAGCCCTGTAATTAATATCAGCATCCCAGGAGCTACCGGTATTTAAGCCTACATTTTTATAACGATAAGTGACGAATCCAGTAAGATGATTTGAAGGATTAAAGCGTGCCGTTACATTATAATTGTTACCGTAACCTGCTTCTAACGAATACCATCTGCTAGGACTCCAACGTCCGCCAATAGTATAAAAAAAGCCGTTATTAATAGATCTGTTCAGAGTTTGATAATCGTTATTTTCATATCCGAAATTCGCATAGACATTAAATTTTCTGTTTATAAAATAACGCAAATCTCCGTGATATCGTTCAAACTGTACGTCTTCTCCGGAATCCCTGTTTTGATGTTGTAGCGAATAATTCAGGTTCCATCTAATCTTATGAAACTTACTGCCACTTAATAATCTAGCATCGGCCGAATAGCTCGTAGAATCAGAAATCTGGTTTTCTGAGGGAGAATTGTCATCAAAACCGCCATTATTAAAACCGGTTTGCCTATACCCCCCCCTAACCAGTCCACTTGCATATTGTCCGAAATGTGGCGTCCAATACGGCGAGATATCGAAGTTTGTCACCGTAGTTCGATCACGATTTCCCGTAATATTATCAGTGGCAATATATGAATTATTAATATTCTGTTGAGAGATTGAACTACTGGTTCGCAAAAAAAGCGTATTGCGTACGGCTTGATATAGAGAGTTCATCTGCAATTGATTATGTAGTTCTATAGATTCACTTCCCCCTGCATTGTAAAGGCCTTGAAGCCGGTAATTTAAATTAAAATTGCTCCAGGGCGACTGGCCATACAACGAAAAACCAGGCGCTACTTCGGATACAAAGCCACTTTTTCTTTCCGTGCTCGACAAGGCAAGATTATCAGAAAAAACTTCGCTCATTGAAAGACTCGGATGCGCTCTCCACTCAAAAGCCGCTACCCTTTTGGCCAGAACTAATCCGCACAGTACAAAACAAACGAAAGACGCAATAATGATCCGACTAACAAAACAGCCGTGGTTATGAGTGTCCATATTTTCCATAACCATAACCATAGCCATAGCCATAGCCATAAAGATCGGGCTCTTTTTTGGTTTTGTTCAATAAAGTCATGACCACATCGCAATTGGCCAATTTTGCAACTGACTCATTGACAACATGTTGAGGCGTTTCTTCAGCCGCAATCACAAGTACCACCTGCCCGACTAACTCAGCTAACACTTGTGCTTGTGTCGCGACCAGCAAGGGGGGGGAGTCGAAAATTACAACCCTGTCTTTATAGCGACGACTGACTTCTTCAGCAAAAAGACACATTCGCTGACTGGAAAGCAATTCCGTAGACAATTTATGCTTTTTGCCCGCAGGAATAACGCTCAAACTAGGCAAATCAGTTTTTAACAAAATATCAGAAAACCTCACTTTTTCGTCCTCTAAATATTCTATCAAACCGGGCGACTGATTAATCCCTAACCTCTTTGATACTGTTGGCTTCTCAACATCGGCATCAATGAGAAGAACGCTTTTATCAAGTTCATTCGCTATACTTAAGGCTAAATTGATGGAAACAAACGTTTTTCCTTCCGACGGAAGACTACTACAAATTAAAATCAGATTGGGCCGCGCAAGCCCATTGAGGTCGGCCCCTTGAATATTATTGACCAAGGGCCGTTTAATGACTCGAAATTCTTCCGCCAATTGCGAATTAGTATTTACTCGATCCAGAAAACCTTCAGACGACAAATGATTCCAATTTATCGTTACTTGATTCTCCAGGTTTTGATTCGTACTCTCAACTTCCGGGATAGTATTTTCCTGATTATTTCTCTGATCCAGGCTCGTCTCAAAAGATACGCTTTTGGTAACGTTCTCGATTTCACTGTCAACCAAGCCTTGCTGATTAGCTTTTTTTAAGGCGTTTTCAATTATGCTCATAGAAATTACCTAATGACTATTTGATCACTTCAAATAACATAAACCCGATATAACCGGATAAGATAGCGAGTATCGTAATCAATAATAGCCAGTCAAAATGCTTGGTTTTGGAAATAGTTTGACTAGTCAAAGACACACTCCCCAATAATGGCAGCCCCGTCACCAACCTTACCTGCCTAGTTGACATAAAAACCGGCCGTATAAAATAAGTCAGAAACGCCAAACCGAACCCTGTAACAACCCCACCCACTAACACTAAAGAATAAAAAAGCGGTCTATTTGGAAAGGATGGTTCAGTCGGTCTCGTCGGCGGATCAGCAATTTTAAATTTAAGCCTTGAAGTTTGATCATCGACGCGCTCGGTAATGCGAGCTTGCTCTCGCCGCTCTAGAAGCTGAGAATATTTGGCACTAATGGTTGAATAATCACGATTTAAGTTTTTCATTTCCGTTTCAATGGAAAGTCTTTCATTCAGTCCTTGTTCAATCTGATTAATTCTTGATTGAATTGAACCAATTAACGCCTGATTCGAAGCCACCTCAGCTTCGGCGTTGTCATAGGCCATTTTCAAGCTTTGCACATAGGGATTCGACATTTTTTGCGGGCCAATAATATCTGTCTCCGGAGCAACTTCTTTTTTATCTTGTTCTTTTTGTTCTTTCAAAGACTCTATTAATCGATCAATCGCCAAAACTTCTGGATGCAATTCAGTATATTTAATTAAAAGGTCCATTTTTTTATCAACGAGAGTTGCTATACGAGTGTCATCTTGCGAAAGTTCGCTAGTGAGTTCGGTTAAGCCCCAATCGTCGTCCGATTCTTCAATATTTTCCACCTGTTCAGCAAGAACATTTTTTCTTGCTAAAGACTGTGCTAAAACTACATTCGCCTGCTCAAGCTCAGATTTCAATTGACTCAATTTACCAAACTGGCCGGATTCACCCGTTAGCAAATCGAGATTTGCTCGATTAAAATCCTCTTTGGCCTTTTCGGCTTCTTGTAATCTTATTTCATATTCACGAATTTGTTGCTCAATGAAACGCTGTGCATCATCCGCGTCCGCTAACGCTTTTCCCTGTGTCTGTTCTGAAAAAACCGTCAATACAGCCTGAACGACATTTTTCGCCGCTTCCGGATCCGTTGAAGAGTAAGCAATATCAAATATATCGCGACTACCCGCCGCACTAATTTTTATACCCTGTTTTAATTCCTCAACAGCCTCATTACTAATTCCAGAACCAGATTTACCTATACTTAAATGAGATAATTGAACAATTTTTTCCAAGTTCGGCCTCGTGAACATTAATTGCTGGATAATTCTAATTAGTTCCGATACATTGGGTTCAATAACCATCCCTCTCATCAAAGGCCGGATAACTGTCGATGAATCAATATGAACCTTTGCTTTTGATTCAAACTTATCGGGCATCGTAAACACAAAAGTCCAGCCACAAATACAGACTAACAGTGCAAACAACACTGCAACCCGCTTATATTTGAGCGTTCCCTTAATATAAAAATAGACTTCGCTAAGTTCTTGTTGCATTTTTACAAATTAAAACTTTTATAAAAACTGACACTGTATTATCTAAAAATAAGCGTCAGGGATAATTAAAATATCACCCGGCATCATCAAGACATTTGCCGACAAATCCGCATCATCTATCAAATCGTCGATTCGCACTCGATAAGATTTCAACTCTCCATCAACCTCTCGAATAACGCTAGCTCTATTCCCATCGGCATATTGGTTCAAACCTATTTGAATGATCACATCAAGTAAAGTCATACCTCTTTCATAAGGTATCGATTTGCCTTGGTAACGGCCAAGTCCGCCGCCGCCTCCGCCGCCCAGGCCGCCGCCTCCGCCACCAATGCCGCCTCCGCCGCCTCCAGATCCACCACCTCCTCCACCAATACGCCCAATAACACGTATCTGCTGATCTCTAATCCCTTTAAATCCAGACACCATTACCACAACTTGGGGACTCTTTACATAAACAGCTAATACTTTCTCAATATCTCGGGCTAGTTGGTAAGGCGTTTTACCGTTCGCTAATAATTCTTCAACTAACGGTGTTGTAATTTTTCCATCCGGCCGAACCGTTGCGGACGCAGACAATTCCGGATTTCCCCAAACAAAAATATTAACACCGTCACCCGGCCCAATTTGATATGTGTAGTCTGACGCTTGCTCAACATCTTCTAATAAAGGTTGAGAACAGCCACTAATTCCTAGTAGTACAACAACCATCATCATTACGTAATCGAGCTTTCTTAACTTAGACATAATCATTATCTCGTACTCAAAAGACACTTAATCCCAAATTACTTAATTAATGTTCAAGCTCTTTAAGTAGCTTCATCGCCTCATCCTTATTCGAAAAACTACGATGTTGCTGATCAGCTAAAGCAATAGCTTGTTTTATTTCGATTATTGCTGTTGCTTTATTACCATTATTTAAGTGTGCAACTCCCAAGTGATAACGAAGCTCAGGAATTTTAGGTTCTTTTACGATTAACGATTCTAGTATGGCTAGCCCATCACTATTTTTTCCATTTTTTACTAGTCCCCAAGCGTACGTGTCTCGCATAAAGACGTTATCAACATCTTTAAACCTCTCCGCTAAGGCTAACCCTTTAGCAGTCTGTTCCGGAATATCCGAATCAATTAAAATTGCCGCAAGATTATTGATGGCTAAATTAGCATCAGGATATTTCTGGATTATACGTTCATAGGTTTTCTGCGCTGCATCTTTTTGACCAATTTGCTCATATAAACCAGCCAATGCTAACGAAAGAGGTAAATTATCGGGATTGGCCTGCAAACCTTTCAAGTAGACTTCTTTAGCAGCGTCTACACTTTTTTCGGATTTAGCTTCAACTTTAGCTAATGCAAGATAAAGTGCGGCAGACTTGTCCGGCGACAGCTTGATTTGATTCATTAATAATTGCTTAGCTTTCGGATATTCGTTATCGGCGACATAGAGATCAGCTAAGATGCCAACCGTAGTCAGATCTTCTTTATGTTTAGCGTGATGGGTCTCAAGGAAACTTATTGCCTTATCTCGTTGCTTAAGTGCTTCATATGATCTGACTAAATTCACCAATGAATTCAAATGACCTGGCTGATCCGCAAGGATCTTTTCGTAAATTTTCACAGCTTCTTCATATTTTTTTGTTCCTTGCAATACATTCGCTTGTAAATATAAAGGCAGCAATTTATTTTTGGAAAATAAAGAAAGCCTTTGGACAGTTTCCTGTGCATCACTCCATTTCTTTTCTGAAATATCTAACTCCGCTTTCATGCTGAGTAGTAACATCTCGTTAGGCCTAGCTTTCAATGCTTTATCCAAAAACTGCCTCGCCGTATCTTTCTGATTCGCTTTTAAATAGGAACTATATACGGGGAGAAAAGCCTGTAGATTTACTGGATTAACTTCCAATGCCTGCTTAAAGTATTTATCTGCTTGTTTTAGATCTTTTTTTAATGTGTAAGCTTGCCCTAATAACATATATGCTTTATCAGAGTCATTCTTAGTCCATACAACATTATTCAGCACATCAATCGATTTATCTACTTCGTTTTTGATTAAAAATAATCTAGCCTTAAGCAAGCTCGCATCAACAAAGTCGGAGTTAACCTGTAAAATATGATTAATTGATTCCTCTACTTTGTCGTACTCTTTATTTTTTAATGCAAGTTCAGCCAATATCGTTTGAGCGGCCAATCCGGTTTTGTTATCTTTTTCCGAGTCAACAACTCGAACTAAACCTCTTGAGCCTTCTTTCAAATATCCCGCACCCAGCATCCATTTGCTGAGCTCTAGCATTGATGACGGATTTTTACTTGAAGACTCCAGCATTGTGTCAAACTCTTTAACAACACCATCCTTTCTTTTTGCATTTAAAAATTCAAGCAAAACAATTTTCGGCTCAACTTTATCCTGTTTATTATCAACCTCAACACGTAACAACTCTTCCGCTGGTTGTAATTTATCGGTCATAGAATAAAGCGATGCCAATCGTAATTTGAAACTATCATTATCAGGATAAAGCTCTACTAGCTTTTTATATTCATCCATAACACCATCAATATTATTTTCACTTCCATAGACTTTTATGCGGAACAATCTAATTGGCAAATTTTTTAAATCCTTTTCCAAGACTTTTTCAGATATAGTTAAGGCTTGGTCGAATTTTTTCTCTTCAAAATAAATAGCGGCTTTTAATGATAGCGCATCTATATTGTCAGCACTTACTGCCAAAACATCATCGATAAGTTGAGTTGCCTGATCCTTCTTACCTTGCCTGAACACGACCGATGCTTTTAAAAGCTGCGCTTCTTGATTTTTTGGATCGTTCTTTAGTAAAAAATCAGCTTGCTCTAACGCCTTATCTAAATCACCGAAAACTAAATGAACTTTACCCAACTTCTGTCTAGCGTCGACATTATTTGGATCAAGCTCAACAGTTTTTTCCAAATTCTCGCGCATCGATTTATAGTTTCCGCCTTTTTCATCTAGCAACGCCATGTAATAATAAGTATCGCTACGATTAACGCTATTTTGACTTGACGTTTTTAATTCCAATATTGCCTTATCATATTCTCCCTTTTCAAATAACTCCTTACCTTTTTCAAAATGATTTTCCGCAGTTTCTTCAGGTGTTTCGCATGCCGTCAAAATCACAGAACCAGCAAACAATAACGACAGGTAAAGTTTATTATTTAATACTCGACTGATTAACACTATTATCTCCGATAATTATTATTTATTTCGATCCATATGGCAAAATTTCAATCAAGAAACTCCTTTGCATTCTACTTCGAGACTTTGTTTGATCCAGTAATATAGATCGAGCAAATCTTTATGCATGTTGAGCAAGGCGGATTGCGTCGTAATAAAATAAGGCGCTCGAATTCCATGATAATCTATCTCTTTGCCTACTCGTTGAAAATCAATTCCAGAGCGATGCATCATTCGTGGTAAAAACGGTTCCATCATAGCAAAGACATTAGTTCGATTATCAATTTCAGTCAACGCTGTGGCTGCCAAGAAACATGCCACCGCAATCAATGAAAATGTCCTTTGCTCCTGTGCAGAAATATTTAAACCATTAATTTCACCAAACCGTGTCAACGTTTCACCTGAACGCCGGCGAAATGCAGCATCAACAGCCAAACGAGAAATCTCGCACACAGTTGACCGGTCCAAATTCAATCGATCTATATATTCGTGATCGAGGCTCGAACTGCAATACCTTTCTAACGGTAACGGATCGAGTTCGCAAGATCCGGTAGCGGGAACCAGTCGAACACATCCTGCAGCCAACCCCGATTTGCGATGAATCACTAAGCAATGACGAGAGTATCGATCGTAGTCATCTTCCTCTAGCTCATCAGGAAACTTGTCTTCCGCTTCATATTTAAATTCTTCACAGTAAACCCGATACCTTATGCCATAAACTAATCTCTTTTGTGCTTCCGAAATAGCCAGCTCTATTTTGAAATAGTGTTCAAAACTCTCAGTCAAACTTATTTTCGATTCGTCACTCATAAGTCTTCCTAACGATTAATTTATTGAAGGGCTCAAAGATATTTATCGATATCATGCACTTTTATACCCCAAGCTAAAAGCTTATCGATCCGCTCGTTGGCAACCTCAAGTCGCTTAACCATGATTTCAAACAAAGCCTTTAAAAACAGGTAGCCTTGTATAGGATGATCATCCAAGTAAACACTCAGCGATTCGCTCTGGATTTCTAAAACACAGCCATCAGTCAAAGCAACTACGGTGGCAGTTCTACGATGTGGACCATACAGACAGATATCGCCAAATAAAGCACCTGTTTCTAAATCACACAAACCCGGACTAACTCGTATATTCCCATTCAACTCCGTCTCACCAAGAACCCGCACCGTCCCGGTTTCTACTAAAAACAAGGAACCGCCAACTTCACCCTTTTCAATAATTTTTTCACCGGCCTTGTACCATCGTCGTTTCCAAGTCAAGCCTTCTGCAAACTGAGGACTACTTAAAATTTCATCAAGAATCAGTTTCATACCCAATATATCGATCGCAAAATCCGGTTGGCCTAATTCAAATAAACCTTTCGCGTATAATAAAAGAAAAGGTAGCCCCTCATCCCCGTCCAAAGGTCTTAACAAAATAATCTAAGTCATGGAAAATCTTCTTTTTATTAGCTACCTCGTCAGCGCTATAGCCTACTCAGGTTTACTATTATTCGCGTTGATTCAAAAAAAAAGAGACCTCGCGTTCATCACAGCGGTATTTTTTTCGATTCTATGGAGCTCAAACGTCGTCCGCGCTACATTAGACGATCATTTTTTCTTAGCCGACACGCTGATATACGAAACCCTCCGCAATGCATCCTGGCTTTTCTATAGTTCAAAGCTACTGGCATTACAACAACACCGCACGTTCACTTTTCATAATTTTAAGCGGTCGCGCTCTATTTACTTCATTTCATTATTTATCATCTTCACGATAAGTATAGAGACTTTTCCTAACTTCTTAGACATCATTCGCTCTGAAGCAAATTTGGACCCGCGATTTGTTGTTCATGTCATATTTGCAATCCTAGGACTTATCGTTTCAGAACAACTTTACCGTAATACTCCGTTAAGCCAACGCTGGCACATAAAGTTCTTCTGTTTGGCATTGGGCGCCCTTTACATAGTTGATCTACTTGTCTATAGCAAATCCTTACTGTATCAGCACTTAGACATTACCCTATGGCGATCTCGTGGCGTTATCAATGTCATGGTAACACCACTTTTTGCAATCTCGCTTGCGCGTTTGAGCGCCACCGGCTTTAACCCTCCATTGACCATCCCTCGTAAAACGATTTTTTACACGACCGTGCTATTCGGATCGGGACTGTATCTAATCGTAATGTCTATAGCCGGCTATTATTTGAAACAAACCAATACAGAATGGGGAGAGACGCTTCAGATCCTGTTCATTTTTCTCGCTTTGCTACTATTGTTGATTTCTTTTACCTCTGGAAAAATCAGGGCCTTAGCGAAAATCTATTTCAGTAAACATTTTTTTCATTACAACTATGATTACCGCGAAGAATGGCTGAAAATCAGTAAAGCGTTGGCTCAACTTCAGTCATTCGACGACTTGAAGATGTTTATTCTAAACACCTTAACAAATTTAGTTGAAAGCAACGGCGGCGGCTTATGGATAAAAGACGAACAAGACCAATTTAATCTGGTTGCTCAGCATAATTTTCACTTAACAGATCAGGAACTCAGCTATCTCAAATGCGGCCATGACCTTCCGAACTATCTGGCTAACAAACAATGGGTCATCGACTTCTTTGAATTAGAACACGCTCCCGAAGTATACGAAGATATAGACCTGTCACCCTGGTGCTATGAAGACGGTCAAGTATGGCTAATCGTGCCTCTATTCCATTTAAACCGTCTCGAAGCATTTGCCGTCCTCACTCAACCTAGAGTGCCGAGAAAGTTAAATTGGGAAGACCACGATCTGTTAAAAACCGTCGGCATGCAACTCGCCAACGCGATAGCTTTAAACAATGCCAGCGAAGCGCTAGCGAGTAACAAACAGTTCGAAGCTTATCACCGTCTTTCTGCTTTTTTGGTACACGATTTGAAAAATATCACTGCACAATTGTCTTTAATTGTAAAAAATGCTGACAGACACAGGCATAAACCCGATTTTTTCGACGATACCATAGACACCATCAATAATGCAGTCTACAAAATGCGGCATATCGTGGAGCAATTAAAACAAGGAAGACCAACCAAATCTGCCGCATATCTGGTTAATTTAGTCGATCTTACCCAACGGACTTTACAACAAAACCAAAACCTACCGAAGCCCCGACTAGAAACCTCCTTAAGCACATGCATGATTAAAGCTGACCCGGCGAAGATGACTAGTATCATCGGTAACTTAGTTCAGAATGCTCAAGATGCTACTCAGAATATAAATAACGGCCAAGTCGTTCTGACCTTAACATCGGAAGGTAAATATGCGATGATCAAAATCATAGACAATGGCATAGGCATGGATCAAACCTTTATCGCTGAACGCCTTTTCAAGCCGTTCGATACCACTAAAGGCAACGCCGGCATGGGGATTGGTGCTTATGAAGCCAAAGACTATGTTCTAAGAATCGGCGGACAACTGCATGTAGAAAGCCAGCTAGGAGAAGGAAGTATATTTACCTTGCAACTACCGCTGATACAATCAGAAAGATATGAATCAAACTAATTTATTATTAGTCGTAGAAGACGACCCCGGCCTTCAAAAACAACTCAAATGGAGTCTGGATCAATACGAAATAATCATAGCTAGTAATCGCTCGGAAGCAGTTGCCGCAATTAGGCGCCATATACCTGACGTCGTTACCTTGGATCTTGGCCTTCCTCCGGACGCAACCAACGCCGCAGAAGGCATGGCTACACTTAAAGAAACACTTGCATTGGCTCCTTACACCAAAGTTATCGTAGTTACCGGCAATGATGACCACAGCAACGCAATTGAAGCTATTGCTTTAGGCGCATACGATTTCTATCAAAAACCGATTGATCCGGACGAACTAAACCTCATCATTTCACGCGCGTTTCATCTCGCCACGTTGGAACGGGAATTCCGCAACCTGCAGGCCCAACAAATCATTTCGTCAGGCATAATAGCAACCAGTCCACAAATGCAACCGGTTATGCGTATGGTCGAACGCATAGCGCCAACTCAAGCCACGGTACTTTTGCTAGGCGAAAGCGGAACTGGTAAAGAAGTGCTGGCCAAAGCCATTCATCAACAGAGCCCTCGCGCCAAACAATCCTTTGTAGCGGTTAATTGCGCCGCCATTCCGGAATCACTACTGGAAAGCGAACTATTTGGCTACGAAAAAGGAGCATTCACCGGCGCGGTAACGCAAACCAAAGGAAAAATCGAATATGCCGAAGGAGGTACATTTTTTCTAGATGAAATAGGCGATCTACCCATTGGACTCCAAGCGAAATTACTTCGCTTCATTCAAGAACGCACCATCGAACGTTTAGGCGGGCGGAAAGAAATCCCGGTCGACGTGCGAATTATTTGTGCGACACATCAGAACTTGCAACAGTTGATTACTCAAAATTTATTTAGACAAGATTTATATTTTCGCCTGAGTGAAATCACCATCGAAATCCCCCCATTACGCGAACGCGAAACCGATATCCTAGCAATCGGTAACGCTCTTTTAAAACGTTACTGTCGGGAACAAAGCTGTAAAGAAAAACGATTCTCCCCAGAAGCAGCGCTTGCCATCGAAAACTATGCTTGGCCCGGAAATGTTCGAGAATTAGAAAACAAACTAAAACGCGCGGTAATTTTATCCGATAACCATTGGATAACATTAGAAGACTTGGACCTAGCACAAACAACCAGTCCGTCAATGCCTCTGAATCTCAAAGCCGTCAGAGACGCTGCAGAATTAGCTGCAATTAAACGGGCGCTTCATTACGCTGACTTCAACATCTCGGAAGCATCAAAACTCTTAGGCATTACTCGCCCAACTTTATACAGCTTATTAGACAAACACGACATAGAAGATATGGTTCGCAACCACGTCGAACATGAATAAAGTCCTCGATCCGTGATCATCTCTGGTGTACGGTTGGAGGGTAAAGCGGTGCAGCCTTGCCTTGGTCGGTTAATCCGGGAAAATCTGAACCTAACCGCTTACACCGCTTTCTTTTTAGCTCGTTCACCAGAAACGATCATAATTCTCGATCAGGAATCGCTATTTTTTAACGTATCGCAGGATTGATCGATGCCGTGGGTATCGATATCGCAGACAGACTCTAACCACATAGCGTTAATGATGCCGAATGCCGCGGCGAAACCGACCCCTAATATCCAAGCAAAGTACCACATTGATTTCTCCTTAGTAAAGTGTGTGGCTGTCTTTCAAAACCGCCGCTTCAGTGACGCTACCCCAGATGACTCGATAGACGAACCGGGTATACCACAATACGATGGGCAGGAATATCACCGTGATCCAAAATGCCAGCAGCATCGTGGTGTGGCTTGCGCTGGCATCCCACAACGTTAAACTGGAACGCGGATCAGTTGACGAGATAAGCAAGAATGGAAACAAGCCGAAACCTACAGTCAACGCAATGCCGGCTATTCCAAGGCTGCTGGCCAGAAACGCAGTCATGGTCGCTTTTGCTTTTCCCAGCAACCAGGCCAGCCCGATGCCGCCAAAACCTATTATTGGCGCAAGCAGCATCCATGGATAACTCAAAAAGTGCTGTAACCAACCGGCGCCTTCAGCGATCACAGTCTTGTGTAGCGGATTGGACGGCGCGCTGGTTGCCGCCATGTGTGTAATTTCGGGTCGCTCTATACCTATGAAAACCCATGCGGAGGCCGCGGCTAAACCCGCCAACAGCATCGGCCCTAAAACTTCAGTCGCCAAGGTGGCGCGGTCGTGAATCACGCCTTCGCTGCGCCATTTCAGAAAAATCGCTCCGTGAAACGTGGTCAATAACAGACCGACAACGCCGCATAACAATGCGAACGGACTCAGTAAGCCCCAAAACGAACCGTCATAGTATGGTCTTAGGTCTTGATCCAAATGGAAAGGCAAACCCAAAATCAGGTTGCCGACCAGCACCCCAAGCAATATCGGTGGCAATGTGCCACCCAGAAACAGCGCCCAATCCCAAGCTTTACGCCAAGTGGGATTTTCCAGTTTACTGCGGTAATCGAAACCGGCCGGCCTGAAGAATAAGGCAAATAGAACTAACAACATGGCGACATATAAGCCGGAGAACAGCGTGGCATACACCGCCGGCCATATCGCGAATATCGCCCCACCCAGCAGGACTAACCAAACTTGATTGCCTTCCCAGGTAGCGCCGACAGTATTGATGATCACCCGGCGTTCGACATCTGTTTTGCCGACAAAAGGCAACAAAGTGCCGACACCGAAATCGAATCCCTCTGTCAGCGCAAAGCCAATGCCGACAAGGCCTATAAATATCCACCAAATCACGCGGATGGTTTCATAATCGAACATGATGGTCTCCTGAAAATCTTAAGGCTGTTGGCCGTGATGCATTTTGTGGCTGCCGCTTACCGCATGGCGGGCATGGTCGCTAAGCTGGGCATCGAAATAGCGATGTATCGCATCGATCAATTTAGGATCTTTGCTGCGGTATGTGATTTGTCCGCCGTTTGGCAGATCTTGATATAAAAATTGAACTTCGGCCGCATGTTCGCTGAGCATTTTTACGCCCGGCATATTATCGCCGTGAATTTTCTTAGGCCCGGAAAAATCGCCTTTTGCAAACCGCCCGGCGATTTCGGCCAGATGCTTACGAATCAGCGCAATCTGCTCGCTATCCGATTCGACTTTGGCAACCACTTGTTGTAAACCGCCGGCATCGGTTTTGTCGAAAACATGTAAGGTTTTCTCCAAGTCGAACGGCATGACATGAGAGCCCCGTTCAGCCACTTCATCGAGGCGAGCGGGATCGGCCGGCTCCACGGCATTAGCGAGCGAAACCGGCAATAGCAGCGATATTAATATCGGAACGTGTTTTTTCATGTCGCAGTCCTTTATGTCAATGCGCTAAGGCCGGTTGCTCGAAATAATAGCGGCCGGTATGCAGACTGCTAGGTCCTAGGCGGACGTATTTGATCATCAAATACATCTCGATGATCAGCAGCACCGTGTAAAACAGCGCGAAACCGCTAATGCTAAACCACAACTGGCTGCTGCTGAGGCTGGAAACGCTCATATGCGTAGGCAGCACGCCGGAAATGGTCCAGGGTTGCCTACCGTATTCGGCCACGAACCAGCCGGTTTCGGCCGCTATCCAGGGTAAAGGGATGCACCAGACGGCCATGCGCATTAACCAGCGTTTTTGATCGGCCACGCGGGTCGCGCAGTAGTAAAAACTCATTGCGAACACAAACAGCATGATAAAGCCGCAAGCCACCATGACCCTAAAGGTCCAGAATAACGGTGCGACTTTGGGTATGGTATCGTTAGCCGCCTTGGCGATCATTTCCGCATCGGCATCGGCAACGTTTTCCGTATACTTTTTCAGCAGTAGTCCGTAACCAAGGTTAGCCTTATGCGTTTCGAATTCCTGTTTTACGGCGGGGTTGATGTCTCCGGCGCGTAGCTTTTGCAGGTTTGCATAAGCAATCATGCCGCTTTCGATGCGTTCGGCGCTTTCAGCGCGTAGTTCCTTCAATCCTTTGACTTCTTCATCGATTGAGCGGGTAGCGATTAAGCCAAGTACATAAGGAATTTTAAGCGCGTAATCGGTTCTTTGGTTTTCTTGATCCGGCAAGCCGAACACTGTAAAACCAGCTGGTGCAGGATGAGTTTCCCACTCCGCTTCGATGGCGGCCAATTTGATTTTTTGAGTTTCGCCTTCGGTATAGCCACTTTCGTCGCCGAGCACGATGACTGACAACACCGACGCCAAACCGAACGCGGATGCGATAGAGAACGAACGACGGGCGAAACCGATATCGCGTTTGTTCAGCAAATACCAGGAGCTGATGCCGAGCACGAACATCGAACCGGTGACATAACCCGCCGCTACCGTATGCACGAACTTAACTTGCGCCACCGGATTGAAGAATACATCGGCAAAGCTGGCCATTTCCATACGCAGCGTTTCGTAATTGAATTCAGCCCCAACCGGATATTGCATCCAGCCGTTGGCAATTAGAATCCATAGTGCTGACAGGCTGGTGCCAACCGCTAACAGCCAAGTCACTACCAAATGCTGGACTTTGGTGAGTCTATCCCAGCCGAAGAAGAACAAACCGACGAAGGTCGATTCCAGGAAGAATGCCATCCAGCCTTCGCTGGCCAGCAACGGCCCGAAGATGTCGCCGACATAATGCGAGTAATAGGCCCAGTTGGTGCCGAACTGGAACTCCAGCGTCAGGCCGGTGGTGACGCCCATAGCGAAATTGATGCCGAACAACTTACCCCAGAACTTGGTCATGTCCTTGTATACCTCTCGGCCGGTCATCACATAGACCGACTCCATGATGCCGAGAATAAAGGTCATGCCCAAGGTCAACGGCACGAATAAAAAGTGATATAGCGCCGTCAGGCCGAACTGCATCCTGGACAGCATGACAATATCTTCACCGAACATGGCAAGGCTCCTGTGTTAAGGTTGAGTTGAAAAGTCGGAACGAGATGATGATTGAGAGGGCGACAATGCAAAATGCTTTGCCATGTCCGGTTTAACTGCCGGCTGCTCTTGCCAGCGAAAAATCAAAAACCAAAGGCCGATCAACAAAATCAACTTGATGAAAAGAGCGAAACAAATTTCCCGGCGCAGCAAGCCCGGTTTCGGTAGAGTCGGTTTGTCGATAGTCATATTACCTCCGTCATTGTGCGGTAGGCATGCTTTCATGCGTCATCTTCATGTGGCCGCCTTTGATAAACATCATGCCGCGCTGAGCCATCATTACGCCCATAATAATGACCAGCAAACCGGAGACTTTTACTAATTGCCGCATGGCATTGGCTGACAACAGCGTCGCAAACATACCGAATCCCCATAAAGGCAGAAGCGTGCCCAGGCTGAACATTAGAAGAATCATTGCGCCTTGTTCAGGATCACCGGTGCCGGCGGCCATGATGTACATGGCTTGTAACGGGCCGCAACCTAAAAGGAGGCCGCTCAACAAACCGGTAACTAAGGCATTGCGTTGTTTGCGCATGCCCTCGGTGACTTGCACACTGAAAGAACGAGGCAAGCGCAATACGAAACGGCGTAGAAAGTCGAACACATTTAGCATACGCAGGCCATAAATCACCAAGAACAGACTGGCCGCCAAGGCCGCTATCCCGCGTATTTGCGGCGTGATCGCGATGGCAGCCCCTAGCAAACCGAACACTGCGCCAATGGAGGTATAAGAGATAACTTTGCCCAAACCATAGGCCAAATGCGATAGCATTTGTCTCGGTTTGGAATGCTTCGGGTTTGTGTACGAAACCACGAAGCTACCGCACATGCCGATACAATGAAACCCCGTCAGAAAACCGATGCCAAGCAGTATCACATAACCCGCCTTAGGCGTAATCATTTGCATGACCGCCGGCATCTGGCTTTTACCCCAATAAGTAACGCCGCCGACAAGCAGCAATAGTAGAACAAAAGCTAATACGGTACGTAACAGGGTCAGTATTCGCGGCTTAGGTGGACTCACTATGTAACCTTTATCCACGATGGTTCGACTGACTTGGTCCAAGCCAACCAGCGCCGGGTCATAACTGACTGAAACGGTTCCTTTGCTATAGTTTGCGTTGACCTCCGCGATTCCGGGCAAGGAGCTCACCGCTTCACAAATAATGTCCTCGCAACCGGTACATTGCATGCCATCGACATTAAGCTGCTGGGTCTTGATTGCCATTGTTCGACACCTCCTGGCGTAATCGTCATTCCACTAAAAAATCCCGCATCATGCCCATATCTTCATGTTCCAAATTGTGGCAGTGGTACATGAATAGGCCTTTGAAGTCTTCGAAGGGTTTGATCAATCTGACCCGCTCGCCCGGCATGACCAGAACGGTATCCTTCCATCCTTCGTCGATGAAGCCCTCCTTGACCGTGGCGTAATCGGCACTCTCATTGTTGGCGATGCTGCGACTGAGTATCTGGAAATATTGCCCATGCATATGGATGGGATGAGCCATAGACATCATCATACCCATGCCGCCCGTGTTACGGCCTCCACCGCCCGCCGCCTGTTCGCCACCGCGCATCATGCCCATTCCCATGCGGCGACCGCCTTGCTCATTGCTACTACCGTGTCGCATGCCCATCATGCCCATGCGACGGCCTCCACCCATTCCCTGTCCGGACGACTCGGACCGATCGTCTTGCTTGTGGCGATTTCCGCCGTGTTGCATACCTTCACCGCCATGACCATGGCCGCCGTGAGCGTGAAAAATTTCCATTAATTGTAGGGTATTCACCGGAATTCGTTCGCTGGGTAGAACATCGTCATATGCATAAGGACGACCATTCAATACCATACGCATCGGCCCTTCCGAAATTTCAATCGGTACCGGCTTTTTGGGGTTGGCCGTATCGCTCAATGTATAGCGCTTAATGGTTGACAAGGTTTGCGGTAACGCGGGGCTGTCACTGACTTTTCTGGTGACTTTGACGCTGAAAATCGGATAATCGCTACCAACCGGCAACCCGGAACCATGCATGCCGTGCATGCCACCACCCATCATGTGCCCCGCCATGCCGGGTAAAACCCCTGAAAAGGGAAGACTACGCAATACAAGCTGGTCGCCGACTTCACGTCCGCTGAAATCGGCCCAAACATCGATACGCTCGCCCGGTGCCAGCATCACATAATGTTTGTTGAGGGGTTTCTCCAACAAACCGCCATCGGTGCCGATTACGGTAATGGGGGATTTGTCGTCCCAAGCCAATTTGTAAATGCGAGCAGTCGACGCATTGAGTACGCGGAAGCGATAGGCGCGGCTGGCCACATCCAGATGAAAATTCGGCAAACCGTTGACCAAAATTCGGTCGCCGTAAAAGCCCATCATGCGGTCATGCATATGGCTGGCATAGATCAGTTGATTGTTGCTGTCGAACAAGCGATCTTGAATGACGACAGGCACTTCGTATTCAGCGCTGGGTAAATCCAGTCGACGTTCTTCCTCGTCATTAACTAAAATCGCACCGGCCAATCCGTGATAAACTTGGCGGGCGGTGATGTTATGCGGATGCGGATGGTAAATATTCATGCTGGCGCGATTCAGCATTTCGAATTCGTAGACGTAGGTTTCTCCTGGGTCAATCGAATATAAGGGATGTCCGTCCATGTTGGCGGGAACGTGCAGACCATGCCAATGGGTTACCGTTACTTCATTGAGTTGGTTATGTAAGTTGATCCGGATTTTTTGGCCTTTTTGAAAACGTAGTATGGGGCCCAGATAAGAACCCGGTATTTCGGTTAATGTGTTTGCGGGGCCTTTGACTAGCTTGGCGAAATACCGTTGTACACGGGTTGCTTTACCAGACAGGATATGGATAGTCGAAGGTTTGCACACCAGATTGATTTCAACGTCCGGCTTGAAGTTTGGCGATGCTTTGTGAGGCGCCATTTTCGGCATGTGTCCCATTCCTTCCATGGCTTGTAACCAGCCGGGTAATCCTACCCAAGCCAATAAGCCGGCGCCTGCTTGACTAAAGAAGCGGCGACGGTGAAGGTTGGTATTGTGTTGCATGTTTGCTCCTCGACCTGATTTGGTTCTCGTTATAATAGTTATGATAGTGGTCGTATCCCTGTCGCTTTGGTCATTTGCCGTCGTCCGACGTTGGCTTCAGAATAACGCGAGTCGATATGGCCAGCAATAAGATCGCTAACGATACCCATAACATACTGATGCCGGCTTCATGGTGAGCCTGTACATCGGCGATAACTAATCGGGCTAAAGCCGTAATTGCCACATAAATCAAGCAACGCACCGGCATGACGTTGGTTTTGAAGTACATGCCGACCATTGCGCCCAGCTCCAAATAAATGAACAACAGTAGAATATCACCGATACTGGCTTGGCCTTGTTTCATCATGCCGATATAGGCAAATACCGCCGACCAAACGATGCTGGCGCCAATGACGAATAAGGCCAAATAATGAAAGGCTTCGATTAGTAAGTCGCCAACTTGATCCGCCCAAAGCTTGAAACTAATTTGCCATTGTTGAAAGCGTTGTGGTTGCATATTCAATGTTCGTCCGCCGTGTGCTCTGTCTCAAAGATTACCGAATCGGTTTTATGAATCCAACTTCCGATGCGCAATAATACTAATACGCATAACAAAGCCAATGCCAGCCAGACTTCGCTATGGGCGTTACCTAACCAGTCGCTTGTATCCAGCAACAATTGAGCGGTAAAGGCTTGCGACAACACATAAAGGCCAACAGCGGCCACCATCACACCAAAGCCTCGCCGCAACCAGGCCGGCTTGATATAGCCCGATAATATGGCGCCCAGCCCGCTGCCAACCAAAGCGCCTGCAGCGACCTCTAGCGTTAAGGTTAGATCAAGTTCGGCATGTTGGCTGTAACCGCTTAAACCGGCCAGCGCATTCATGACTATGATCATCAGGGAGGTGCCTACCGCGCTCTGCATCGGCAATCCGACGAGTAAGGTTAAAGCAGGAACGATCAAAAAGCCGCCGCCGACACCGACCATGCCAGTTAAAGCGCCGACGAAAAAGCCGTCGAACAAGACGCGCAAATAGGGAACACGCAATGGACAGACTTCCATGGTCGGTAGTTGCGAAACCTTGTGTTTTACTGTTTTTGCACGACGCAACATCAATAAACCGGTCGTCAAACTAACCAAACCGAATAGTGTCATCAATAAATCGGAGGAAAAAAAAGCAGCCAATCGACCGCCGCCAAATGCGCCGGCCATGCCGGAAAGTCCAAAGAACAAGCCGCTTTTCCAGCATACCGAATGACGTTTCGCATGCGGAACAAGAGCCAGTACGCTCGATAAACCCACCACAACGAATGACGTGGAAATGGCGGTTTTCGGTTCGACATGCAGTAAATACACGAGCATCGGTACGGTTAGAATCGACCCGCCGCCTCCCAGCAATCCGAGCAACAAACCGATAATTAGCGACAGCGACAGCGTCAGCAACATGAAAAGCTCCTAGTTTTGCTCGGCTACCATCCCGCAAGATTGGTTCGCGGGTAAGGCTTGATCGATAAATTTCGGGTAAGCTAGTTTCAGCTCCTGCATGATAGCGATGAACTCTTCACGAGACTTGCCGTCGCCTAGCCGCGTATTTTTCGCGATTTCCTGCTTGATGGTGGAAACGGTGTCGCCTTTGTAATCATGGCCTGGGTACACCAAGGTGTCCGGTGGCAAACTGAACAGTTTTCCGGTAATGCTGTCGTAAAGCTGGCCGGCGTCGCCTTGTTGGAAATCAGTACGACCGCTACCGCCGATTAGTAAGGCATCGCCGGTAAATACGCGATCCGCCATCACGTAGCTTACACAACCACTGGTGTGGCCTGGCGTGTGTCGCACTTCAATTTCTAGATCGCCCACCTGCAAAGTTACGCCATCAGTAACCAATAAATCGGCGCACATGGCTCCGGCATCTCTATGCACCACGCTCTTACTGCCCAGTTTTTCACGCAATAAACCTGCGCCGGTGACGTGGTCGGCATGGACATGGGTTTCCATCGTGTAAATCAATTTAAGATTCAAGCTTTGCAGTAAATCGGCGTAAACCTCGATCTCCGATACTACTGGGTCTATGATCAGCGCCCGACGAGAACGCTCGCAACCCAATAAGTAGCTATAAGTGGAAGTTTCGGTTTCAAAAAGTTGTCTGAAAATCATCTTTTCTCTCCTGACGGATTAAGTTAGAAATATCTAATTAACTGATACCAAATAGCATGCCAACTTAATCAATCATCACTAAATATATAAGTTATTGTTTTTTTGACAGAATCTTCGCGACATGACTTCACGCCTGTTTCAAGCTGATAAATAATGAAACAAACGTTTCAAATGAAACTATTTTCCGTCGTTTTGAAACGTTTGCGCTTGGGTGTAATCGCTTCAATTAAGGATATCGTCCAAAATAACTTCCCGATATGGCAATAGTCACTGGGGACGCACCGAGTGAGGACGTCGGAGCAAGGACGCTGCCGTCAAGCCCCCATGGAAGGGTTCACGGCGCTCTTCATTCGGTATGCCCCAGGGTTCGCACCGGCAAAACGGGAAGTTGTTTTTGGCCAAATCCTAAGACGCAACCGGTCCGAAAAAAGTGGGTAACGCGAAATTTCGCACCGCTATGCCATGAAGAAGATGCGACAATTCCTGGTAGGATCTTGTGGATGCATTTATCCGCACATGTTTCACTCAAGCCCTGCAACAAGACAAGCGAGGAATCAGCATCGGCCTAAGACTATACGCTCTGAGCGATTTTAGGCGCGTAAAGTTCGAAATTGCAGCAAAGCGCTGTCTACGAACCGTAATTTCACCGGTGCCAATGCGACTATGCAAAAGTCAAGGCGCGACCGCCCGCCAGTCAGACGGGAAATGAGCTTTACAATCGAGGGTTACTATTGAGTTGTCGGATAACAATGGTTACCTTACATTCGTGGCGTAAGCTGTCAGAATAGGCTGGCTACGAACGACTTAGGCTCTCACAGTAGAGCTGGCAAACGAAAAAATTGCCGAAAAGGTTGGAGCGCCATAGATAGCATGTGCTCCGGTTTCAATTAAAGTTTGCGGCGCGATCTCGTCTGGTAATAAGAGGTTTTCAAGCCAATGACGGACCCGGGAAGCAACGTCTTTATTTGGACCCTTGCCTTAATGCTTAGAAAAACAAGGAGAATACATTATGCCTTATGTTTGGTTTTTTTTGCTTGGGCTGTTAGCGCCAGTTGCGCAGGCTGAAGAGGGTAATGATCTGCGGATATTACAAGTACAAGCCGACCTACCAACTTTGACCCTTTGGGCAAACCTTCCGTCTAATGAACCGATCGAACGTAATCAGCTCAACGTCAGCCTAGGCGATCATCCCGCAAAAGTATTCGGCATAGACCATTTTCGCCAGACCGGCGAAGGTATCGGTTATATATTTCTTGTCGACATTTCCAGGTCGCTTCGAAGCCGTCAGTTAGTGCAAATCAAACGGGCGTTGCATCATTGGATTGCAGGTATGAATGCGAAAGACAGAGCAAGCTTGGTCACTTTCGGACACGAGATGCGGCATGATTTTCAGTTTACCCATAATCGGTTCAAACTGACCAACGCCATCAATATGCTGGCAATCACCGACGCGGAAACCAGTTTGTACCATGGTCTATTGGAAGCGATTAATGTCGGACGCAGTCGGCAACCGAACCTGCCGATCCGCCGAGCAATAATCCTGCTTAGCGATGGAATCGGCGACGGCCCGGAAGGAACGTCGCTCGACGACGTCATCAGGCAAATCCGGGAATACCGAGTGCCGATTTATAGCATCGGTTTTGTCACAGAACCTCTGACCGAGAGGAAACGCAAAGGGCTTGAGGTACTTAACCTGCTATCATCGGAATCCGGCGGCTACTTTATTCAAGCCGACATTAACCGTTTGGATAGAGCCTATCAGCAGCAATATGAACGAATTACCCAGGCCTATCGGCTTCGCATTGATTGTCCGGACTGCGTGGCGGACGGCAAGTTGCATCACGTCCACCTCACCTGGAACGACGGCCGGCGTACCTTGAGTGACGATTTGGATATACGCTTAACGACCAGACAAGAGACGAGTCATCCGCGTCGTCATTCCGATAGCAACAATGACGGCGGTTGGGCTATCTTCATTTTTGCCATCGGGTTATTGGCGTTCTTTCTGGCCTTGTTATGGCTTTACCGGGATCGGCTCACGTGGCCGTCCAAGTACGATTAGCCAATTATGCGGTTGACAATCGAGTAGTCGACCACAAGACCTACCTATTCAGGTCAATCGTTTGTTGCCTTTTTGGGTAGCCGATTTGGTAATTTCAAGCGCTTGCCTGGTTTAAAAATCAGCCGACTTTCTGCATAACAAGGCATTTTGACTACAATTGAAATAAGCAAAGCCGCAAAATTCTTGGCTTTGCAGCGCTACGATATAGCTATTAATTGTAAATTTATTAACCGATGAAATTGGACGTAGTTAGACCATCAGCTAGACTTAAATTGATATTAAATATTTCTATCTCATATGACGTCCCGTTTCAAGACCAATGCGCTTCTAGCTTATGGATAATCAATTAAGTTCTCGCGATTGGGATAGTCTTCAAAATGCTTGCATTTCGCTAGACAAAGCCACCCAATACATCGAGCTGAGTAAACTAGAGCAAGGCAAAATTTTGCGTTTTCAGCAGGAAGTATTAAAACTAGTGGCTCTGGGTCATGAATGCGAACAAATTTGCGAAACGCTTTGTTTATTGGAGGAACAACTGGTATCTAATTCGGTAGCCTCGGTCATGTTGTTGGACGATTCAGAACAATATTTGAATGTTTTCGTCGCGCCTAGCATACCTCAAGAAGGAATCGCCCAGCTGAATGGATTGAGACCGGGCCCATGTGCCGGTTCTTGCGGCAATGCGATTTACCGTCGCGAACCCGTCTACGTTGAAAATACTTTTACCGACCCACGTTGGCAGGATATTCGCCTTCTAGCGACTAATTTTAATATCCGTGCCTGTTGGTCGATGCCTATTAAAGGCAAAGGCGGCAAGGTCATCGGCTCATTCGCTTTGTCTAGTTTCGAACATCGCCTTCCGGGCCCGTTTCACTGCGCTTTGTTGGAAATCGGCTCTTTTATTATCGGCATCGTACTGGAACAACGTAAAATCAACCAACAACTGCGCCTGTCGAACAAAGTCATCGAAAACAGCATCGAAGGCATCATGATTACCGATCAGGATAACCATATTGTTTCGGTGAATCGTGCATTTACCCGAATTACCGGATACAAACAAGAAGAGGTGTTAGGCGAAAATCCTCGAATATTGTCGTCCAATCGTTACAAAAAAGATTTTTACCGGCAAATGTGGCAAGACATTAATCGCAGCGGCCACTGGCAAGGCGAAATTTGGAATAAATCCAAGGCCGGTAAACCGTATCCGCAGTGGTTGAGTATCACCGCGATTTTGAATGATCAACGTGTCGTCACAAATTACTTGGGCATTTTTTCCGACATAACGGAAAAGAAGCAAGCTGAAGAAACCATATGGCGTCAGGCAAACTTCGATCCGTTAACGGGTTTGCCCAACCGTAGCCGCTTTTACGAGCGCTTGCAGCGCGACATCAGGAAAGCATCCCGTCACACTGAAAAACTGGCCTTACTGATCATCGATATCGATCGTTTCAAGGAAGTCAACGAGTCGGCCGGCCATAATTTGGGCGACGTACTATTAAAAGCGGTCGCAAAGCGGTTGTCGAGTTACGTTCAAGACACTGATTTACTGGCTCGCTTGGGCGGTGACGAATTTGCGGTCATTTTGAACGAGGTTTCCGACATTGATTGCATCGAACAAACCGCAGAACAAATATCGCGGCATTTCACCGAACCTTTCGATTTGGAAGGAAAGCGGACTTACGTATCCGCCAGCATCGGTATCACCATATTTCCGGACGACGCCGCAAACGCCGACAGCCTGTTGAAATACGCCGACCAAGCCATGTATGCCGCCAAACGGGACGGTAGAAGCCGCTGGCGTTATTTCACACCAGCAATGCAAGTTGAAGCCGAAAGGCGTTCGGAAACTATCAGCGACCTGCGTTCAGCCTTGAACAACAAACAGTTTTATTTGTTGTATCAGCCTATCGTTGAACTTATTTCCGGAAACGTGCATAAAGCCGAAGCCCTAATTCGGTGGAAACATCCGGAAAAAGGCATAATCAGCCCGGCCCAGTTTATCCCGCTAGCTGAAGAAACTCAGCTAATCATAGAAATTGGAAATTGGGTGTTCGATCAGGTGGCTCAGCAAGTAGCGGCGTGGCAAATTGCTTACGGCAAAGATTTCCAAGTCAGTATTAATAAATCGCCAATCCAATTTTACAATGCGGTAGGGTACGGCTGGTCTAAGAATCTGCAATTAATGGGACTGTCGGGCCATAGCATCGTGGTTGAGATAACCGAAGGTTTGTTGCTGGATGCTAGCGAAATCGTCTCGAAACAACTTTTAAATTTACGCGATGCGGGAATTCAGGTAGCGATAGACGATTTCGGAACGGGTTATTCATCGTTGTCTTACCTAAAAAAATTCGACATCGATTATCTTAAGATCGATCAATCGTTTGTGCGCAATCTAGCGCTTGATTCTAGTGACAGAGTATTATGCGAAGCTATTATCACGATGGCGCACCGGCTGGGTATGAGAGTGATCGCCGAAGGCGTCGAGACCAAAGAGCAATGTGATCTGCTGAGAGAAGCGGGTTGTGATTACGGACAAGGTTATCTCTTTTCTCGTCCATTGACGGTCGAAGACTTCGATTCGTTTATGGCAAACGACGTCGCGTCCTAGGATCTGTCGGCGTTTCCATCCGTTTTTACAAGCCGATAAAGGCTTTCGAGCCAAAAAGGAAACGGCGATCATTTTACAATTGCCATGCAGCTACAAACGATTGATAAAAATTTCGATCATGCACGGTCGCTCCGCGGTAACCGACCAGATCCGAAGCGAAAAATTGCGCTCTTTCCATGGTTTGCTGTAATGGCCAGCCAAGATGAATACCCAACATGAGCACGGAGGAAAACGCATCTCCGGCTCCGACAGTATCGACAACCGTTAAAGACTGAAGCGGCCGGACTTCGGCTATTTCACCGGCCGCATTGATGGCAATCGCGCCCTCTTCACCGCGGGTAAGCACCAAACCTTTCAGGCCGTGCTCGTGTAAAAACTGCCTCATGGCGCTGTCGAAGTCGGACGAGCTGCTGTGTAAGGCATCCAGTTCATGCTGATTCAGCTTGACCCAATCGGCTTCGTTCACCAGTTTCAACACCTCGGCTTTATTCCACCAGGGTTCGCGCAAATTAACATCCATGAACACGCCGCCTTTATGGCGGCTTTTCAACTTGGTAAGAGCCCGGCGAGACACTTCATTCCGTAAGGCTAAGGTACCGTGATACAACAAGCCATCGTCGCGACCGGACGGCAATTCCGCGGCCTCGATAAAGTCGTATGCTTGATCCGGCACAATCAGATAACTCGGCTCGCCGTTTTCTATGCTGATCCGGACCGCGCCTGTCGGATGTTCCACATCGCGCTGCAAACCGGAAAGATCCATTTTCCATTCCTGCATCGCCTGTCTTACCGCTTCTCCGGCCTGATCGCGGCCGATTCGGCTTATAAAACGGGGGTGCAGTCCAAACGCCTGCAGATGCCACGCGACGTTAAACGGAGCGCCGCCCAATACACTGCTTCCGTCCGGAAACTGATCGAACAGCACCTCGCCAAAAATCTGTATGGTTTTATCGGTCATAGAACTTCATCCATTGTTGAGTCTCAGGCAGATAATGGGCAACGCCCTCTAAAATGCCGGCGCCGTAGTTGCCGTTCATACCCATAAAATGACCTTTCGCCACATACAGCGCATTTTCCGTGGCTTGTTGCTTGGCCAAGCTTAATGCCTCGTCCCGCACTTCGTTACTGGCATTGCCGACCAAAACCGAATGAATAGGACTCACCAATACGGGTAAGTCGTTACCGCTATCGCCGGCAAACACGGTATGGTCTAAGTCCAAACCGAGCGATTTGATCAAAAACTCCACCGCATGGTATTTGGTCGCGCTGGCGGGCAACACGTCCAGCAATCCCACCTTTTTGGCTTCATCGACACTGTAAATCAATTCCGCTTTAACGCCTTCCGCAGTCAAAAGTTTCCGCATGTCCGCCATTAATTGCTTAACGTCAAAGTCCATCCCCAAGTAGTAACTGAGCTTAAAGCGGTTTTGCTTGGCATCTTCCTGCAGAATTAAACCGGGCAAGTGTTCAAACAGGCGATGCAAATCGGCATGATCGCGCCCCGCCCAATCGGGCGCAATCTCATTAGCCCAGGCTTCCGATACGCGCCAAGCGTTTGCGCTCACTTCATATAAAGACGTGCCGACATCTCCGATCACGAAATCCGGCTGCGGCAATTGATATTCGGCAATCGCCTGCTCAACCAATTCTTTATGGCGTCCGGAAACAAAAGCCAGTAATACCTCCGGTCGCGAAACCAACGCCGTAAATAACGGCCTGGCCTCGGGCGATTCCGGCGCACTACCGTTTGGCAACAAGGTTCGATCCAAATCGGTACAAATCAGTATTCGTTCGCTCATCCGCTATCCTTATTCTCATTGAAAAAATCGTAATGCTCGATGGCTTCGACTATCCCTAAGGCATGCGGCTGCTGAGCGAAATAAATGCGTTCAGCCTCATACAACTTCGACAACTCTTCTCTATGCCGGTTGGCCACCACCACTGCCATGGTGTTGCCCTGCATCATATCCTCGTCGGCACCGGAACCGCCGGCGACTAATATACGCTCCAGCGGAATCTTCCGTTGCTGGGCAAAATAACGCAATGCTAAACCCTTGGACGCCCGAGCCGGAACGATATCGAAAAACTGCCCGAACGATAGATTGGCATTAACCGCTTGGTCTTCTTGTCGCAGCAATGTAACGATCTCTTCATAGGTCGGCGCCCGTTCCGCATCGTAATGATAGGAAATCTTAAAACGGCTCTGTTCGTTGGCCGGCTGCAATATCAGCCCAGGCACATCGGCCAAAATTCTCCGAATCGCTTTTGGGTTCCAGTGGTGATCGATATGCCGGCTCCAAGCGATGTCGGCATGAATGTTGGGCGCGTAATAAATTTCCGTTCCCAGACTGGTGATTAATACATCGGGAACCGGCACATCGTTCTTCTTTAGGACGGCGAGAGCGGAATCCAAGCGGCGCCCGGTCGCAATACCAAAATACACGGTCTTGCGGTGTTCTCGTAAACAATGTACAAAGCGCTGTAAACCCTCTCCATTTCCCAGCAGGCTCTGATCGATATCGGAAAAAATGGCTCGGTTTCGATAGCGCGGCGCCTTTGGTTCACGAACCACTTTGAGTATGCGCGGCTGTTGGGCCAGCAAGCCCTGCAGCCTGGACAAATAGTGGCCGGCATGAGCCTCCCAGGAGTAAAAACGAACGACGTTTTTCAGACCGTCCTCAGAAAACGACTTCCATTTCGTCTCGTCCGCTAATATGGACAACAAAGCATCCGCAATGGCCGCCGTATCCAGAGGATCAACCAATAAACCATTGTGACAATTACCGATAATATCGACAGGCCCTCCGTTTTCGGTCGCCACCAACGGCAAACCACATGCCGCCGCTTCCAACAACGTCAGGCCGAACGGTTCGGTCAAGGCCGGATTGATAAAGACGCCTTTGGACTGAACCGCCAGCCGGTAAATATCCGGCACTTCTTCTTGAGTATGATGTTTGGGCAAGGCAATACGGCCATATAAATCGTAATGGTCCACCAATAATAACAGCTCGGTCAGCACGGACTGCGCACCCTCGTCCATGTCGCGGATATCATCGCGGTTGCCGGCGATAATGACCAAATTCGCTGCCGCCTGTAAGTCTTTCGACTCCCCGTAGGCTCTGACCAACGATCCGATGTTCTTACGTTCATCCGGCCGGGATAAAGCCAGGATCATCGGTTTTTTCGGCTGTTTTAAAAATCGCTTTAAGGTCTGGCTGAAAGGAATAGGTCCGATATCCGAGGCCGCCGGATAGAACTGCTCCAGATTAGTGCCCGGAGGGATTACCACCATGCGCTCGGGATGATAGTAATCGTAAAGCTCGTATTGTTCGGCAATCTCGTGGCGGGTACTGGTAATCACCAGATCGGCAGTGGCGAGAACGTCCTCTTCCGCATTGATCCGGCGTGACACGTGATAACGCTGTTCCAACAGCTCGCTGTCTAGGCCCGTCGCCAGCAAGCGGGTACGTTTGTCCCGCCCCAAGGAATGTCCGGTAAACACCAGCGGAATACCGGTCTGATGCGATAAACGCGTACCGACATATCCGGCATCGGCGTAATGAGCATGGATCACATCCGGCATGCGCGACTGCTGATTCAACCAATGCAGCAGGTTGTCGGAGAATATATCGAGACTATCCCACAGCTCTTCCTTCCTAATGTAACCTTCGGGACCAGCCGGAATCCGCACGATCTGCGTACGGTCGCCTAGCGGCTCGATCGCTTCGGCGTAATCGGCGCTAACTTCCGCATCGACTACTTGGCGCGTGACCAAGTCGACACGCGCGACCGCTTTTTGCAGCCCCAAGGCCCGGGCCAAGTCAACGACGTATTTGGTTTGGCCGCCGGTATCGGCGTCTCGGCCCAACTCCAGGTCATGGCTACGAATCAAACCGTGTACGCTGATCAGTAGCAAATAAAGAGAGTCTTTTTTACCTGTCATATCCGGTTTAGTTGTTATTGGGAGAGAAAGGTCTCGGACGTTCCTTTTCTATCCTACCCCAAATTTCCTAATCTGGCGCTGACTTTTGCTTAGCTGTCCGACCTATTAGCTATTTGGGGCGAGCTATTGCCGAATGCATGACCATCACCGACAGTCGACTATTTCCAGGCAACGTTGCAACGTGTAACGAACGATGAACAATGTCATTGCAACCGGATACAGCAAATAGTGATCGGGCAACATTAGAGTGATCAACACGAAAACTCCAAGCAAACGCGTATCAAATCGAGCCAGGTTATTTTGCAAATATCGTAACGCGTTCCGCGATTCAACATCGAAATGAGCGCTTTTATTGATGATCGCTAGCGTCATCCAAGCACTTAACAGCGCGTAATAAATCGGAAAAACAAAGAACATAGGCGCTTCGCTATCGAATAAAGGCTGCCAATCCGCATACCACGCCCATAGCACGCCGCAAGCAAATCCGTCATGCCAGACAACGCTGGACAGCTTTTTGAACCAAGCGGCCGACAAAAAAATGACCGACAAACTGACCCCGGCGAGCCATACCGGCTGACCGATCAGAAAAGGCAGATAAACACTCTGACTTTTCACCAAAAAAGCTAGCAATAAACAGCAAATAATGAATATAGGCATTATGGCGTTCGTTTTCGGTCGACACCCCAACTGACCTGCAAATAATTGCGCCGGGTATCGAAAATTTGATTCAACTTAGCCCCAATCAATAGTGCATGCAAGCATTCTCCCAACCATCCCCATGGCATTGCATAAAACACGATGTCTTCCAATAGAACTCCGTCCTCCATCTCGGTTAAACAAACCTCATGACTCCAGAATTTAAAAGGGCCCACGCCCTGCCGATAGACAAATCGATTGGGTTCATCACAATGACTCACTTCCGACAGCCATGCCATCGGAACCCCGAATACGGCCTTCATCCGATAGCTAACCATCAATCCGGCATAAATCTTTTCCGGCACTTTCGATGTTATCTCGACGTTGAAAAAATCGGGTGTGATTTCGTTTAAATAGTACGGAGACGAGAAAAACTTCCATGCTTCCTGCCTAGACAGCGCAAGTTCTTGACGTCGATAAAGCTGATAAATTTTCATGCCTAATTCGTTTCCAGTTGCATCGGAATACTTTCAATTAAACCTAACGATCATGGAACCAAGCCATCGTTCTGGAAAAATAGAAACAGAACTTGTGGAAGCGACACTTTGTCGCGACGTAGCGTCGCTCCCACGATGACTCTCGCAACAAATAATTACTTTGTATTCCGCAAACATCGACTCGAATCAGGCTCGAGGCTTGATGTCAAATGCAACGCATACCCGCTCTTGATCCGATTGAAACGGAATCGTGCGGTGGAACAATGAAGACGGAAACAGCACTAAGTCGCCCACTTTTTGATCGACGATCCGGCTTGGAAAATCATCGTGCAAGCGTGGATAGTCATCGCCGTCGGTGCCGTATTCGAAACTACCCTCGTGACCATCGTTGCCTTTATCAGGCAATTGCAGATAGACGCAGCCGCTGATCCAACCTTCTTCATGAATATGCGAGGTCAAATATCCCCCCTGCTTCATCCGCAGATACCAAGAGCTGGCAAATTCCAATTCTTTCGGAAACAAACGTATCAACGCATCATCCTTAGTCAAAAAATGCTGTCGATAGGCTCTGACCTTGGCCCTGATCAAAGCAGCCAGCTTCTGGAAAGACGGTTCGGCCCGCTGCAACAGATTGCCGGCCGACTGTATGCCGTAATAGAGCCGCCCTTGCTTGCGCTCGGCTATTGCCAGGGACTTGATGTCATGCAACAACTGCCCCAATAACGGTTCATTGAAGTCGGACAATTCGCTGATATGAGTATGCTGCACAAAATCCATCGGATTTCGGCAAAATTTATAGGGGTTGTCCTGATGAAAATTGATCGCATAGTGAGTCGACAAGGTGCCCATCAGTATCGAGCTGTGCGGTTTATGGTTAACCAAGTCATCGAAGCGCTGCTTGAATTCGTTGAACTGCCTAGTCTTATATAGGCATTGCAGAACCCGCTCTTTGGCATCGGCGAAATCGGATGCCGCAAAATAGGGTACGGCTTGTTCCAGTTGTTCACCCAGACAATAGCTTTCGCCCAAATTGTAATTCGCGCGTGCGTGCATCGGCTCGGCCTTCAACGCTTCGCGGTAGCAGCGCACCGCTTCTTCCATGTTGCCTTGATCTCGGTAGGTTTCGCCCAGATCGTTCCAAGCGTCGGATAACTGCGGGTCAAGGCCTAAGGCTTCGCGGAAGGCTTCGATTGCGGCCGGATGTTGTCCTTGCGCGTACAGCGCCGTGCCCAAATTGCAATAGCCGCGAGCATCCGCCTTCAAATTCAAGGCCTTGCGGTAGCAATTCTCCGCGCCGCTTAAATCGCCCGCCAATTGCAGCACGGTGCCCCAGTTGGCCCACGCCTCGTAAAAACCGGGCTGCTGAGCCACGGCTTGCTGATAATGTTTGCCCGCGTCTTGCAGTTGGTTTTGCTGTTGCAGCAAGGCTCCCAGATTGAAATGCGCCACGGTCAAATCGGGTTTGAGCTGCAAGGCTTTACGGTAACAACCGATCGCTGCCTTGACGTCATTCAATTGCGTATTAATCGCCCCCAAGTTGAAATGAATCTCGGCAATACGCGGATCCAAAGCCAGCATCTTCCGAAAACTGTCGGCCGCTTCCCGCAACTTGCCCTGTACCTGCAGACACATCCCCAACAAATTCAACACGGCCAGGGATTTGGGGAAACGCGCCAGCAGGGCCTTGGCTTGTGCCTCGGCTAGAGGCGCTCGGCCGTTTTGATATAACTGATGCAAGGCCTGTAGCTCGGAGGGGTGAGGTTGTTTGGGTATAGTTTTCATTGAATGAATATGGACAGCTAAAAACTAAGCCGATGAGGATAACGCAAGCCCCCAAGAATACCAAGCGGCAGCGATTATAGCGAACCCGATTTAGCAATTTGCAGCCTTGCATTTTCTATATCAAAGCGTGTAACTTTTTACTTGACACGTTATTGATAATCATTATCATTTACATCCGATGGCTTTCTCTCGTGCTGTCACGGCGCATTCAAGCATCCTCCAAGAACCCTGAATGCGCCGTCATTAATCATTCCTAAATTTCGAGGTTGTTATGCAGTCAGTCGAATCCGCTATCGCGAAGCATGAAATAAACCAGCTACATGCCGCCACTTGTATGATGATGACCCGTTTTATCAGCGGCCACCATTGTCCAAAATTGGCCAATGTCATTGTTCAACAGCTAAAACAACTAATAGCCCACCCAGCCACGCAAGCATTACCGGATAGCCGCGACATGTATTCGCAGTTATTGGCTCACTGGCAAGAGGTTTCGATCGACCTTTCCAATCAACGAGGCAGCAAGCGACTCAACCACCTATATCATTAAACCTCATGGATTTGGATACTTGAAACACGGCGATTACCGAAATTGAGGTCGTATCACGTCGCTTAGTAGGCATTGCGCGCGCCGATTGGCTTATCTTAAAATCGACGCCTGCGAAAAACACGGTAATTGAAAAAAGGAGCGGCTATGACGACTACGAAACCCTTGGAATACGGCGGCCATGCTTTGGTTTGGGCGGGCGATTGGAGCCCGGAAGACGCTCGCAAAGCAATCAGCGGTGCGGCCCGCGCCGGTTACGATTATATTGAAATCGCCTTACTGGACCCATGGAAAGTAGACGTGGCTTTGACCAAGGATTTGCTTGAAGAATTTAATCTGCGCGCTCATGCATCGCTGGGACTATCCGCCACAACCGACGTAACCAGCACCAACCCCGCCATCGTTGCCAAAGGCGATGAATTACTACGTAAGGCCACCGATGTGCTGCACGGTATCGGCGGTAAGGAACTATGCGGCGTGATCTATTGCGCGCTAGGCAAATATCCCGGTCCGGCATCCACCCAAAACCGGGCTAACTCCGTTGCCGCGATGCGGCGATTAGCGGACTACGCGGCCGACAAGGGCATCAACATCAACCTGGAAGTGGTGAACCGCTACGAAACCAATATCATGAACACGGGAATCGAAGGTTTGGACTTTCTGGACGAAGTCAACCGGCCCAATGCCTATTTGCACCTGGACACCTACCACATGAACATCGAAGAAGACGGTATGGAAAAATCGGTACTGGCTGCCGGCGACAGACTTGGCTATGTACATATAGGAGAAAGCCATAGAGGCTATCTCGGCACCGGCAATGTGGACTTCGACACATTCTTTGGAGCACTGAAAAAAATCAATTACCAAGGCCCGATTACCTTCGAATCTTTTTCATCCGAAGTGGTCGACCCGAATTTATCTAATACGCTATGCGTCTGGCGTAATCTATGGCATGACTCGGATGACTTGGCGAAGAAAGCCTTGGCATTCATCAAACAACGCTATTGAGCATCGCCACGCCCGGAGCGCGCCGGCCGCGAGAAGAAGAGCTCGTCCCCCGCGGCACCGATGCGGGGCCTCAGCTCTCACCCACCAAACGAATGCCTTTATCTTCAATCACGATCTTACGCTGTTTGTATAAGCCACCGATCGCTTGCTTGAATACCTTCTTGCTGACGCCGAAGGTATCGTAAATCACATCCGGCGGACTCTTGTCGGTTAGCGGAACGAAGCCACCGTGCTTTTCCAAAATCGCCAGGATTTTTGCTTGGGTACTATCTACTTTCTGACCGTATTTTTCTTGGCTCAATATCACGTCCAAGCGATGATCGGGGCGCACCTTCTTGATAAACCCTTGTAATTTCTGGCCGCGCTTTAAGGTTTGGAATACCTCGTCTTTATACAACAGCCCCCAATATTTTTGATCGACCACCACCTTGAAGCCCAATTCGGTAAAGTCCGCCACGATCAACTCTACGGCCTGTCCTTCTTTATAATAAAACCCCTCGTCCCGGATAAAATCGTCCAACAGCATCGATGCGGCGATGCGGTTGCTTTCGTCCAAAAACAAGCGCACCAGATAAAACCGGCCTTCGACCAACTTGCCTTTTTGCTCGCTAAACGGCAATAGTAAATCTTTCGGCAAGCCCCAATCCAAAAACGCGCCGGCGTGGCTCAGCGACACTACCTTCAGCCAGGCCACTTCATCGACTTGGGCCTTGGGCCTTTGCAAGGTCGCCACCGTTTGGTTATTGCCGTCGATGTAGACAAACACCGCCAGCTCGTCGCCCACCCGGGTGCCGGACGGCGCCGTATCCATCAGCAATAGCGGCCCGTACTCGCCCGCGTCGAGATAAAATCGGCCATCGCGCTCCCCACAGATTTTCAGTGCATTCATTTTGCCGAATTCAATCATCTTCGTAATCCTTATTCACATCAAACTTCGGCTAAATTGCCCTTTTCTTCCAGCCAGCTCTTGCGGTCTGCCGCGCGTTTTTTCGCCAGCAATAAATCCATGCGTTCGAAGGTTTCGTCCTGCTCTTCTATGGTCAATTGCACCAGGCGGCGGGTATCCGGGTTCATCGTGGTTTCTCGCAATTGCGACGGATTCATCTCGCCCAAACCTTTGAAACGTTGGATATTGACCTTGCCGCTCAGCTTTTCCGCTTCGATACGGGCCAGCACGCCCAAACGCTCGGATTCGTCCAAGGCATAGAATACCTTTTTGCCCACGTCTATGCGATATAAGGGCGGCATCGCCACGAATACGTGGCCGGCTTTGACCAAAGCCCGGAAATGCCGGTAAAACAACGCGCAAATCAGTGTAGCGATGTGGTTGCCGTCCGAATCGGCATCGGCCAAAATGCAGATCTTGCCATAGCGCAGATTTTGCAGATCGTCGCTGTCGGGCTCTATGCCCAATGCCACGGCGATATCGTGCACTTCCTGCGAAGCCATGACTTGGCCGGAATCGACTTCCCAAGTGTTCAGAATCTTGCCCCTAAGCGGCATGATGGCCTGATATTCGCGGTCGCGCGCCTGCTTGGCCGAACCGCCGGCCGAATCGCCCTCGACCAAAAACAGCTCGGTGCGGCCGATGTCCTGCGCCGAACAATCGGCCAATTTACCGGGCAGAGCCGGCCCCTGGGTGATTTTCTTGCGGACGATTTTCTTGGACGATTTCAGCCGCTTCTGCGCGCTTGCCAAAATGATCTCGGCGATCTTCTCGCCTTCCTGCGGATGCTGGTTCAACCACAGACTGAAGGTATCCTTGGCCACGCCGGACACGAAAGTCACACATTCGCGCGAACTCAAACGCTCCTTGGTTTGCCCGGAAAATTGCGGATCTTCGAGTTTGACCGACAGCACGAAATGGCAATTTTCCCAGACGTCTTCCGGCGCGATCTTGACGCCGCGCGGCAACAGATTGCGGAAATCGCAAAACTCGCGCATCGCCTCGGTCAATCCGGCCCTGAGGCCGTTGACGTGAGTGCCGCCCTGGGCGGTCGGCACCAAATTGACGTAGCTTTCGGCGATGGTCTCCGGCAGGCTTTCCGGCGTCCAGACGATGCCCCATTCCACCGCCTCGTTGCTGGCGGCCATGTTGGCCATGAACGGTTGCTGAGGAAAAATTTCCACGTCGCCGACTCTGTCCAGCAGATATTCCTGTAAACCGTTTTGGTAACACCATTCGATGGTTTCGTCACTGAGTTCCGAAACCAGCGTGATTTTCAAGCCGGGGCACAATACGGCCTTGGCCCGCAGCACATGCTTCAATTTGGATACCGATATCCGGTTGGAATCGAAATACTTTCCGTCGGGCCAAAACTGCACGCTGGTGCCTGTGTTGTATTTGCCCACCGTACCGGTCTGCGCCAATTCGCCGACTTTCTCTCCGCCGGCAAACGCCATCTGGTAAATACCGCCGCCGCGTTTGATTTCGACCAATAACTTTTCCGACAAGGCGTTGACCACCGACACCCCGACTCCGTGCAAGCCGCCGGAAAATTGATAATTTTTGTTGGAAAACTTGCCGCCGGCATGCAATTGAGTCAGGATCACCTCGACGCCGGGAATGCCTTGCTCCGGATGAATGTCGACCGGCATGCCGCGGCCGTCGTCGACGACTTTCACCGAACCGTCTTTATACAAAGTGACTTCTATACTTTTGGCGTGGCCGGCCAAAGCCTCGTCGACACTGTTGTCCACCACCTCCTGCACCAGATGATTCGGGCGCGTGGTGTCGGTATACATCCCCGGCCGTTTCCGCACCGGATCGAGGCCGCTCAGGACCTCGATCGCGGCGGCGTTATATTCATTACTCATTGTTCCTCATCATTGGCTGTCAATTCATACTATAATGCTCGGTCATTTTGAGCACTGCTATAACATTATATGTCGAGAAGAAAAAGCGCATCTCACTTTGAAGAGGCGATGGAAGAACTGGAGAAGCTGGTCGAACAAATGGAACGCGGCGATATCTCTCTGGAAGAGTCTTTGAAATCCTTCGAACGCGGCATCAAACTAACTCGCACCTGCCAACAAGCCTTGCAGGACGCCGAACAAAAAGTGCAAATTCTATTAGAAAAAAACGGCCAACAAAGCCTGGAGCCCTTTACCGATGAGTAATTTAAAAACCTACTTGATTGCCTGCCAAAACCGTGTAGAACGCGCCCTGGACGCCCGCCTGCCGGCGGAAAACATATTGCCTCAAACCCTGCATCAGGCCATGCGCTACAGCACGATGAACGGCGGTAAGCGCATGCGCCCGATGCTGACCTACGCCACCGGCCGGGCCTTGGGTTTGAGCGAAGAGGTTTTGGATGCGCCCGCCTGCGCCGTGGAGTGCATACACGTTTATTCATTGATACACGACGATTTGCCGGCGATGGACGACGACGACCTGCGCCGCGGCAAGCCGACATGCCACAAGGCTTTCGACGAGGCGACCGCGATTCTGGCCGGCGATGCCCTGCAAGCACTGGCCTTCGAAATCCTGGCAAACGATGCTTCAATCCAGGTCGGTGCCGAAGCCCGTTTGAAAATGATCTCGGCACTGACCCGCGCAAGCGGCTCGCAAGGCATGGTCGGCGGCCAAGCCATAGACTTGGCTTCGGTTGGCCATAAACTGAATCTACCCGAACTGGAGAATATGCACATTCATAAGACCGGGGCCTTGATCCGCGCCAGCGTCAATCTGGCTTCGCTGTCCAAACCGGAACTCGACGCCGACGTCGCCAAAAAACTGGACCATTACGCCAAATGCATAGGCCTGTCGTTCCAGGTCAAAGACGACATACTGGATATCGAAAGCGATACCGAAACCCTGGGCAAAACCCAAGGCAAGGATATGAACAACGATAAACCCACCTACCCGGCCCTGTTGGGCTTGGCCGGCGCCAAACAAAAAGCACAGGAACTGCATGAACAAGCCGTCGAAAGCCTGAGCGAATTCGGCAGCGAAGCCGATTTATTACGTGAATTATCGCTGTATATCATCGAGCGCACCCATTGATACACCCGCCCGATGAATCCAAGGAACTAAGAACAACATGCCTCTTTCGAAAAATTACCCCTTACTCAATTCCATCCAAAATCCGCCCGATATCCGGTTATTAAGCAAGACCCAACTGAAACAATTATCCGACGAAGTGCGCGCCTACCTGACCCACACGGTGAGCCTATCGGGCGGGCATTTCTCGGCCGGCTTGGGCACGGTGGAATTGACCGTGGCCTTGCATTATGTATTCAACACGCCGGAAGATCAGTTGGTCTGGGACGTCGGCCACCAGGCTTATCCGCACAAGATTCTGACCGGGCGCAAGGAGCGCATGCCGACCATTCGGACCTTGGGCGGAGTGTCGGCCTTTCCGGCCCGGGACGAAAG
>NZ_JBSYXO010000022.1:0-93204 GCF_054172045.1 Methylomonas sp. MgM2 | reverse complement strand
ACCGCCCGGCGCTACGGCTTCCAGGGACTACTCAACCTTCACTCGCTGGCGCTTCGTTTCCAAGGTTTCGCAGCGATAGCCTTCGCGGTAGCTGGAAAATCGAAAACGATACCCAAGCGCACGAAGACGGGCATTATTACAGCGTTTATTTTGCTCTGATTCGGGCGCCTTGACTAATGGAGCGGGTAATGGAAAGCCGTATTGTTCAGCGATCCAATTCATCACATCCCAGAGTGGAGCCGGATCGTTGTCGCTAACCAAATAACAGCGCTGCAACGCTTCACCGGTCACAAGCTTTTGAATCAAAAACAACAACGCCGCCACGCAATCGTCACGGTGAATTCGGTTTGTATAGAATGGAGGCTGTCGCTGCACGGCTTCGCCCTGGGCGGCGCGCTTCAGCAGCCAGTCGCGCCCCGGCCCGTAAATACCCGAAAACCGCACGACACAATTGCTATCGTTTAATTCCCACAACCTTGTCTCGGCCTTGATCAAGCATTGCGCCGACAACGACGCCGGCCTGGTTTCGCTTTCTTCATCAACCCATTCAGCGTGATTTTGGCCATAGACGCTAGTTGAAGAAACCATCAACCATCTCGGCATACGGCCGGCGTTATTAAAATGCGCCAATAGATTATTTAGGCCCGAGTCGTACAGCGCCTGATAGGCTTCGGCCTGACGGCTACCGGCAGACACGACAAACAGCACGAGGTCGAATTCATCCGGCAATACCGAGAGCGTTGACTTCTGACGGATATCGGCCGAGACGATGGGAAAGGGAGCCGGAACAAGGGGAGCTCGACGCTTTAGGGCGGTGACCTGATGACCTTGTCGCACCAAGGCTAGCGCGACTTGATAACCGATATCGCCGCAACCGGCAACTAAAACTCTAGCCAATAGCTCTCTCGAAGCAAAAAAGCGGCGATGTCACATGTTCTGAATGACGGCAATCATTCCTGCGATGTAGTCCATTGCTTCTCCGATGAAAACCTCTATCGCGTCCAATTGGTTTTTTACAAATACCAAAAAAGTCGTGTGTCTAAAATCTTCATCCAAATAAAAACTAAGGCCTTTGTGTACCGTATTAAGCCCCATGAACATCATGATGATAGCAGCCGTTTTATACATAAAACCACGAAGTTTTGCACTCAGCTTGCTGAACGCCACACTGATGAACAGCATCATAGGCAAGGTGCCCGCGCCGAACGTGAGCATCAGCGCTCCGCCTTCCAGTACGTTGGTTGCCGTGGTCGCCTTGACCGCCATTGCAAAGGTCAAAGGACAAGGCATAAGGCCGTTCAGGAAACCCGCTATCATCGCCCCCAGAACAGGCCCTTTTTGATTGGCGGTCGCATAGCCTTTGCGTAAGACTTGCATCGGTATCAATCGAATGGAGCCTTGCCATGGAACCCAGCCCAGAATGCCCAGGGCCAAAAAAATCACGACACCCCCGATCAACATTTGCAAGACACTTTGCAGTTTGCCGAAAAGACCGCTTGAAACCAATACGACGCCGAGCGTAGCCGCCAATACACCGACTAAGGTATAGACACTGATACGGGTAAACTGATAGGCAAAATAAGGCAGATAACTCTTGGTCTTGCCGGCGTTCATGAAATAGCCTGAAACCAGCGCCCCACACATGCCCAAACAGTGGCCGCTACCTAAAAAACCCGCTACAAATGCCAGCGAATAATCAAATCCGGCCGATGCGGCAAGGTCCGCCATGCCGTGCATGGCATGATCCATGTGATTCGTATCATGATTCATCGCGGCATGGGCGGAATGATCCATGCCATCCATCGTGTTTTCCATTTACTTATTTAGCCTTAATGAATTGACTATGACCGAAACCGAACTTAAAGCCATCGCCGCCGAAGCGATCATTGGATTGAGTTTACCCAAAGCCGCTACCGGGATGGCGACGGTATTGTAGCCAAAGGCCCAAAACAGGTTCTGCTTGATAACTCGAATGGTAAATCCGCTCAGTTCTATGGTTTCCGTCACCTTGGTAATATCGCCTTGCACCAGCGTCAAATCCGCCGATTCGATAGCCACATCGGTCCCGCTGCCGATAGCAAAACCGACGTTGGCCGCGGCGAGAGCAGGTGCATCGTTAACGCCGTCCCCTATCATACCCACCTGAAAACCATCGCTTTGTAGTTGCTGAATGATCTGCAATTTCTCCTCGGGCTTGGCATTGGCAACCACATCGCCTATACCGACTTTATCGGCGATGTAATAGGCCGTTCTTTCCGTATCGCCGGTGACCATCAGGGTTTTTATACCTAAGGCGTGCAGACGCTGAATGGCGGCCGATGCCTCCTCGCGAGGATTGTCGGCAATGGCGAAAATTGCCGACGGCTCGCCGTTGATGGCCATATAAACAGGCGTCCTGCCCTGTCCGGCAAACACGTCCGCCTGTGCATCCAGCGTTGCGACGTCGACCTTCTGACTTTCCAGCCACGCTCGGTTACCCAATAGTAACTTATAACCGTCCACGTCGGCGCGAATTCCACGTCCGGTTTCACTGTAAAAATAACTGCACGGCTGCAATTCGATGTTGTTTTCACGCGCAAATTCGACTATGGCTTTGCCCAAGAAATGTTCGGAACCGAATTCGGCGGAAGCGGCCAGGCTAAGCAACTCAAAATTATCCAGAGACGATAGGTTTGCCACTTCACTGACTTTGGGCCGGCCTTCGGTGATGGTGCCGGTTTTATCGAAAACGATAGCATTCAGCTTACTGGCGACTTCCAAGCTTTCGCCGTTGCGTATATAGACGCCTTTTTTGGCGGCCTGACCGGTTCCGACCATGATTGCGGCGGGGGTTGCCAAACCGAGCGCGCATGGACAGGCAATCAGTAACACGGTAATTGCGTTGCCGAAGGCGGCTCCAAAAGGCACTCCGACGGCCATCCAACCGAACAAGGTCAAGCCGGAAGCCACCATGACCGACGGCACAAACAACGCCGAAATTTTATCGACTTGCTTTTGTATCGGCAGTTTAGCCGCTTGGGCTTGATCGACCATGTGGACGATACCCGCCAACACGGTATCCATGCCGACGGCCGTCGCCTCTACATGCAACACGCCATTGCCGTTGACGCAACCGCCAATCACGGCATCACCGATATTTTTTACGACAGGCATGCTTTCACCGGTCACCATGGCTTCGTCAACCGTCGATACACCGAACGCCACGCGACCGTCGGTAGGAATCCTCTCGCCCGGTCTGATCAGCATTAAATCACCGACTTGTATATCGTCAACGTCGACAAAAATTTCCTTGCCGTCTTTCAGCAAAATCGCTGTTTGCGGTTGCAGGTCAACCAGTTTGCGGATCGCTTCGCCGGCTTTACCTTTTGCCCGCTCTTCCAGAAAGCGGCCTAATAGAACAAAGGTGATAATGGCGGCCGCCGCTTCAAAATAGACATGGCCGCGACGGCGCAGCAATGCCGGGACACTATAACCATAAGCCGAACCGACACCCAGCGCTATCAAGGTATCCATATTGGCCGCCCGCTGCTTGGCCAAGCGATAGGCTTTGATAAAAAATTGACTACCCGTCCCAAAAACGACTTGAGTAGTGAGCACGAACTGTAACCAATGCGTCCAACGGGATGTCGCCATCGACATCGCAACGCCAACCACGGGTATGGTTAAAAGCCCAGCCCATACGAATCGACGCTGGGCCGCGTCGATTCGCTGCTGCTCCTTTTCGATTAACCGTTTGCGTTGGGACAAGGTATCAACCAGCAAGGTGCTGTAGCCAAGTTTTTCTATCTCACGCGCCACATCGGCTTTGCTCAACTGCCCCAGCACGTTAACAGTTTGCGTAGCGAAATTAACGCTCGCCGTTTTAACGCGCTCGTTCCGCTTCAAAACCATCTCGATTAACAACGCACATGAAGCGCAAGTCATGCCTTCCACAGCCATGTCTATGTGCTGCACAGGGCCTTCGATGGCTTTTTTCTTATGGTTTCTGACTATCGGCTGTTTCTGAGCGATATTGCCCAATACAGCGTCCAGCATGATCAACAGGTTTTTTTTAGGAAAACGACCGGAATCAAACTCAATCGCCACCGAACCAATCGCAAATACCGACCGTACGCCAGTGATTTCCGGCCGCTTTTTCAACAAAATCTCAAAAATATAACCGCGCTCCGGGTCGTTTTTCAAAACCGGGGTAATGATGCGAAGCCGGTTTTTTATTTGATGTTGAATAACGAAATGTTTGTAGTCTGGAGTTTCGGAGTCCATAGTTTTCTCTGAACAGTGATCGGCCAGTAATTCGAACCTTGCCGGGATCGGCTCAATCAAGTTATCGCTTAGGCCTGCGAGATCGCACTAATAAGAAAAACATATAAAAGGTTGCCAGCCATTCATAACGGTAGGCAAAAGGTTTCACCAACCATTGCTGGGTAATCCGCGCCCAATGCACTTTGATTAAGTACAGCACCAAAATATCATTCAGAAAATCGATAACGGCCTTCTCCGGATCTTTGATCAAAGCCTTGGGCCCTTTGGTGCTCAGTCTACCGACAATCCTAGCCGCTTGTACGGTTTCCTTGGCGGCGGTCATTTTTTCATCAAGCCAATGGTTGATGCGGCTGTTCTTTAACCGTCCTCGAAGCTTAAAGCGAGACTGGTCATGGGCTTCGATCACGGCAAGAGGAGCAAACCAACCTTGTTGCTCTAAGGTGGCTAAGGCCATATGCAATTGTCTGGCTAATTCAATGAAGCTGCATATGTCTTCCCGATAATGAATGGCCATCTTTCTTGACCGCCTAAACACACGAACGGAATCAACTCCATCGAATGCGGCAACTGTATCGGTAATTAATTGTGCAACCTGGATAGAGCTAGCCCGTTGCGGTATTTGAAAGCGCACATGGCCTTCGCTTCTGTAGCGTAAAACGAATTCTTTTTGGATCGCCATATCAATAGCTTAGAAAAACAAAACGGGCGAACCCGTAAGACAGGCCGCCCGCTTCAATTAATTTCACCAGGATCAATAATTAGCCGCTCAGGCGTTAACTTACTTTTCTTCCTTCGCCTCGGCAACAATATCTTCTAAATTTTCTTTTTGATGTAAGACAAAGTCTTTGCCCGCATCGATTGTTTTTGTTGCGCTGGCGATAATCTCTTTTCGATATTTATAAACAAAAAAACCGGCAACCATACCCAAACCAAATACCAAAACCGGATGTTTTGAGGCTTTGTTCATCAGCTTCCCCCCCGTGCTGACTGTTGCAGTCGCCAAAGTACCAGCCATGACCTGTTTGCTCATGGATGTCTCCTTGGAATTGTGATTGTGTGCCATAGATCTCGATATCCTTTAAGTTTAATCAACTGTTATTAGCTGTCTCGGAATCTTCTGATAACACCTGGTCTTCATGCAACATTTGATAAATTCCTTTGCATCCCTCACAGCAAAATCGTTTGTCTCCTTCCGTGGTTTTTAGTTCGAAACCTTCCACTTCAACGTCCAAACCACAAAGATCACACTGCTTTTTTTTATCGCTCATTGCCAATACAGACTGTATTCTAAGAATTTCCTAACGCAAGGTTGTTATTATAACTCTCCGCGCGTTCAAAACAATGACTAAGCAAATTGAGTCCATTCAATAGCATCCCAACCCCAATTAGCCAAAACACGCCAACCCGGATCAAATAATCAACGTAACAAGCGTTGCTGTATTACATCCTCGGTTACCCGGGTCGCAGCGGCACGGCTCGATGCTTTCATCAAAGCGATTCTCAAAGCCCCCGTCAAGCTAGCGCTCAACCCCAGACGCATAGCCAATGCCGGCACTAAAATCATCGATGTCAGAGCAAGTCCGGCTCCCAACATTAATGCGCCAGTATTGATTTGCTGTGCTGCCGTTGTGTAGCTGGAAGAAATTAATTCCTGCGCCATACCTCAACCTCATCGGAAAAATTCAAAGGACCTGGAACGGAAAGCACGAAAGACGCCACTATTTATTTAATTGTTTTAATTGATATTTTTATAATTAAGCAACAATAAAAACAAAATAAATAGAGGATTTGCCTCACCAATATAAGTTATTTAACATAGTTTTTTATAAATCGGACAGCGCAAGATGCCTCCTTATACAATCAAATCTCTCGAATCATTGCATTGACAGCCCTGATTCGAAACCGACCCAACGACCAAGGCTTGTCATTAAATTCGACATAACATTAGGAAACATCGGGCTGAGCGCTTGAAATTTTGTCATACGGAGGGCGACAGCCGTGCTTAATCAATAAAGCGTAAGTCATGAGGTTTGTTAACGAAAATATCTATTTTATCGGCTCTGGCTTTTTAAAACTTTTGACCTATAGTGAATGCGCACTTACCGAGAATAGATGCTAGGACTAAATGTATTGAACATCTAGCCCGTGCTAGATGGAGGAACGCTTGCAAAATTGCGTCACAAACATTGATTCACGATCCGTTTCGTCACCGGCCACTATTCTTATTGTGGATGACGATCCGGTCAATCTAACTACTCTAGGAAATTTATTACAACCGCATTTCCAGGTATTAGCGGCGCCTTCCGGAGAGCGCGCCCTGCGGATTGCAAGAGGCCCGCAAAAACCGGACTTGATTTTACTCGATGTAATCATGCCGCAGATCGATGGCTATAAAATCCTCGCCACGCTGAAGGACGATCCTGTTACCGAAGACATTCCGGTTATTTTTGTGACCGGTTTGGACTCCTGCGAAGATGAGGCCCGAGGGTTGACGCTCGGCGCAGTCGATTACATTACCAAACCGTACCGCCCCCCTATCGTGCTCGCCCGAATACACACACAGCTCGATCTCAAACGCGCGCGTGATCAACTGGCCAATCAAAACGCCTATTTGGAAGCCGAGGTCGCTTCGCGCACTCAGGAAATCTTACTGATCCAAGACGTCACCATCCGAGCCTTGGGCGAACTAGTCGAGACGCGGGATCCGGAAACGGGCTACCACATCCATCGTACCCAAGAATATGTTCGCCTGTTAGCCGGGCGCTTGCAGTCTCATCCATCGTTTTCGGCTCTGCTTACGGATAAGGTTGTAAACCTCTTAGTCAAATCGGCGCCTCTACACGATATCGGCAAAGTGGGGATTCCGGATCAGATCTTACTTAAACCGGACAAACTAACTCATCAAGAATGGGAAATTATGAAAACGCACTGCTGGCTGGGAGCTCAAGCCATAGAACGCGCCCTGCGCGATGCTGGCCGCAATCTCGAGTTTCTCGACATAGCCAAGCAAATAACGCATTTTCACCATGAAAAATGGGACGGCAGCGGTTACCCGGACGGCTTGAAAAAAAACGCCATTCCTATTCCGGCACGTTTAATGGCGGTCGCCGATGTATTCGACGCCCTGATCTCGCCTCGTAGTTATAAAAGCTCGATACCCATAAAAAAAACTCGCGACATCATCATTTCCGAACGGGGCACCCACTTCGATCCTGACGTTGTCGACGCGTTTGCGGAGTGTTTCGATGAATTCGTCGACATTGCCCATCAATATCAAGGCCGTCACATTCTCGACGGATAAAAAACCGATGATCACCAACAGCGAAACCTATTTTTTCCGCGATCACGGTCAATTCGACTTGCTGCGTCAGCGCCTTCTGCCTGAACTCATCGAACGCCAAAGTAAAAATAAAACCCTGCGTCTTTGGAGCGCCGGCTGCGCAAGCGGCGAAGAAGCCTACTCTCTAGCCATATCGATCGACTTGTTGTTACCCCGGCGTGAAGACTGGTCAATTCTGATTCTCGGCAGCGACCTTAGTTCGGTTGCTTTAGCGAAGGCCAAGCGAGCAAGCTACCGACCATGGTCGTTCCGCCAGATGCCGGCCGGGTTGAAGCAGCGTTATTTCTCGTCGAAAGGCGGCGCATGGCAACTGGACGATCGTATTCGCCGTATGGTCGATTTCCGCTGCTTTGACCTGCGCGACGCCCTTTTCCCTTGCGGCGAGCTGTTGGATATGGATTTGATTCTGTGCCGCAACGTGTTCATTTATTTCGATGCCGAGACCGTCTGCTTGGTTGCAAATAAGCTGGCGGCCACTCTGAACGAAGGCGGCTATCTGATGACGGCACACGCCGAACTCACCGGCGTCACCATGTCAAATATGCAAAGCAGATTGTTTTCGGCGAGCGTGGTACATCAACGGCATTCTCCCAGTCCGGCCGAAACGCCTATCGTCATCGCCGATACGCAGCCGCCAGCCCCTCTATCATCCGCGGTCAAGATGCCAGCCGCATTTCCGCCAAACGCGGCAGCGCCGGCCGAACCGGATGTCGACGCCTTATTGACTAAGGCGCGATCCTTTGCCGATAAAGGCATGTACGATCAGGCGGAACAAATCTGTCGTGATGTCCTGGCTGCCGCGCCACTGATGGCGGCCCCGCATTTTCTGATGGCACAACTTGCTCAACTTAGAAGCGACTTCCAAAAGGCCACGGAATTCTTGGAAAAAACCCTCTACCTCGAACCGGATAACGCCGGCGCCCTTTTGGAACTGGCGGCACTTTACGAACGCGCCAAAGACCTGTCACGGGCCAAAGGCCTGCGATGTACCGCCCTAAATATCATCCGCAAGCTACCAAGCGAAACATTGATCGAACCATACGAAATGACCGCCGCAGAAATAGCGCAACGGCTGTCCGAGTCCACTTCAGCCTAGGAAAAACAATGGAAGCCAAACTGCAGACCATTTTAATTTTCGAGCTCGATGGCACGCGCTTCGGTTTGGACGCGAAGCAGGTCCTTGAGTCGGTCCGGCTACCCGAACTGACATCTATCGATGAAGCACCGCCGTGGGTGATTGGCATGTTCAACTTGCGCGGCCGTATCGTTCCGGTTACCGACCTCTGCCTACGTTTCGGCCACGCAGCCCGCTCGCTCAGCCTCGACGACCAAGTCATCGTATTGAGCAAAGACGACCTGACCATGGGCTTACTGGTCGGCGAGGTGCTTGACGTCATCGAACTGTCGCCTGATGCGATCGAACCCCCTCCCCGTTTTGAACAAATCCGCCATGGTCTCGATCGTTTGGCCAGCGGCATCGCCAGTATAGCCGATGAGTTAGTGACGCTAATCGATGTTTCGAAACTGATGAAACAATCCCGATTGCCGGCCATAGACTATAAAGGAAGGCACAAAGCGTCAAACAGGCCAATCTATGCCGAACTCGCCGGCGAAATTCGTGCGAGGTTTCGCGCCAGAGCCATGGCCTTACGAAAAAGCATAGCCGAGGAGAATGTACCGCTTTTAGGACTGGCCGTTATCGAAATCAGTGGCGAATATTTTGGAATAGAGCTCAACACCGTGCAGGAGTTTTGCAACATAAGCCAACTGAGTCCTATCCCTTGTTGCCCGCCGCATATCCTAGGCGCCATGAGCTTGCGAGGTAAGTTGCTGACCCTGATAGACCCGCGCCGCGCCCTGAATCTCGCATCTTCTCCCCAATGCCGAAAAGCTTTGGTTGTCCGCGTCTCGGCCGCGCCCGCTTCCGGCGTTGACGACCAACTCATTGGCGTTGCCGTAGATGATGTGCGCGATGTTGTCTATTTACACAGCGAATCATTGCACCCACCGCCTTCGGCGTTAATCGAGCAATGCGAAGCGGAAACGATCGGTACCGCGTCGTACGACGGTAAAACCATGACAGTTCTGAATCTGCCCGCTCTGTTAGCACGCCCGGAATGGATAGTCGACGAAAACGTATAGATACCGTCGCAACAGGCAATCAATCATGTTGAGGTGAATTATGGACAAGAAACAAACTGGAATGAACAAAATTATCCGGCTTGGTTTTAGCGGTATTTTGGCATTGCTGATAATCAACGGCACGGCATCGTTCGTGACGACAAATGAGTTGGCACAAAGCATGTTTTGGGTCTCACATACCTACGAAGTTCGTGGACAGTTAGAAAAACTCTTGCGTCATCTGGTTGACGCCGAAACCGGTTACCGCGGCTATTTATACACCGACAACGAAACATTTCTGCAACCCTACCAGAATGTGCAGCATGCCGTTCATGACGATCTAAGCAACATCAGGGAATTGATTAAGGACAATCCGGCCCAAGTCGATCGCCTTAGAACGATAGCCGATTTAGTCACTCAGAAACTTAACATCATGGCTCAAACCGTTTCATTGCAGAAAACAGGTAGCAAACAAGAAGCGCTGCAGATCGTATCATCGGGAAAAGGCAAAGAAATCATGGATAACATCAGAGCCAAACAAGATGAAATGAATAATGAGGAAAGCAAGCTGCTGAATCAGCGGATGGAACAAACGCAAACCGTTCATAGAGTTTCTTGGCTTACGATTGTGGGCGGGAGCTGTTTATCGCTGGCCATCGGAATTGCCGTGCTGTTTTTCATCAATAGAAACTTCATGCGTCCACTCAATGAAGTAATCAATGTTCTGGCCTCGACTTCCAGAGAAATTGACGCAAGCGTTAACGAGCACGAACGCACCGCCAGCCAACAAGCGGCGGCGGCTAACGAAACGTCCGCGACCATTGAAGAGCTATCGGTTTCGTCGCGCAAATCAGCGGAGCAAGCGGCTAATGCGGCGGCGATGACCGAAAAATCAGGTGCTGCTACCGCGCAAGGCGACGAAGCCACCCGACAGGCCGTTGCCGCAATGGACAACTTAAATGAAAAAATCGGCTCGATGGCACAGCAAATTCTGCATTTAGGCGAGCAGTCCGGGCAAATCGGCGGCATAGCGACGGTACTGAAAGACTTGGCCGGGCAAATCAATATGCTGGCTTTGAATGCCGCCGTGGAGGCAGCGCGAGCCGGCGAACACGGTAAAGGCTTCGGCGTAGTCGCGAGTGAAATTCGAAAACTCGCAGACGAAAGCAAGAAATCAGCGGAACAAACGGCATTGCTGGTGGCCGACATACAGAAAGCCACCAATTCCTCGATTATGATGACAGAAAACGGCACGCGTACCGTCAACGAAGTGACACAGGCCGTACAGAAAGTCGCCGGACTGTTCAATAGCTTGGCCAGCCTCGCCAAAAGCACCAACGAAAACGTGCAACAAGTCATGTTTAACGCCAAGCAACAATCAGCCGCCTTCAACCAAGTGGTCGAAGCCACGAACAGCATAGCCGCCGGCGTAAAGGAAACCGCCGCCGGTATTTGCCAGACCAAGTTAGGCATACAAAACATAAATCGGGCGGCGGAAAACCTGAAGTCTATCGTTTAACGAGTGGATAGCATGATCGCCGATCCGGAACTACAAAAGCTTTTTAAAGCCGAAAGCGAGGAGCACCTAGCCCGTCTTGATAATGGTCTGCTGCGTCTTGAAAAGACGCCGGCCGCTCCGGAACTATTGGAAGAGGTCTTTCGGGAGTCTCATAGCTTAAAAGGTGCGGCTAGCATGCTGGGGCTGACCCAGATCGAAACCGCCGCCCACCGCTTGGAATCAATCTTCAACGCAGCCCGCAAAGGCCGGGAATCACTGACGCCGCAAACAATCGAAAAGATGAATGCCTGCCTGGCCGATTTGCGCCGGCGCGTGCTGGACGCGCTAGGCGAAGAGCGTCAGCCCGGCGAAACGTCCGATAAGGGCGCCGAACCGTCGATGTCACCCATCGTGCAAACCTCCGCCGCCCCGCCTCTTGAAGCAAAATCCGGACAAACCCATCGGCCCTCTCCACCGCCCCCGCCTCTACCTACACCTACGCCGGCACCGCCTTCCGTTCATGGCAATGCCGCCGCCGAACCTTTCTATCTGGACACAGTCCGCGTTGAAACCCGTAAGCTCGATGACTTATTGACTCAAGTGGGCGAATTATCGGTAATCCAAGGGCAGACCCGACACCGTTTGTCGCTGATGGAAGAACTGCTGGAGCGCTGGGCGGAGTTGGAGCGCAAACAGTACGCCAATAGCCCGAATTCGGCACTTCAAATTGATACATTTGCTGATAAGAGCAAACGTTTCGGCTGTCTACTTAAGCAAACTCGCGACGCCTTTTTCGACGATAACGCCCGTCTTCAATCCATTGCGCAACGACTCGGCGATCAAGTCAGCAATATACGCTTGCTACCATTATCTACGCTATTCGCCTTGTTTCCCCGCATGGTCCGTGACCTGGCCAAAGAACAAGGCAAAGAAATCGACCTGGTTGTCGAAGGCGGCGATATTACGGTGGACAAGCGCATCCTCGAAGAAATGAAAGACCCCTTGATGCACTTGATCCGCAATGCTGTCGATCACGGCGTCGAATCCCCTAGCGAGCGGCTGCAAGTGAATAAGTCATGCATCGCAACCTTGAGCTTACGAGTCTTCCGCGAAGATGGTCACGTGCTGCTCGAGGTTAGCGACGACGGCCGCGGCCTGGATGCCGAAGCAATCCGGCAAGAGGCCGCCCGCCGAGGCTTAGCCGATGAGGAATCGCCGAAGGCAATCACTCAACAACAAATGCAGCAGTTGATTTTTATGCCGGGTTTTTCCACCTGCCGTTACACTACGGCGTTGTCGGGACGAGGCATCGGCCTCGATGTAGTGCGCGTCAACGTCGAGCGCTTGAAGGGGAATATCAGCCTGGAATCGGTTTTAGGAAAAGGCCTAACGGTGAAATTGCGCCTGCCGTTAAGTTTGGCAACCGCGCGCATACTCATGGCCAGCGTTGCCGGCCGGCTTTATGGTTTTCCCGTCGAATTTGTTCATACCTCGCTTTGGGTCAAACCGGAACAGATATTCACGCTGGACGGCCGCCCGGCCATACTGCTGCATGATGCCGCCGTGATAGTCTACCATCTGGCCGATTTGTTAGAACTCGCCACGGAAACACAGGCGATGGACCGGGGCAAAACAAATGCCTTAGCCTGCGTGGTGTTGCAGGTTGGCCGCGTATGCTTTGGGTTGCTGGCGGACGATTTGCCGGATGAAGAAGAAATCGTACTTAAACCGCTGGGAGCACCGTTGAAACGCGTCCGCAATGTTTCCGCATTAGCCATATTGGGTAGCGGCGAAATCTGCGTCGTGTTGAATCCCCCGGATCTGCTGAGTTCGGCACATAAAATCGCACTTGCCGGACACGGTAAACACGGCGCGACACAAAAAGCGGGACGGCCGCGAGCAAAGCCGGCCGTGCTTCTGACGGAGGATTCGGCACTGATCCGCGCGATGGAAAAACGCATCCTGGAAGACGCTGATTACGAAGTCATCACCGCGGTCGATGGCATGGATGCGTTGAACCAATTGAACAGCCGGCCATTTGCGGCAGTAGTCGCCGATATTTCGATGCCCAACATGGATGGACTGACTCTTACTGAACGCATCCGCGCAAATCCTAAATATCAAGATCTGCCGGTGATATTGGTCACCAGTTTGGCTTCCGACGAAGATAAACGGCGCGGACTCGATGTCGGTGCCAATGCCTACATACCCAAGCCGACATTCGACCAACGCGTGTTACTCGACATCCTGAATAGATTAATCTCCCTATGATACGCGTACTTCTGGTCGACGATTCAGCCATTGTGTTGCATATTCTGCAAAGCCTACTGCGTCGCTCCGCCGATATTCTAGTCGTTGGCACTGCCGGCGACGGCAAAGAAGCTTTGAAAGCGATTCCCGCGCTCGATCCCGACGTGATCTGTACCGATCTGCATATGCCGACTATGGACGGATTAGAATTGACCCGCGCAGTAATGGCATCTCATCCACGCCCCATTCTGGTCATAAGTGTTTCGGTACCGCCGGATTCGCCGAATGTGTTTCGTTTGCTTGAAGCCGGTGCAATAGACGTTTTTCTTAAACCGCGCGACATCCTGACGATGAACCGTGACGAACTGGCTCAGAGCCTAGCTTCAAAGATTCGCGTAGTCGCCGGCGTGCATGTGTTCCGTATTAAAACGGATGTTTCGGCCGGTGCGCAGCCCGGATCCGGACGATTACCGGCTTTGCACGCCAAGGTTCCGGTCAAAATCGCCGTCATCGGCGCATCTACCGGCGGACCTCAAGCATTGCACGCCATACTGCGCGCTTTGCCGAGAACGTTCCCGATACCACTGCTCTGCATTCAACACATCGGTACTGACTTTTTAACGGAGTTAGTCCGCTGGCTGGCAGAAGTGTCGCCGCTTCCGGTACGCCAAGCAATTCACGGCGAGATGCCGGAGGGCGGAGTCATCTATTTCGCGCCGGGAAATTCTCATTCCGAGTTCGATGAATTCGGACGTTTCATGCTATCCGAGGCCCCAGCCTATGACGGCCATCGTCCCTCGATCACCGTGTCGATGAAAGCGGCCGCACACCGCTACGGCGCGGCCAGTGCAGGTGTGCTGTTAACGGGCATGGGCAATGACGGTGCCGCCGGCCTGGCTGAAATCGCGGCCGCGGGCGGCGTTACCATTGCACAGGACGAAGCGAGCAGCGTGGTTTATGGTATGCCGCAAGCGGCGATCGCGTTGAGGGCGGTTGCACATCAGCTGCCGTTGGATTTGATTTCCGCGGCGCTGGTAGCCTTAAGCAAGTCCGATCTTACCGCGGACACAGAGCAAAATTGAAGGAAATCTCATGACGGAAAACCTTGAATCATCTCTTGTTCACATGAAAAGCAAGTCTCCCATTTTGCTGGTCGAAGACAGTCCGGTAGAAGCGGAGTTGACTCGCCGCACCCTGGCCTTGGCAAACTATAAGGTCTGCGTGGCGTACAACGGTGTTGAGGCTATAAACATCGCTCGCAGCGAACGCCCGCTATTAGTGTTGAGCGACATCAACATGCCGATGATGGACGGCTACCGCTTGTGCAGTACCTTTAAATTCGACGACGATTTATGGAACATCCCCATCATCCTACTCACCGTGTTATCGGAACCCGAAGACATCATTCAGGCGATTAACTGCGGCGCAGACGCATATATCATCAAACCCTACGCAGTCGACAGACTGTTAGAGCGCATCAACGCTTTGTTGGACGCCCCTATCCAAAGACGGCGTAAGGACGAAAGACGCAGGGAGATTGTCGGCTATGGCGGAAAGCGCCACTCCCTGACCGGTGGCGGCCAGCAGATATTGAACCTGATGCTATCCTTATACGAAAACACCCTCCAACAAAACCACGAACTGGTCAACATTCACGCCCAGCTCAATTTATTAAACGACAGCTTGGAGCAGCAGGTAAACAAACGCACCGCGGAGTTAGCCAAGGTCAATCGTGCGCTCATGACCTTGTCGGCGTGCAATCAAGTATTGGTAAGGGCGGCCACGGAGCAGGAACTGCTTGAACGCGCCGTACAAACAATCGTCGACAATAGCGGCTATCCATTAGCGACCATTAGTTATAAAAACAATACGGCGGATACGCCGGGCGGATCGGCGGTATGGTGCGGCAACATGTCTGATAGCCTCCTGCCAGCCATCGGCGTTTCAAATCTTCCCGAAGACAATTCCTCTCCCATTTCGGCCGCCTTTTACGCCGGATCGACTCAAATCTGCCGGGACCTCGATGCCGAATCGCAGTGGGACTCGTGGAAAGAACTCATGTCCGCGGATGGTTATGTTGCAACTATTGCCCTGCCGTTGACCACTGACGACGGCGATACCTTCGGCGTACTCAGCATCTATTCGTCGGAAGCCAATAGTTTTGACCGGCAGGAGGTTAATTTACTGAACGAGCTGGCCGGTGACATCGCATACGGCGTCATGAGTCTGCGAACCAAGACTAATCTGCAAGTCACGGAACAGGCGCTTCAACATAGTGAGATTCAATATCGCCTACTGTTTGACAATAGCCTCGACGCGATATTGTTGACTTCGTCCGACGGCTGCATTTTGGCGGCCAATCCGGAAGCCCGGCGCCTGTTCGGGCTCAGCGACCAAACTCTGCGGGAAAAGGCCCGGCACACGATCCTGGACCCAGAGGATCCGCGTGTCGCAACAGCGATCGAGGAACGCGACCGTACCGACCGTTTTAGAGGCGAGTTAGCCCTGATCGGTGCCAACGGCATTAAGTTTCCAGCCGAAGTACTGGCACAAATCTTTAGGGGCCCGAGCGGTGAAATATGGACCAGCATGATTTTGCGCGACATTTCCGAACGCAAGTCCTCGGAGGAATTGGTCCGTAAGCTGTCTCTCGCCGTGGAGCAAAGTCCCGTCAGCATCGTCATCACCGACCTCGAAAACCATATTGAATACGTCAACGACGCATTTGTCGGCGTTACCGGTTATACCAAGGCGGAAGTCATGGGGAAAAACCCGCGGATCTTAAGTTCCGGCAAAACCCCGAGGGAATGTTTCGACGCCATGTGGAAAACGCTAAACCTAGGCGCATGCTGGAAGGGCGAATTCATAAACCGGCGCAAAGACGGCAGCGAATACATCGAATCGGCCAGTGTTTCTCCGATTCACCAAAGCGATGGCCAAATCAGCCATTATTTGGCGGTTAAAGAGGACATTACCGAACGCAGGCGGATCGAGGAAAACTTGAGGGAAAGCGAGGCGCGCTACCGCCGTATCACCGAAGGCTTAACCGACTATCATTATACGGTCCGCATCGAAAACGGTATTCCGGTTGAAACCGTACATAGCCCGGCCTGCTTAACGGTCACCGGCTATTCGATGGAAGAGTTCGCCGCCAACCCCGATTTATGGATGCTAATGGTAGTACCGGAATTCCGCGAGCGGTTGCTGCAACACGTTCATAAAATTCTTTCGGGCCGGGATGTAGAACCAATAGAGCATTGTATTTATCGCAAAGACGGCAAATTGCGTTGGATTAGCGATACGGCCATCCTGTTTCGGGATAACGGCGGCACACTGCTATCTTATGACGGCGTAATCAAAGACATTACGGACAAGAAGCAACTCGATCACGAATTAAAGCGATATCGTGATCATTTAGAGGAACTCGTCGCGACCCGCACAGCGGAATTGCAAGAGGCCAAATTGGCCGCTGAAGCCGCGAATGCCGCAAAAAGTGCGTTTGTTGCGAACATGAGCCACGAAATCCGGACCCCGTTGAATGCAATCGTCGGCATCACGCATTTGTTGCGTCGCAATAGTCCTCAGAACGGCCAAACGGAAAAATTGGAAAAAATCGTCGACGCATCGCAACACCTGCTGGCCGTAATCAACGACATTCTGGACTTATCTAAAATAGAAGCGAATAAACTGACCCTAAATCGTACCGACTTCGCTTTTGACCGAATGCTGGATAATGTTCTTTCTATGGTTGGATCCGGCCTTCGCGAAAAGAAGTTAAAGCTCGATGTGGATCGAGACTCTATCCCTCCTGTTCTAGTCGGCGATTCGACTCGCCTGGCGCAAGCCATGTTGAATTACCTGTCTAATGCGGTCAAATTTACCGAGCAAGGTAAAATCGTCGTAAACCTTAGCCGGATAGAAGAAACTGCAGAAGACGTGTTAATCCGTTTCGAGGTGAACGATACCGGAATCGGCATTCCACCTGAAAAAATCGCTGACTTGTTCGGTGCCTTTGAGCAGGCCGATAGCAAAACATCGCGCCGTTATGGCGGCACCGGACTTGGACTAGCCATTACCAAGCGACTTGCACGCCTGATGGATGGCGAAGTAGGCGCGCAAAGCCTACCCGGTCAAGGCAGCACTTTCTGGTTTACGGCCCGTCTCGGCAAGAGTAAATTGGACTTGGATGAACTCTGCGAAACGGCGATTGCCGCGGCGAACAACTTACAGGCGATTCCGGCGAGCGCGACTATTTTGCTGGCGGAAGATAATAAGATCAACCAAGAAGTTGCTTTAGAGTTGCTCCATGAAGTCGGACTGAAGGTTGATGTCGCCGCCGACGGTTTAGAGGCCGTGAAACTGGCGCGTGCTTGCAACTACGATCTGATCTTGATGGATATGCAAATGCCCGGCATGGATGGATTAGAAGCCACTCGCGCCATCCGCACATTAGCAGGCAGATCCGCGATCCCAATCTTGGCTATGACGGCAAATGCCTTCGACGAGGATAGGCAACGCTGTTACGAGGCCGGCATGAATGACTTTGTCGCAAAGCCGGTCGATCCGGATCAACTTTACGCGACCTTGCTACGCTGGTTACCCAACGCTAACCCTGTCCCATGCGGCCTCCAAACCGAAGAAAAAAGTCAATTCCCTCCAAATCTCATGACGGCCTCGGGCTTGGATATCGAACATGGGCTAAAAGCATTAAACGGCCACCGAGACAAATACTTAAGTCTCCTGCGCTGCTTCCTATTTGAACGCGACGCAGATTTGGCCGGTCTGATTGAGCAAATCGATAAAAATGATAGGCAAAAAGCGCTGTTTGCCGCGCATACCCTTAAAGGGAGTGCAGGCAATCTTGGCGTAACGGGTATGGAACAAATTGCCGCACAATTGGAAAAAGCTATCGAAAGCGAAGCCGAACCGACCGAAATGAAACATTTAGCCGACGACTTGAAAGTCGAATTGCAGCGGTTAAAAACCGCCTACGGTACCGACTTGGCAAATACCGCGGCCGATTGCCGAACAGAGAGGGAAATTGATTGGTCGGAAGTCGGAAAGATATTAAGTCAACTCGAACCGTTGCTGACAATTTCCAGCATGCAAGCCAATACGCTATTCGATTCCCATGCGGCCATGCTCAAAACCGCTCTCGGCCCTATCGGCGCGGAATTGGAGCGGCAAATAATTCATTTCCTTTATCCCGAGGCACTGGAAACCCTGATTAAGGCAAAAACGACAATGACAACCGAACATTAAGCTCAAACATTTCCGATTCGGAAAAACACTGAATGTTGATTCATCAAGACGCGGACGAATGCCGAATCCACGCATCGGACTATGACAACCGGAAAATGCGGCGGGCAAACCGTCACAAACTAATTTATTCGCTGTCCAAAATTTTTGCTAATTGGCCCGCAGGCACATACCCCGGCAAAATGTTGCCTTTCTCTGTCACGATCATAGGCGTGCCGCTCATACCGAATGCTTCACCCAACTTCATATGCTGATCAATGGGATTGTCGCAAGTTTTTGTTTGCAACGATTCGCCTTTCTTAGCGGCCGTAAGCGCCTTTTGCCGATCGTCCGCACACCAAACTGAAATGGCTTTGGCATACGACTCCGAACCCTTGCCCGCCCTTGGAAAAAACAAATAGCGTACCGTAATACCTTGGTCCAGATACTGATCGATTTCTGAGTGTAACTTACGGCAGTAGCCACAATCGATGTCGGTAAACACCGACACGGAATGCTTGCTCGCTTCCGGTTTAAAGACAATCATGTTTTTTTCACCGATGTTGTCCAGAGCCGCTTTCCTTACGTCGGCCAATTTGTCTTCCGTGATATTTTTCTTTGCAACTGCATCGTATAACTGGCCTTGCAGCAAGTATCGGCCATCCTCAGACGAGTAAAAAATACTGCCGCCGGTGACGACTTCATAAAGCCCCTTGATTTCAGTCGGTTGTATCGAATCAATTTGCGCACGCGGCATAGACTCGCCTATCGATTTTCTAATGGCGGCTTCATCGGCCAGCACATGATGGGCCGCAAACGCCGCTGTCGCGGCGACGAGTAATTGCAATATTTTTTTCATTTCGCAGGGTTCAGTTGTGAATGAATGGGATGGACTTAGAAAACAAGGATTTGTTCAACACTAATGAATCAACCGGCCCAAGTCCAAAAACAGGGCGAGCGCCATCAATGAAATCAGCAAAAACATGCCTACGTGCTGGAAATACAATTGCAAGCGGTCAGGCACCGGACTGCCTTTAATTGCTTCTACGGCGTAAAATAGCAAATGCCCGCCGTCTAAAACCGGCACGGGAAGCAAATTTAATACGCCGAGACTAACGCTAACCAATCCTAAAAACTTTAGAAAGGCGGTAAAACCTATCTGGGCCGACTGTCCGGCATATTGAGCGATACTGATAGGTCCGCTCAAATTTTCGACCGAGGCGGTCCCGATAAACATTTTACCGATCATTTTTAACGTGCTGACGGCGTAAAACCAAGTTCGTTGAAAAGCTGCGGGAATAGCCGCAATCGGTGTCAAGGAATATTCGATCTGTATGCTATTCATCAAATCGTCGGGTATTTCTACTCCGGCACCGATTTTGCCGATCACCTTGCCGTCTTCCTGCTCTTCTTTACGAGGCGTAAGTTGCAATTCTGTTCTTACATCGTTGCGCTCGACAACGACATGGATAGGGATCTCGGGCCTTGCTTGCACAAATTCGACCCATTGTTGCCACTCAGTGATCGGCTGGCCGTCGGCACTCACGATTAAGTCTCCGGCCTGCAATCCTGCCTGTTTTGCAGAACCGTTATCCAGCAACTTACCGATAATCGGCTTGATTTTCGGCATCCATGGCTTAAATCCAAGGCGTTCGTTCAGAACTTCCGGGCTTTTTACATCCTCATCCTGAAGATTGATTACCCGAAATTTCTGTTCGTCATCGACCGTTTTAACATCGATTACGATATCTCTTTCCCCGCCGATAGCGGCTGAGAACAGCTCATCCAGCGCCAAGGTCCAAGTGGGGGTGGACTTTTGATTCACGCTAAGAATTTCATCGCCGGCTTGAAAGCCTGCCTCCGCTGCCAAGGTACCACTTTCGACTTTCCCCAAGATGGGCCGGATGCCAAGCTCGCCTATCACCATGACGAGCCAGAATAAAAACATGGCCAGTATCAAGTTGAACAACGGACCGGCGGCAACAATGGCCGTCCTGACCGCTACCGACTGCCGATTAAATGCGTACGGCAGATCGGCGGGTTCAACCTCGCCTTCGCGCTCGTCGACCATTTTGACATAACCACCCAACGGCACGGCGGATATGACGAATTCGGTTTGTTCCGGCGATCTCTGATAGGACCATAGTTTTTTGCCAAAGCCGATCGAGAAACGGATCACTTTGACCCCCATTTTACGGGCTACCCAAAAGTGGCCCAGTTCGTGAAACGCGACAAGGACCGCGATCGCGACGCTAAAATAAAATAGGGTATGCAGAGTTTCCATTAGCCTACTAAAGAGTTAATCACGTTTTTCGCGACTTCACGTGCTTCGCGGTCCGCTTGCAATACCAGTTCCAAACTGTCGGCATCATCCGGTCCGAACCGGGCCATACTACGTTCGATAATGATAGCGATGTCGGTAAATCTTACTTTTTCATTTAAAAAAGCTTCGACAGCAATTTCATTCGCCGCGTTCAATACGGTCGGCATAATGCCGCCCGCTTTGATGGCCTCATATGCCAGGCGCAAACAAGGGAAACGCTGCAAATCCGGTCTCTCGAACTCCATATGAGCCACTTCGAATATGTCCAGCGGCATTACGCCGGAATCGAACCGCTGCGGCCAGGCCATCGCATGAGCAATCGGCGTACGCATATCGGGATTGCCCATCTGCGCCAGTACCGAGCCGTCGACGTAATCCACCATCGAATGAATGATACTCTGTGGATGAATGACGACCTGAATATCATCAGGGTTCATATTGAACAATAAGCAGGCTTCGATCAGTTCCAAGCCTTTATTCATCATCGTTGCCGAATCGACCGAAATTTTCCGCCCCATATCCCATTTCGGATGGGCGACAGCTTGATCCGGCGTAACATTCGGCAATGTTTCGAGAGGCGTTTTACGGAACGGCCCGCCGGATGCCGTTAATAAGATCCTTCTAGCCTGCTCAGCTCTGCGCCCTGTCGTGTAGCCTGCCGGCATACATTGGAAAATCGCATTGTGCTCGCTATCGATTGGTAACAGAACCGCCCCGGAATCGTTGACGGCCTGCATAAAGATTTGGCCGGACATGACCAACGCTTCTTTGTTTGCCAGCAATACGGTTTTACCGGCTTTAGCTGCCGCCAGTGTGGGTAATAAGCCCGCAGCACCAACAATCGCCGCCATGACCGCATCGACATTATCCAACGTCGCAACTTGCTGCAGAGCTTCCGGCCCGACCAGCACCTTAATATCGGCCACGGCTGACGAGGCGATGCGTTGTTTAAATTCTTCCGCCTGGCTTTCCATCACCACCACAGCGTATTCCGGATGATGCGCCAGACACTGCTCGAACAAGGTATTTATATTACCGTTGGCGGTTAACGCGACTACGCGATATTGATCGGGATGACGCGACACGACATCCAGCGTGCTAACACCGATCGAGCCGGTGGCTCCAAGTATGCAAATACCTTTCATGAGTAGAAAATCCGACCTATCAACAAAATACCGGCATAGAAACATGGAGCGGCAGCAATCAGGCTATCAACTCTATCCAATATGCCGCCGTGGCCTGGCAACAAGTTTCCGCTGTCTTTAACTCCTTTACGCCGTTTTACCAAACTGAACAACAAATCTCCGTATATCGACACTAATACGGTAAAAACCGACAATACCAACATATCGGTAAACACCAGCTCATCTAAAAATCTGAGCGATTCTTCCACGGATTCACCGGAATCCTGGCTGGTCAGCTTGCCGTAAATCCAAAATCCCATTCCGCAAACCACAGCAGAAATTAATGCCGCATACATGCCTTGAGTTGTTTTTCCGGGGCTAATTTCCGGAGCTAATTTGTCCTTGCCCCATTTTTTTCCGGCGAAATAAGCGCTTATGTCGGCCGCCCAAATTAAAATAAATAAATACAGCACCATGCCTGAACCATAATAGGCCCGCAATTTACTCATAAACATCCAGGCCGACAACAGTACCAACCAACCAACGAATACTTGAAACGAAGATTTAAATTCCATTTGCAACAATTGCGGCGCCGCCTGTCTGATCACGACCATCGCCAACAACCAAAACAATACCGGCGCAATGACAAACCATTCCAATGCGTCTGAATAATCTTTGATTTCCGGCCATTCCATGGCTTCGCTTAATAGCTCTAATAACACGGTCCAGTAGCTCACTCCCAACATGGGGATAACCAATGCCACAAAAAACAAAATTTTTTGGGTGATTTTTTCGATGTTGGTCAGCGATAACCATTCCCACGCCCCCCCTAACGTGACGGCAGCGATGAATAATGAAAAATAACTCGCCGGCAGTTCAAATACTGCGAGAATGACAACGGCCGCCAGCACCGAAGCCGTTATAATGCGTTGTATTAACATGGTTTTGCTTTCTAGTTATTATGATTATGAAAATTTCTACAGAATACGTTTATCAATAATTTGTTCGCCGGTATGGCCAAAGCGCCTCTGGCGTCCTTTAAAACTATCGATGGCTTGTTGCATCATCGCCCGATTAAAATCCGGCCATAACACGTCGGTGAAGAAAAGCTCGGTGTACGCTAGTTGCCAGAGCAAAAAATTGCTAACGCGCTCTTCTCCGCCCGACCGAATGAACAAATCCGGCTCGGGCAAATCTGCAGTGACTAAATGCTCGCTAATCAGTTGTTCACTGATGGCTTGTTCGTCGATCTCGCCGGCTTTGATACCGGCAACGATCTTTCGGACCGCTTGCGCAACATCCCATCGTCCACCGTAATTAGCGGCTATCACCAAAGTTAAACCGGTATTACCCGCGGTCTGTTGCTCCGCTTCCCGGATTTTGACTTGTAACTGATCGTGAAATGCGCTTTTGTCTCCAATAATGCGCAAGCGTATGTTGTTCTTATCCAATCTATCAACTTCAGTTTGCAAGGTGCTCATGAAGAGCTCCATTAGCAAACTAACCTCTTCTTTCGGCCTCCGCCAATTTTCACTGCTAAAGGCAAACAGCGACAGAACTTCAACGTTTTCCTTTGCGCAATATTCAACAATGTTTCTAACCGCTTTAACGCCGGCATGGTGGCCCATGATTCGTGGCATCATCCGTTTCTGTGCCCAACGGCCGTTGCCATCCATAATGATGGCAATATGTCGCGGGTTATCGCCATTCGCTATCATCTTGCTGCCAAGCTGGTCCGACATGTTTATCCTCAATAAAGTTTACATTGACAGTAAATCGGCTTCTTTCTCTTCGAGATACTTTTCGACTTCTTTAATATATTGATCCGTCAATTTTTGAATTTTTTCTTCGGCTTGACGTGCGTCGTCTTCGGAAATTAGTTTCTCTTTCAAAGCCTCTTTGATCGAAGCATTTGCATCGCGACGAACATTTCTAATCGAGACGCGGCCTTGCTCGGCTTCATTTTTTACCACTTTAACCAGTTCCCGACGCCGCTCCTCCGTCAATGCCGGCAGTGGAATACGAATAACGGTACCTTGAGTTGCCGGATTCAAACCCAGTCCGGACGACATGATAGCCTTTTCGATAGCTTGAACCATACCTTTTTCCCAGGGCACTACTTTCAAAGTCCTGGCATCCTCGACCGAGACATTGGCGACTTGGGACAACGGCGACTCGGCACCATAGTAGCTGACGGTAATTTGATCCAACAAACTAGGATGAGCTCTTCCTGTTCTGATTTTAGTAAACGCTCTTTGCAACGCTTCTATGCTTTTCGCCATACGCGCTGCCGCATCTTGTTGAATATCACTGATCATTTTATTTCCTCACGATTAGAGAACCGATATCTTCACCGCGCATCAAACGCATCACCGCTCCGGGCTCAAAGATATTCATTACCCGCATGGGCAGATTATTATCCCTGCATAACACCAAAGCCGTGGTATCCATAACATTCAACCTTTGATCTATCGCTTCGTCATAGGTTAAACGCGGGTAAAATACGGCATCGGCCGTTTTGTTAGGATCGGCGGAATAGACGCCTTTTACTTTGGTCGCCTTAATCATCAATTCGGCATCGATTTCAATAGCGCGCAGACTCGCCGCGGTATCTGTGGTAAAAAACGGATTACCCGTGCCGGCTGCAAAGATCGTCACCCGGCCTTTTTCCAGATGCCGCACGGCACGTCTGCGAATATAATCTTCGCAAACCTGGTTAATTTTCAGTGCCGTCATAACCCGCACAGGCTGGCCTAAATACTCCAACGCATCCTGCATCGCCAGAGCATTGATGACCGTGGCCAGCATGCCCATTTGGTCGCTAGTGACCCGATTCAATCCTTCGGAGGCTTTTTCCGAACCGCGCAATATATTGCCTCCACCGATCACTAAACCGACCTGAATATTGGCATCACATAAATCTTTAACCTCTTGCGCTAAACGTTGAACGATATCGGGATCGATACTTCCCCCCTTTTCGCTCATCAACGCTTCTCCGCTCAATTTAAGCAAAATTCTTTTACAAATAGTCTGACTCATAATCGAAGTATCCACGGCCGAGATTTAACGCAATCAATTCCATATAGAAAAAACCCGGTCGAAACCGGGTTATTTCAAGAGTTTTAGCCTCTTACTTGCGCCATCACTTCCGCAGCAAAGTCTTCCTCTTTCTTCTCGATACCCTCGCCTACCTCGAAGCGAGCGAAACGGACAACCGAATTACCTTTTTCTTTCAAAAGCTGAGCGACGGTTTTGCTATCGTCCTTAATAAAGGCTTGGCCTTTCAAAGTAACTTCCGCCAAGAATTTGTTAATGCGGCCGGAAATCATTTTTTCGACGATATCCGCCGGTTTTCCTTTCATTTTTTCTTCTTGTTGCGCCAAGAAAATTTCTTTCTCTTTTTCGATAGTTTCAGGCTCAACTTGCTCAGCAGAAATACACATTGGTTTGCTAGCGGCTATGTGCATGGCGACGTCCTTACCGAGTTCCGCGTCATATTTCGCCAGTTCTACGATAACGCCGATTTTACTGCCATGCAAATAGCAGGCTTGACCGCCTTCTGCCGCGGTAAATTTTTGTACTCGTCTTACCGTAATATTTTCGCCCAATTTAGCAATTAAAGCGCGACGGGTTTCATCAACGGTCTTGCCGCTGGCTAAAGTCAGATTTTGCACCTCTTCATCGGTTTCAACGTTTGCATCTAACAGCGCAGCAGCAACATCGTTGACGAATCCGGAAAAGTCGTCACCTTTAGCCACGAAGTCGGTTTCGCAATTTACATCGACCATCACGGCGACTTTATTATCATCGGAAACTTTAACACCGATAACGCCTTCAGCCGCGATACGTCCCGATTTTTTATCGGCTTTTGCTAATCCCGCTTTTCGCATGTTTTCGATAGCCAATTCCATATCACCATTAGCTTCGACCAACGCTTTCTTACATTCCATCATGCCGGAACCCGTACGTTCACGCAGTTCTTTCACCATAGCCGCACTGATACTCATTACTTTTTCCTCAAGTTTATTAACTAAAAAAACGCCTCACAAAGGAGGCGTTTAAAAAAACCGAAACCGAGCTTAGTTTGAAAGCTCGAGCAGATCCGGCCTATGCGTATAGGCCGGACAGCAAAAACTTACGCTTCCGCTACCACTTCCTCTACGAAGTCGTCGGATTTTGTACCCGCGTCCATACGCAAGGCCTTCGCTTCCAGTATTGCTGCTGAAGCACTTTGGCAATATAGGGTTACCGCTCGAATCGAATCATCGTTACCGGGAATGATGTAATCTATACTGTCAGGAGAGTTATTCGAATCGACAACGCCTACAACAGGAACGCCGAGCTTCTTCGCTTCCATAACGGCATTTTTCTCATAGCCGACGTCCAGAACGAAAATCGCATCAGGAATCCCGCGCATGTCTTTGATCCCACCCAAACTACGTTCCAATTTTTCCAGCTCGCGCTCCATTCCCAGAGCTTCTTTCTTGCTAAATTTTTGATACAAAGAACCGTCCGCTTTCATCGCCTCCAGCTCTTTTAAACGATTGATGGATTTCTTGATGGTCTTGAAGTTGGTCAACATGCCTCCGAGCCAACGATGGTTGACATAAGGCATGCCGCAACGTTTCGCTTCTTCCGCTACTGCTTTACGAGCCGCTTTTTTGGTACCGACAAACAAAATCGTACCCTTGTTTGCGGTCATTTGACCGAGATAATTCATCGCATCATTGAACATTGGAAGCGTTTGTTCCAAGTTGATAATATGAATTTTGTTACGGGCGCCGAACAAATAGGAAGCCATTTTAGGATTCCAATATCGGGTTTGGTGTCCGAAATGAACACCCGCTTCTAACATTTGACGCATTGACACTGCTGCCATTTACAGATCTCCTAAGATTTTGCCGAATTGTTCGGCGATGGGTTACGCCTCCGCACTGTCCCGAAAGATGACCGGACTTGTTAAACAAACCAAACCGGCACCCCATCAATCGTGTCGACAGGCGTGAGTATTAAATATAGTGAATTGAGCTTTATACCATGTTTGCGATTTCACAACAACACTCAGTGTCTGATAGACTGCGTACAATATGGGCAATAATCCGATCGTTATCGCCAACAAAAACCAGCAAAATTTAACCGCCTAATGAGCATCACTATCAAAACTGCCGAAGAAATCGAAAAAATGCGAATCGCCTGCAGACTGGCAGCCGAAGTACTGGAAATGATCGCGCCTCATGTCATACCGGGCATAAGCACTGATGAACTGGATCAAATCTGTCATGATTATATCGTCAACGAACAACAAGCGATTCCAGCACCGCTCAATTATCGCGGTTATCCGAAATCGATTTGTACCTCGGTCAATCATCAAATTTGCCACGGCATTCCTAGCCAGAAAAAATTAAAGAATGGTGACATCGTCAATATCGATATTACCGTCATAAAAGACGGCTACCATGGCGACACCAGTAAAATGTTCTGCGTGGGCGACGTCAGCCCACACGCCAAACGGTTGATAGAAATTACTCGACAATGCCTATTCCTCGGCATTGAGCAAGTCAAACCGGGCGGCCATTTTGGCGACATCGGTCACGCCATCCAAAAACATGCCGAGAGCAATCGCTATTCTGTCGTACGTGAATTTTGCGGTCACGGCATAGGCAAAAACTTTCATGAGGAACCTCACGTCATGCATTTTGGCAAATGCGGTGAAGGAGCCGTCATCGAGCCAGGCATGATTTTTACCATTGAACCGATGATCAACATAGGCAAAAGACATATGAAAATTCTGGCCGATGGTTGGACTGCGGTCACCAAGGATCACAGTCTATCAGCACAATGGGAACACACGATTCTTGTGACTGACTACGGATACGAAATTTTGACATTACGCCAGGAAGAACGTTGAATCAGTATCTGTTTACTGAAGCCGAATTCCGTAAAGATTTGTTAGAACCAAGTCCCATCGGCCGCTTTAAAAACGCTATTGCCACGAAAAACCAACAACTAAAACAACGTTTCGACCCTAGCCGTTCCCCCGTTGATCTGCTGCATGAAAAAGCGAAGTTTATCGACGATTTACTATCCGCCGTCTGGAAGCATTTTTTGACGAGCGATTCGGGGAAGCAAGCATTAATTGCTACAGGCGGGTACGGTCGAAGCGAATTATTCCCTCATTCGGATATCGACATACTGATGGTCCTGGATCAGAATTATTCCGATAACATTCAGGACAGTCTATCTAATTTCGGCAACTTTCTATGGGATATCGGCCTAAAGCCGGGGCTTAGAACTTGCTTCACCAGCGAATGCTTGGCTTTTGCCGGACAAGACCAAACCATTTTCACCAGCTTACTGGAAATGCGTTTAATCACCGGCAATCAAAAGCTTTTCAAACAATTAAAACGACAAATCGCCAACACGCAGTTGTGGTCATCCGAACGATTTTTCTTGGCAAAATTGGATGAACAGGAACAGCGCTACAGCAAATTTCACGACACCGCATATAACCTAGAACCCAACATCAAAGAAGGCCCGGGCGGCTTGAGAGACATTCAAGTCGTTGGCTGGGTTTTCAAACATCATTATAACGCGGGGTCCCTGCGGGAGTTAATCAAGTATGGTTTCTTACCTAAAACGGAATATGACAACTTGGTTTCTGCCAGAGACATTTTATGGCGATTGCGTTTCGCACTTCATACCTTAACCAATCGCTGCGAAGATCGGCTTTTATTCGATTATCAGCGCGACTTAGCTCGCTTGTTTAATTTCATTGATACCGAAGGGCAGCCCGATGTCGAACGTTTCATGCAATTCTTTTTTAAGACTGTCGTCAATATCGAACAACTCAATGAAATGTTGTTGCAATTATTGAATGAACGCCTGATCAATAATAAAGAAAATCTCACGCCAATCCCGATAACCGCCAATTTTTCATCGATCGCCGGTTATCTTGAAGTGAGCGCCGATAATGTATTTCAAAACCGGCCGTTAGCGCTACTGGAAATATTTTTACTTCTTCAACAGTCTCCATCGTTGAAAGGTATTCGCGCCAGCACCATACGCCTGATTCGAAAAAGTCTGCCGTTGATCGACGAAGAGTTTCGCCACGATAAAAACGCGAACCGCATTTTTATGGAAATTTTACGCCAACCGCGAGGCGTCACGCACCAGTTAAAGCGCATGAACCGCTACGGCGTATTACCGGCCTATTTGCCCGACTTCGCCAACATCGTTGCCCGAATGCAATACGATCTGTTCCATATCTACACCGTAGACGAACACACACTGTTCGTCATCAGGAATTTGCGCCGATTCGCCTTGGACAAACACAGCAAGGAATTGCCGTTCTGTAACAATATCTTTCTACTAACCCCGAAACCGGACGTACTTTACATAGCAGCGCTGTTCCACGATATAGCAAAAGGCCGGGGCGGAGACCATTCAGAACTTGGCGAAACGATCGCTCGCGAGTTCTGTCGGCAACACAACCTACCTAAGCACGACACTAAGCTAGTCGCGTGGTTGGTCCGCAATCATTTGCTGATGTCGATGACGGCGCAACGCAAGGATATTAGCGATCCGGAAGTCATTCACCATTTTGCCTTACAAGTCGGCAGCATCGAATATTTGAATTACTTGTACCTACTGACCGTCGCCGACATCCGCGCCACAAATCCCAGCCTTTGGAACGGCTGGAAAGACGCATTGCTAAAAGAGCTGTACATTGCCACTCATAGAGCGCTGCACCGCGGCTTACATAATCCGGAAGCACGATCAGAGCGCATCAGCGAAAACCGTAAAGACGCGCGCAAAGAACTTATTAAGCTCGGCGTATCGCAAGCGACTATCAGACAGTCCTGGCAGCATTTAAGCGATAACTATTTTTTGCGCTATTCGATTGACGAAATTGCTTGGCACACCATCGCCATCGCCGCCTGCTCCGAAGAAGAACTGCCACTGGTTTTGCTACGCCCACAGACACAACGGGGAAGCGCCGAAGTGTTTGTCTACACTCGCAACGAAGAGCATATCTTCTCCATTTGCACGGGTACTCTGGATTGTTTGGGGCTTACGATCCTAGACGCCCGCATCATCACCACGGAAGATCAATATGTGTTAAATAGCTTCCAGATTCTGGAACAATCCGGAGAAGCCATTAAAGACTTATACCGGGAAGTACATATCTGCGATACCTTACGCAGAGGACTGATCGGTAAAGAAGTAAAAGCTTCGATAAATATCCACAAACAGTCCCGTCAAGCACAGCACTTTCCAATCGAAACCAGCATCACATTTTTAAACGACCCTAGCAGCAAACATTCAATCATCGAATTGATCACGACCGACTACGCGGGCCTTCTTTCAACGATTGGCCGCGCATTCAACGAACTCGATATCCAATTGCATGACGCTAAAATCACCACAATCGGCAGCCGAGCGGAAGACATGTTTTACATTACGGACCGAGATAACTCGACCATTGATGATGAAGCGGAAAGGCAACGCATCCGCGATACAATTTCGCGATATTTGGCAATATCAGGTCATTGAATTAGCCCGTTTTTCCCGAAAGCCAGTACCAGCGCCGAAGCGGCCAAACATCGGATTCATCGAAAAATTCGTTAGCGTTTTTAATAAAACCCTAATACTCCGCAGCACCCACAACCGGTCACTTTCAACTACAATATAGTCACAACGCTATTAGCAATCCCTCGCCGTTGTCAAAACACCTGCCGGCCCTCGCATTTCCACATCGTTATTCCAAATTGAGCAACAAATCACCAAAAGACACACCAACAATAACAAAATGACTTTCCTAAATTATTTTTCGCAAAGCCTGTCACATCAATTTTTTCCGGAATTCATAAACTTTCCTTCAACCGAGGCGGAAAAAACATCCAAAAGACTTTTTGACGCTTCAGTCAATCGAAAATATTAAAAGGGCAAAACCATCGAAAGGTGGCGACGCAAAGTTTCCAGTCTAACGGAGTACTTCCTATGACAGTGGGATTGCTAAATTGGCAGAAAGTCAAAGATCATGCCGGTTTATATTCAACTTCGAGGAACTCCTTCGGACGTTTTTATTAGGAGTAAACTCATGCACTCTAATAGCCGAAGAAGTCAAAACATCACAACTCGTTTCAAACAATCAATCAGCACGCCGGTATCAGCGATACTCGTGTGTTCTGCGATGATCCCTTTTACTCAAGCCGGCGCACAAAGCCAGTCAGATTTTCCTGAAAAAAAATGGGTGGAAGGTCAAATCATCGTTAAGCCGCGCGCCGGTCTTGACGAAGACAAGTTCGAGCGGATATTGAAAGCAGGCGGCGGACGCTCAAAAGCGCGATTCAATCAAATCAACGCGCATGTGGTTGAAGTACCGCCTCAAGCGGAAGACGCAGTCATCAAGGCATTGTTAAATAACCCGAATATCGAATACGCGGAAAAAGACATGCTGGTTGAACTCAGCTCAGCAACCCCAAACGATCCGAGCTATTCCAGGCAGTGGCATCTGCCCAAAATGCAAACCCCCAATGCTTGGGATGCCGCCACTGGTGAAGGTGTTATCGTCGCGATTTTGGATACCGGGGTTGAAGCCAATCATCCTGATTTAGTTGGCAATCTGGTTCCCGGCTGGAATGTGGTCAGCAACAATAACGATACCTCGCCCATCATGTGGCACGGTACCAGTGTTGCCGGTGTTGTTGCCGCAACCAGCAATAATGCCACCGGCGTTTCGTCCGTGGCCTGGGGCGCAAAGATTATGCCGGTGCGCGTTTCAAACACGACGGATGGCGTCGCGCAATGGAGTTCACTGGCCAACGGGATCTTGTGGGCCGCGGATCATGGGGCCGATGTTGTCAACATGAGTTACGATGTATCTATTGGCGCTTATCTCCTGAACGATGCCGCTCAGTATTTCCGCAACAAAGGGGGCGTGACCGTAGTCGCTGCAGGCAATTCCAACGCGGATGGCGGCTATAGCGACAACCCCTATATGATTACCGTGGCCGCGACGGACAGTAACGACAATAAATCCAGCTTCTCGAACTATGGAAACAACGTCGACGTGTCTGCGCCGGGAACCGGCATTTATACGACCTACACCAATAGCGGATACGCAAACACCTCGGGCACATCCTTTGCGAGTCCCGCAACGGCCGGCGTTGTAGCCTTGATCATGTCCGCAAACCTCTATTTGACACCGGATGAAGTGGAAACCGTACTGGAAAAATCGGCTCACGATCCAATTTCAGGCACGGACTGGCATAAATACTTTGGCTGGGGCCGAGTCGATGCGGCGGCGGCTGTGCAATTAGCGAAGCAAACCACTTTTGTTGATACACAAGCACCCGCTGTCAGTATTTTTGCGCCGCAAAATAATGCAACCGTCAGTGGCAATGTGTTGATCGAGGTTGACGCCTCGGATAATTCGGGGGTAACAGGCGTCGATCTGTACGCAAACGGACAGTTCATAGGCAGGGACTCAACCGCGCCTTACCAATTTAGTTGGGATTCGACAACGGTTGCCGATGGTAGCGCGGTATTCACAGCTGTCGCTCAAGATGCAGCGGGAAACCAAGCGACCTCAAAAGGTTTAACCGTCAATGTCGTTAATCAACCCGTCGTCCAGGACACTACACCACCTACGGTCAGCATTTTCAACCCGGAAAACGGCAGTAACGTAAGCGGTACTGTAAAAGTTGAAATCACAGGTAGTGACAATATAGGCGTAAAAAAGCTAGCTTTGTTTGTTGACAACGGATTGCTATGCTCAACGACCGATACGAACTCATTGAGCTGTACCTGGAACACCCGCAAAGCGAGCAGCGGCAACCACATCATCTCCGCGATCGCGGAAGATGCGGCCGGAAACAATGGCGAATCACACATTACCGTCACTAAAGGCATTAGTACGAGCGGCGGAAGAGGCAAATAACCACACTCATTGTCTAATTAAAAAAGCCGGCTTGCGCCGGCTTTTTTGTTGGAGAACTGAGTTTTAAATCTGTTTTTTTCTCCTACTGTTCAATCCAAAACCCATCGCACCTAAGCCCATTAAGGCCAGGATATTCGGCTCAGGCACACCACTTGGAGGAGGTGGTGGTGGCGTTCCTGATGGAAGACTTTGCGCATCATGAGAATAAGGCGCGTTAGCGTAAACTAATTTTTTGTTTTGATCTACGGGAGGCTGATATCTGGCTCCATCGCCACCTGAGACAGTAAATAAGTCAAAGTGAACTCCATCCAGACCACCTTCTGAGGTGGCTGCAGCTGTTTCTGTCCACGACATCACGAACGATTCGATGTATCCCTTCCCTGTACCAGTGCTCCCTGGTTGAGTATCTGTTATGTCGACAATAGCGCCATCAAATTGAAATTCATATATTTCGAAATAAGTGTCGAAGATACCATGAGGCGCTAAGTCGTTATCATCTTCAACAGGGGGAGTGCCATATCCCGAGGTAAGCAAAGTTAGAGCAATCGAGTCATTGGAAATGCTCAAGTTAAAGAGGTCTCCAATATCGCCATAGTCGGGCACTGCCGAGGCAACCAGATATGCATATTGCTTGCTGTCAGGAGAAACAGCCCATGCGTAATTGCCATTTCCTCCGTCAGCTTTGGTAGCATTTGCATATGCGTTCAACGTGAAGCTTGCCTGATTGGTGTACCAAGTATCATCACCGCCACCTATATAACTCCACCCGGCGGCATCCCCCGGTCCAAGTTGTAAAGGGTTTAAAGCAAATGCAGGCGAGACCATCACAGCACTCAATGCCAAAATGATTGGTATTTTTCTAGCGTTCATTTCAAATTCTCCGATAGCTAATTTTCTTCTTCTTCAGTCGGCTACAAATCTATTCGCCCTGCTCACTCACATGTAAACCAAAATCTTGCAGCTTAAAACTGAACATCCCTTTTGCCTGGGACATATATAACCGATTCACAGTCTTAACCGCACCAATACACAAAACATACCTAATTAGAATATATCTTATATTTCAATGCAGTAATTAAACAATTTGAAAAGAGCACTGAGGGATTTACATGATAATGTAAAAATTTTCGACACAGACAATGCAGCAGGACTGTAAATCAATGACGAGACCGTATAAACCCACGGCAACACCTTAAAACCATGAAAACCGCTTGGCACGCACCCGCTATTCATTGAGCGACTAACTAGGCAACTCAAATTTTTAGTCTATCTTTATCCGGTTTAGCCCAGTTTTTTAAAAACACCGGCGATCAAGGGCAATCGCATTGTAAAAGAACATGACACTTTGATGAACCGTTGTAATAACGGGATTGGGCTCTATCGCCGCGCAGCGTCGGCAATGCTTGCGCTTTTTATCCTGCTGGTAGCGGTTGTCGAACCTCAATCGCGGACGCCCACGTTGACGGCCTTGCCACGGATGGTTTGGCAGTGTGCTAGAGCCTCGGGCAGCGTTTTGCCGTCATGCAAGTTTTGCACATAAATGACCCCATCACTATGACGTTTTTCGTGAAAAGTCACTGGCCATGACAGACATCGACACTATTCGATGCGTCTGCAACAGATGGCTCCATCTCCGTTCGCCCATTTCGACTGTCTGAACAATCTTTTATCGGACAACCTTTGATTAAATGAGTCAACCTATTTATGCTTGAAAAATTTGCTTGGGTAAGGAACCGGCTCGCCCTGCGGCAAATAGCGGCGTCAAATTTATCAGTCAGCCACCGCAATCGTCATGCGAACATAATTTACAGGGCTATATTTTCCGCCATGTCGGTTATGGCTTTTATTTCGTCCTTTAAATTATCGAGAATTTCGAAACCGGTTGCCGGCTCCAGCTTCAGCATCTCCCATATTTCGCTAGAACAGGTCTGATTGGATGCGTCGCCGATTCCGATTTGCCCCAGCAAGTAATCGTTGACGTAGGTCAAAATGTTCAGTTGATAATGTTTGCCCCTGTAAAAGGGATTGTGATGGTTGTACACGATGTCGGTAATCAGCTCCGGCATAGACCAGGAGTTCATCAGCCACGCCCCTATTAATGCGTGATTCACTCCGAAGGCAAAAGTCTCCAAATGATAAATGGACAGATTGGGGTTGGCGTTAATCAGCTGATTTAAGTGCTCGAACTCGGCGGAAAATTGATGTCCGAATAACGGAAAACCGATATTGTGCAACAAGGCTGCCAAAAAGACTTCTTCAGGCTTGAACTCGACTTCGTCAGGAATCTTTTTCGCTAGCTTTAACATCAAACGCGTACTGGCCAAAGCATGAATCCAGAACATTCGAGTTCCGATAACACCTTCTTTCGGCGCTCTTAACGGCGCCATCACCGCAAGCCCCAAAGCCATATCCAGCACGAAATTAAAGCCCAAAACCCGGATGATCGCATCCCGAACCGAGGTAATTTTGCCCCGATAGCCATAAAGCGCGGAACTAGCCCAACGAATAATCTGGGCAGTCAAAACCGGGTCGATTTCTATAATTTCGGCCAATTCGTCAACATCCGCCTTGGGGTCGGAAATCAATTCGACGATACGCGCGGCTGTTCCCGGCAAAGGAGGCAGCGCCCGAATATTTGCAATGGTCTCACGCATATCCAAAGGCGGCGTAAACCCATCATGAGAATTGATTGCGCTGAGTGTCCAATGTACCAACGTAGACCGCATTTTTTTGCCTAGTTGAGATTAAGCCGGTTTAATTTTCGATAAAGCGTTCTTTCGCTAATATTCATTTCCGCCGCAATGAGCTTGCGATTACCTTGATATTTTTTGATCAAGCTCGCGATAAAACTCGCCTCATATTGTTCCAGAGCTGAAAGCGAATTTGATATCACTGGTTGCGCGCTAAAAGACGCTACCGTATTAAAATCTATCATTGGCTGAGACGATTCCTCTATCCTGCGCATAAAGTGGACATCATTTTCCTGTATCACGCCACCCGTACATAAGCTACCCGCTAATTGCAAACAATTTTTCAATTCACGGATATTACCCGGCCAAGCATGCTGAATTAACTTAACCAAACCTGCTTTACTCATCGTCAACGGTTGACCTGTTATTAGCCCTATCTGTTCTAAAAAGTGATCTACTAATAAGGGAATATCCTGCTTTCGTTCACGTAACGGCGGAATATCAATCGGAAATACCGACAGACGATAAAATAAATCCTCGCGAAACCTGCCTTGTCGTACCATTTCAGCTAAATCTCTATGGGTTGCACAGACGACCCGAACCGTAGCCCTGAGGCTCGAAGTCCCGCCCACGCGACGAAATTGACCGCTTTCGATAGCGCGCAGTAATTTTGCTTGCTGGGAAATGGGTAGTTCACCAATTTCATCCAAAAACAAAGTACCGTTGTCGGCCAGCTCGAATAGGCCTTTTTTACTTGCAGCCGCCCCTGTAAATGCCCCTTTTTCATGTCCAAACAATTCGCTTTCGAACAAGTCCTCGCCGAACACTGTGCAATCGGCAATGACAAACTCACCGGTCGCATGAGTTGAGTGTCTATGAACGAACTCGGCAGCAAGTTCCTTGCCAGTCCCCGTTTCACCTAACAATAAAACCGGAGCCGATGTCATTGCCGCTTTTTGCAACTTCATCGTTAGTCGTTTGAATGGATCGCTTTTGCCTACCATTCCGCCGTGGTGGTTCTCCTGCAACGTTTTGCTTAACAGACTTTGTGATTCACCTAAATACAATTGGCCTTCCGCGTTAAGCAAAGGATATCCCCTTACATTTAATATCCTTTTTTCCTGTTTCCCTTGTTCGGATGGAAAAATTCCGGCGTACGGCTCCAAAGTCTGAAAAAGCTGATGATGCCGACAATCGCCCTGCTGTTCACAACAAGGCTTTCCGACATAATCGTTACGCATAATGCCAAACACAGCCTCCCAGGCTTGGTTCACAGCAACCACACGTAAATCGGCACTGATGACCACGAACGGTTGTTCATGGGTTTCTAGCAACGATTCAAGCTTAATGACATTTTGCGACATAATCCTTTTTAATATATACGGCTATTATTTTTCGATACCCCAAAGATCGGTTCAGCCAACGATGTCAGCCTCATCTGACAGTTATGACAGATATAAGTCTAGCATTGTAGCGATAAATTTAGCTTATATAAGATATTCAGCACTTAGCTGCGCCAAAGCCTAAACGGCTTGGAAAAGTTATAAGGCTCGCAAAAAGCAAAAGATTCACGGCTTCTCAACACGATTAATACCGTCTTAAAACCAACATAGGCGATCGTTTCACCACGTCCCTGACACCCCAATAACCCGCTAATCCGACCAGTAGCGATCCTAGCACAGGCATTAAAATCCATAACCAAATTGAGGGGCGAAACGGAATATGCAGCACCCAGCTATACAGCACATATAAAACCGTCAATGCTATAAATACGGCCATCACCCCTGCAAATGCGCCTAACGAGCAAAATTCAATTAGCTGGATCTTTCTAAGCCAGGCCCGGCGGGCTCCAAGTGTACGCATCAACGCACCTTCATAAATACGATTATCTAATGTGGCATATACTGCGGCAAACAACACCGAAAAGCCGGCAACTAAACCAAAATAAAGCAAAAGATCAATCGCTTGAGTCAATTGGTTTAATATCATTTTAAACTGTTTTAGAATCTGGTCGACCTCAAGCACCGTAATCGCCGGATAGGTCTTAACCAAACTATTCAAAAGATTTTTCCGCGTTTCCGGCAAATAAAAACTAGTCAAATAGGTAGCGGGAAAATCGGCCAACGTTCCAGGCGAAAAGATCATATAAAAATTGGGCTTCATGCTATCCCATTGCAGACTACGAATATTCGCCACTTCTGCGCTGACTTGAGCGCTACCGACGGTGAATCGTAAAACATCGCCGATATTAATCCCGAGATTCTCCGCCAGTTTTTGCTCTACCGATACCCAGCCCGGCTCATTGCTATGCCATTCGCCGCCTGCGGTAATGACATTGTCTTCAGGTAAATCTTGGGCCCATGTCAAACTGAGATCTCGTTGAGTAGCCGACTCACCGCGGCTATCTTTGCTGACCCTGGCCTGCACGGCTTCATCATTTATTGCCACTAATCTTCCACGCACGACAGGATAGAACCGACTGGAAACGATACCGTTTTGCCGCAGACTTTGCGAAAATGCATGCAATTGCTCGGGCACCACATTTAGCACAAAATGATTGGGCGCATGTTCCGGCAACTGTTGTTGCCACTGTTCGATCAAATCACTCCTGACACTGAAACTCAAACTCATCGCCGCCAGCGTGATACTGAAAGCCAATATTTGGCTAGCGCTGGCTCGAGTGTTACGAACCATCTCTTTTACCCCGAAACGCCAGCTTACACTTAATCGCGGCAGCCACCGGGCCGAAAACCGCAACAAACCGGCTATCAGCAGCACCAGCATCGAAAGCACCAACATTCCGACGCCGATGATACTGGCAGTCATTTTCCAATCATTGCTATAACGCCAGACTAGCACTGTGATCACAGAAGTAGCTAAACCGTAAACCAGCCAGACTTTGGTCGACATAGGCTCGAGCTCTCTGCGTAAGACTCTTAACGGTGAAACTTGACGCAAACGTAACAGAGGCGGCAATGCGAAGCCGAATAAAATCACCATGCCGGTCACAAAGCCAAATAACACGGACAACATACCCGGGTTGGCCAATTCGACCGATAACAAGGGTTTCAATACAAAAAATAAACCGAGCTGCCCCAACCAACCGAATAAACAGCCGACTGCACTAGCCAACACGCCCAAGATTAAAAACTGATAAACATAGAGCCTGACTATTTCGTTTTGCCGGCAACCCAAACAACGCAATAAGGCCGATGTATTGAAATGACGCCCGGTATAACGCTGTGCGGCCATCGCAATAGACACGCCGGCAATCAGAATCACGACGATGCTGGATAATCCCAAATAGCGTTCCGCGCGACGCAAGGCCGAGCCCAACTCGGGCCGGTCTTCATGAATATCCAGGATACGTTGGGATGCATTAAGCAAAGGCCGTATTTGCTGTTTAAATGTCATCAATGCCGATTCGTCGCCGACGAATTGATAAAAATAATGCACATGGCTGCCGGGTTGTATGACGCCGGTCGCTTGCAAATCGGCCTGATTGATCATCACCCTAGGCGAAAAACTATAGAAATCGCCCCGCTTATCCGGTTCGTAACTTAATATTCGCGTGACGAGCAACGGTTTTTCCCCGACCGTCAGCGTATCCCCCACATTTAAATTTAAGGCCGACAAGATGCGCCGCGCCACCCATGCGGTTCCAGGCTCGGGGCCTTTATATACGCCGGCTTCTTCAGCAGCGTCTCCATCCCGGGTCTTCAGAAAACCGCGTAAAGGATAAGCCTCGGATACGGCTTTCACGGACGCCAGCAACATCTCGTTATTTTCCAGCAGCACACTGCTAAATTCCGTGGTTTGGGACCCCGTCAGTCCCAATGCCTGCGCCTGTCTTTGCCACTCAGCATCAATCGGTGTCGTCCCGGAAACAACCAGATCGCCTGCTAAGAACTGGGCCGCTTGTAAGATCAAAGTACGTTGCAATCTGTCGGCGAACAAGGAAATCGTCGTGGCGCTACCTACCGCAATGATTAAAGCCATTGCCAATAAAGTCAGTTCGCCGGAGCGCCAATCACGTTTAAGAAATCGCATCGCCAATTTGAACCGGTTCATAGCATGCTCCCTGCATCCAGTCTGATCATACGCCCGCAACGGGCGGCAAGCGATGCGTCGTGAGTGACTAAAACCAAGGTGGTATGCTTTTCCTGATTCAGTTCGAACAGCAAATCGATAATATGCGCACCGGTTTTGCTATCCAGATTCCCGGTCGGCTCGTCGGCGAACAAAATCTCGGGCTCGGTTACAAATGCACGCGCCAAAGCAACGCGTTGTTGCTCGCCGCCCGACAGTTCCTTAGGCGTATGCGTCAAACGCTGCGCCAGTCCCACCCGCCGCAACAAGGCCCGAGCAACCTCTTCCGCGCTATCATCGCCCGCCAACTCCAGTGGCAACATGACATTTTCCAAAGCGGTCAATCCCGGCAGCAATTGAAAAGACTGGAATACAAAGCCGATCAACGCATTCCGCAGCAGTGCCCGCCCATCTTCATCCATTTGCGTAATATCTTGGCCGGCGATACTGATCGATCCCGTGCTGGGCGTATCGAGTCCGGCCAGTAGACTCAGTAAAGTCGTTTTACCCGAACCGGATTCGCCGACAATCGCAACGCTTTCCCCGCGATTGATGATTAAGTCGATCGATGACAAGATATGCAGGTCGCCTTCGGAAGTTTGCACAGCCTTTGCCAAGCTTTTCGTGACGATAATGGGCGCTTTGCTTTGATTATTTTGAAACTTCATTATGTACCGTTTTGTCCTTGCCTTTATCCTGGGGCTCATGCCATTAGCCGCTATGGCCAAATCAATAGTCGTACTGGGCGACAGTATCAGCGCCGGTTACGGCATTGACGTTAAAGCCGGTTGGGTGAATTTGCTGCAGCAAAAGTTCAACCAACGGCAACCGGGTTATGTTATCAGTAACGAAAGCATCAGTGGCGACACCTCCGCCGGGGGATTAGCTCGCATCGATCAGATTTTAGCCAAGCATAAACCGGCGATTGTGTTGCTGGAGTTAGGCGCCAACGACGGCTTACGCGGCCTATCGCCCCAACAAATGAAAAGTAATTTGACCGAGATCATTAAGCGCTGCCGGCAAGCGCATGCAAAAGTGTTATTGCTTGGCATGAAACTGCCTCCCAATTACGGCAAACGCTTTGTCGATATGTTTTACAAGGTCTATCCGCAGCTGTCCGATGAGCTGAACGTACCCTTGGTACCGTTTATTTTAGAAGATGTGGCTTTAAAACCCGAATCGATGCAAGCGGACGGACTTCACCCTAATACTCTGGGCCAACCCCAAATCGTCGAAACGATTTGGCCTTATCTCCTACCGCTTTTGAAATGAATCGGTATGCCCCAGGGTTCGCACCGGCAAAACGGGAAGTTGTTTTTGGCCAAATCCTAATTGGAATTTACGCCGGATCAGAATAGCGCCAGCGCCTCCAGGCAAGCGGCCTGATGTTTTTGACCTTGATTCGGATTCAGCTGCTTGCCGGGCAGACGCAGGCCATAACGCAGGCCCGCCGTTTCGGCGTCCAGCACCCAGCGACACAACATGCTCAATCTTTCTTCGCGTTGGCCGCCGGGGGTATATTCATAATCCAGCCATAACTCGCTGGCGCCGGCTTCGCTCGCGTATTGTTTACTCATCAACCCTTGCCCCTTGGCATAGGCCCGCCAGTGAATTTGTCTTAGCGAGTCTCCCGGCTGATATTCGCGGATACCGTTGAAGTCGTCCTTGTTGCTGCGCTCAATCGAGCGCGGCCCGTTTTTAGTCATACAACCTTCGCTGCGAACCGGTAGCGGGATCGAATGTTTAGCCGGTCTTGGATAAACCAGCACATGACAATCGAAGCGTAACGGCGACCAAGCGCGGAATATTCCAAACGGATAACAGCTAGACAAGGTCACGGTACCCATTGCCTGCCGTCCGCGCTTTTTGACCGGCGACAGCAAACCGATCGTCTTACTGGAGTTGGCGTCTAAGCTGAGGCCTTGTTCGCAATCTAGTGCGGCTAGCAGCACGGGACGCGCCTGATTGAGCGGATTGTTGACGATAAGTTGAAACCTAGCGGTGTCCCCGGCAAACACCGGCTGTACGTATCCGACATCCACAATCAAGCCGGATAGCGATTTGTACGTATGCAAAATGGTCACGAAAAATATACTCGCCACCAAAAAGCACAACAAATAAACCAAGTTATTGTTGTAAACGAATGCAATCAGCAACAACAAGACTATGGTCAGCACTAAGCCCAGGCCGCGCCCGGTCGGCAAAATGAACACCCGCCTTTGAGTTAACTCAATCGGCCCGCTTTTGGGCTCTTCGCCGCGAATAAAACGGCTGAGTTTAAAGCGCTGTTTGAAGGATAAACGATCACCCATCTTCAACCTGTCCAATAGTATCCGCCCGTTCAAATTGCGGAAACTTGGCCCAGGATGGGCGCAACGATCTGATCCGAATCGGCTTGTTCCGCACGCAAGCGATGGCCCGCCACCGCCGGTAAAACCGCTTGAACATCTTCCGGAAGCACCGCTTCACGCCCCTGCATCCACGCCCAGGCTTTGGCGGCGTTCAACAAGCCCAAACCGGCTCGCGGCGACAGGCCGCAAGGATAAAGATCGGACCGACGGGTAAAGGCAATAATGCCTTGCAGATAATCCAGCAAGGCCGGCGACGTAAAAACGCATTCGACGGCTTCCTGGATTTGCCGTAAACGCGCTATCGTCATTTTCATAGGCAGTGTTTCCAGCAAGGCCTGCCTGGACTGGCCAGCCAATAATGCTCTTTCGGCCTGTGCGTCGGGATAACCCAATTCGATGCGCATTAAAAAACGGTCCAGCTGCGATTCGGGCAAGGGATAGGTTCCGATATGATAAGACGGATTTTGCGTTGCGACGACAAAAAACGGCTCCGGCAGCGGATAGGTCACGCCATCCACCGTTACGCGCCGCTCTTCCATTGCTTCCAGCAAGGCGCTTTGCGCTTTCGGGGTCGCGCGGTTGATTTCGTCGGCCAACACCATTTGACTGAATAGCGGGCCGCTATGAAACTGAAACTGCTGCCGGTCGGCGGCAAACACCGACGAACCGATGATATCGGCCGGCAGAATGTCGCTGGTGAATTGGATGCGTTGATAACTCATGCCGAACAGCTTGGCCAATGCATGAGATAGCGTGGTTTTTCCCACGCCGGGCAAATCTTCGATCAGCAAATGCCCTTTCGAAAGCAAACAACAGACCGCCAGCCTGATTTGGCGCTCCTTGCCCAATATGATCCGATTGGCTTCGGCCAGCAGTTCGCTTAAGTCGTTTTCCATGATGTTTAATCCTTGCTTTAATTTGACATGGCTTGATTGCGAACAAACGCAAAAATACGGCTCCATTGATCTCGAAACCGGCGCAGCAAACGCCGGTAGTCGTGTTCAAGAGACTTAAATACCGGTGATGTTCCGGCACCGTCTTCGCCGGCATTTTGCTCATCGTCGACCACGATAAACGAGCCGGGAATCATCCCCATCCAACAACTCCAAGCCACCACACCGCTTTCTTCGGGGGTAAACGTCACGACTTGTACGCCCGGCTTCACGTCAATCTCAAGGCCGTATTCCGGCACGACTATCCCTTTATTACATTGATTGACCTCCTTGCCGGTGATGATCCATTTCACCGGTATGCCTTTACGCAAAGTAAATTGATTTGGAGCAAAACCGGTCTGTACCACATCCATATTGATCACCTGCTCGGTGTCGCAACTCGGCGCCTCAGCCACGGTGGGCGAAAAACGTTGCGCGAGCCTGGCTATCAATGTATTAAAGTCGACACCGGTCCCGCTGACCGCCAGTCCGCGGTTCAACATAATCACACCCAAAGCCATCACCACTACGCCGGACACTTTCAACAACTTCGGCGTCAAACTACCGGACAACATCGTCGTTAAAAAGCCGAACCCCAACATCATCGGCGCGGCACCCAGCCCAAAGAAAAACAGAATCATCGCGCCGTCAGTTCCGCTGCCCGTCCCGGCGGCCATCACGTACATGGCCTGTAAAGGCCCGCATAAAATCATCAAACCATTCAATAAACCAATCGCGAACGGATGGCTGTGTCTGCGGTATTCGTAGCCGATAAAACGCATGACGAATTTCGGCGTCTTGAATTGAAAACGATCCAAGGCCGGAAATACTTCAAGCATGTGCAAACCGAACAGCAACAAAAAACCGCCGGCCACAATGCCGACCATTCCCTGGGTGTACGGAGTAAAGGCCACAATGGCGCCGAATAAACCGAACAGTCCGCCGATTGCGGTATAGGACAAGGTCTTGCCAAGCAGATACCAAACATGCGTCCAGTGCGACGAATGCCCTTCCTTGGCATGTTTTGCCGAATACCCCAGCACCAACGGTCCGCACATACCGACGCAATGAAAGCTGCTCAAAAAGCCGATCAGCACCAGCAAGCCCGCGTTCACGTCGCCGGTCAATTTCGGCATTTCGACATGATTCATAAACCAGCTGTCCAGCCACAATATCAAGCCGATCCCCATTAGAGCCAGACTCATAATAAACAGTCTATTTAAGGAACTTTGGCCAGTCGAAGGCATTCGCGGAAAATCAGTTCATAAGTCGGGGTTGAGCATTTCGCGATAAATCAGCAGAAACTTAGGAAAACACTTAGTGCGAACAAGCGTGACTATTTTAGATCAATCACAAAGAAATAGTTTGGAAGTGGATCAAACAAGAGCGTGCATATCGGATATCGTTCGGGATTGACGCTAAAAAATCGTTAGGTGTCGACTTTTCCTTGTCTTACACTCAAGTTTTGTATATCATCGCCCCTCTTTCGGTGGCGCCAATGGAGTAACTTTTGGGATATCCGAAAGACTGTAATTCAGCAAAACCGAGTAAGCACGGTACCTACAAAGGCTTTTGTGATTCCGGTCGCAGCGGGAATAGCTCAGTTGGTAGAGCACAACCTTGCCAAGGTTGGGGTCGCGAGTTCGAGTCTCGTTTCCCGCTCCAAAATAAAAAAGCCGCGATCCTGGCGGCTTTTTTATTTCAGTGCTTTTAGCGGTGCGCTTACACGCCTGCCAGCTTCCGTTTCAGCTTTTCGAGCCGCACACTAGCTTAAGGTTTACATACCTCACTCAATTGTAATTTACCACCAAGGCACCCCGCCGCGGCTGTCCGGCGGAGACAGAATTACGCATAAGTAGGTTGAAATGCCTGCTCCGGATTGGCGACGGGCGCGTTGTTGACGCTATCCCAATAAGGCGACAGTCTTCTCAAGGTTGCGACAATATCGGGCATCACTTTCAACACTTCGTCCACCTCATGCATATTGTTGTAGCGCGAGAACGAGAAACGGATCGTACCGTGGGCAGCCGTATAAGGAATATCCATCGCCCGCATCACATGCGACGGCTCAAGCGAGCCCGAGGTACAGGCCGAACCGCTCGATGCCGCTATTCCCGCCTTGTTCAAAAGCATTAATATCGCTTCGCCTTCTATGTACTCAAAAGCGATATCGGTGGTATTGGGTAACCTATCATCCAAGTCGCCAGTGATGAAACAATTCGGAATCTGATCGACAATGCCTCGCTCCAGGCGATCTCGCATGGCCTTGACGAAGGTATTTTCGTATTCCAAATGCTCCATCGCCAGCTCGCAGGCCTTACCCAGCCCGACGATGGAAGCGGTATTCTCGGTACCGGCCCGACGTCCGCGTTCCTGATGACCGCCGCGCAACAATGGACGGAAACGCGTGCCGCGGCGCAGATACAGCACGCCTATGCCCTTGGGTGCATGTAACTTGTGTCCGGACAAAGACAGCATATCGATTTTGGTGTCTTGCAGCATCATCGGAATTTTTCCGACCGCCTGCACCGCATCGGTATGAAACATCACGCCGGCCTCATGCGCCATCGCGGCCATTTCCTGAACCGGGAAAATGGTACCGGTTTCGTTGTTCGCCCACATGACCGACACAATGGCAACTTGATCCGATAACAGATTCTTGTAAGTTTCAAGATTTAAGCGGCCGCATTTGTCTACCGGCATCCGGTGTATGGTGTAGCCTTCCTTTTCCAGATGGTCGACCAAGTTCAGAATAGCCGGATGCTCAACCGCCGTGGTAATGATTTCTTTACGATTGGGCTGAGCCTTGATCGCGGATAAAATGGCCGTCGAATCGGATTCGGTGCCGCACGACGTGAAGATAATCTCCGAGTCATGCTCGGCACCCAATAGCTCCTGTACCTGGCTACGGGCTTTTTTGATGGCTCGCGCCACACCGTCTGCGAATCGATGGATGGACGACGGATTGCCGAACTGCTCGGTAAAAAACGGAATCATGGCCTCTACCACGGCCTTGTCGACTTTGGTGGTGGCGTTGTTATCCAGATAAATGTCAGACATGGCTTGCCTCCTCGATGTTGACCAGTTGAGGCATTTGCGACGCCGGAACGACCTTGATGAACTCACCCAGGATTTCCATCAAGCGTTGTTGGATGCCGCCTATGGTCATGGAGGACATGCCGCAACCGCTGCAAGCACCTTTCATGTTTACATAAGCGGTGTTTCCGACCACTTCCACCAGTTCGACGTCGCCGCCGTCGGCGCGCAATGACGGACGCATTTCTTCCAGGACTTCCTCGATTTTCTTAATCCGTTGCACGCTGGTCAACGGGCCCTTGACAGGGCTTAGTTTCGGTTTTTCAATCGGCGCAGCGGTAGGATCGAAGATCTCGCCTTGCTCTTTCAGGACTCTTTCCAAAATCCCCTCGATGTCTTCGTGACAAGAAGCACAGCCGCCGCCGGCTTTGGTGAAGTTGGTCACGTCTTCGACGGTACGCAGTTTGTTCGCCAAAACCATCTCTTCAATCATTACGGCGTCGATGGCGAAGCATTTACACACCAGCGCGCCTTCTTCGTGGTCGTCTTTCCACTCTTCGCCGCGATAATTGGCGACGGCGGCTTGCAGCGCTTCCCTTCCCATGACCGAACAGTGCATTTTTTCCGGCGGCAGGCCGTCCAACTCGGCTGCGATGTCTTGGTTGGTCACTTTTAGCGCATCGTCCAAAGTCATACCTTTGATGATTTCGGTCAAAACCGAAGACGACGCGATCGCGGAACCGCAACCGAAGGTTTGGAAGCCGGCATCCTCGATGATTTCGGACTCTTCGTTTACACGCAAGGTCAAACGCAAGGCATCGCCGCAGCTGATTGAACCCACTTCGCCGATCGCATTGGCGTCCGCCACCGCCCCGGCATTTTTCGGATTGAAGAAATGATCTTTAACTTTGTCTGAATAATCCCACATGGTTCACCTCGATATCTTAAGAACAGGTTTTCGGCGTGCCGTCGCTATCGCCGGTTGTAAACGACGAGCCGCAAGCACAACTTTTTACGGCATTGGGATTAGTGAATTTGAAGCCCGATCCCTCCAGGCTATCGACAAAGTCGATGGACATACCATCCAATTTCGGCATACTGACCGGATCAACAAATACTTTGACGTCGCCGCAATCGATCACGGTGTCGTCCTGGCCTTGTTTTTCTTCCAGGCGCAATCCGTAAGACAAACCGGAACAACCGCCGTCGGTCACTTCGATCCGTAATCCTCCGGTCGGTTTATCGGAATTGGAAATAAAACGCCCTACGGCTTGAATGGCGCTATCGGTTAAGGTAATCATTTTTCACTCTCCTGAACGGGTTGGCATTGATCTTGTAAACACTTAAAGCAACCTGCATGCCATACGAGAGGAGGTTGACTAAGCCACTGAATTTACTTGGATCAAAGCGGCAGGCCATACTAATTCCGCAAATTGCTTAACAACAATCCCGTTGTTTTTGTCGGATTTGCGACAAACCGTTTTTAGGAGCAAGCTATGAATGTAGAAGAACTGGATTTGGGCGATGTGGTTTACGCCGCACATACCATCGTAGACGATGGCAGCATGCCCGACAGCCAAGAAGGTGAAGTCTTAGCCGAAGAAGGCACCCGCGGCGTGATCGTCATGAAAGGCTATGTCGAGGAAAATCCAAACCGCAGCGTATTTTTGGTGCGCTTCGAAGATACCGAAATGAACCTCGGCCGTCCGATCGGCTGTTGGAGTGAAGATTTAATGATCAGAGAGTTGGTATCCTGATCCAGCCTTCCAAGCTTTATATATCCGAAACCGGCGACGACTCGGCTCGCGATCGCGCCGCCTAACGAGAACGCGATGGACAACCGAACAGACGCCATTCTACGCTATCATCAGCGCACCAAACACCAGTTGAACGCTTACGCCAAAGGCCCGGCGACGCTGGATTGGGACGACCAGCCCAACCCGTTCCGGCGCTTTTCCGATTGCGAATCGATTAAATTGCCTAAGCCCGGCGCCGATCTCGACTTGCTTTTTTCCGAGCTGGACCACCCCCTGCAAATCGAGCCGCAGCCTTCGACACTCGCCAATCTCGGGCTGTTGCTGGAGCTTTCCTTCGGCTTATCGGCCTGGAAGCAATTCGGACCGGACCGCTGGGCCTTGCGTTGCAATCCCTCCAGCGGCAATTTGCATCCGACCGAAGTCTATTTGTTGTGCGCGGATAGCTCGCCATTAGACCGCGGCGTCTACCATTATAATAGTCACGATCACGCATTGGCTCGGCGTTGCCGATTCGAGGGCAATCCGAGTTCTCCCGATTTGTTCATCGGCCTGTCCTCCATTCACTGGCGCGAAGCCTGGAAATACGGGGAACGTGCGTTCCGTTATTGCCAACACGACATCGGGCACGCCCTCGCCGCGCTCAGCTACGCGGCCGCTTGCCTGGGCTGGAGTGTCGAATTGCTGAGCGAAACCGGCGATGCGGACATCGCGCGGCTTTTAGGCTTGGACAGAAGCGCCGACTTCGTCGAACACGAGCACGAAGCACCCGATTTATTTTGTCGCTTACATGTCGAACGAGCCACGAACGGCGCATTCGATGCCGGAGCGATGTTGCAAGCCCTACAACCCGGCCATTGGCTGGGAAAAGCTCAAGCCCTGAGCGGGCGGCATTTTTATCGCTGGCCGGTGATCGACGAGGTTTCCGAGCAAACCCGCAAACCGGCGACAGCGGTCGAGCGCTGGCCGGCGCCGACTCTCGAATTGCCCAAACCGAGCCACGATATGCCGGCCAGCCGTTTGATACGCCGGCGCCGCAGCGCCCAACATTTCAACGGCAAAGCCGACCCGCTGGCTTTATCCGATTTCCACCGGATATTAATGGCGGCGCTTCCGAATGCCAAGCCGCCTTTCACGAGTTGGAATTGGACACCGCAGGTGCATATGGCCGTGTTCGTACATCGAGTGACCGATTTGGAACCCGGCTTTTACCTACTGCCGCGCGACCCGCAAGACGTAAGCGAACTCAAGCAAGCATTTTCCGCCGACTTTGCCTGGCACAAGGTCGACGCGCCGTTCGAGTTTTATCGATTGGTCGCGGGCAATGTGCGGCAAGCGGCCAAGACCCTGTCCTGTCACCAGCCGATTGCCAGCGATAGCGCGTTTAGTCTGGGCATGTTGGCGCGATTCAATGCCAACATCACGGCCGAACCCTGGCGTTATCGCCGCTTGTTTTGGGAATGCGGCCTGCTAGGCCAGATTCTATATCTGGAAGCCGAAGCGGCCGGCGTCAGGGGTACCGGCATCGGCTGCTTTTTCGACGACTCGGTACACGAAGTGTTGGGTTTGAAGGACGACGCTTGGCAAAGCTTGTACCACTTTACGCTCGGCGAGCCGCTCGACGACAATCGGCTGCAGACTCTGCCGGCTTATGCGCATCTGACGGATTCGGTTTGAGGTTTCGCTACTTCACCTTGCCGCTGGCCCATTTCGCGTGCAATTTTTCGAATTCGTCCGACGTCGTCACCAGTACTACTTCGTCGCCTTTTTCCAGCTTGCCGTCGCTATCGAGCGGCAGGAAGCGGTTATCCCGGTAGCAAAATATCGCCCGCGTTTGTTTGGGTAAGGCCAAATCGCTTACCAAGCCCTCATCGGCTTCATCGGCGATGAAACTGAACAACCTGACATTGCCGCGGAAGATTGCCGACATCTCCAAGATATTGCGGCCGGCGGCGATATTGACCAGATAACGCGCGTTGGTCAAAGTCGGCACGATGGTATCGTTCAAACCGAGTTCGACGCAGATGTGCTCGAACTCCGGATCTTCGATGCGGGTAATCACGCGCTTGACGCCCAAGGAACGCGCCACCAAGCTGGCGATGATATTGGCTTCGTCGCTTTTGGTCAGGCAGAACAACACGTCGATGGAATCGGGATCGGTCTCCTTCAAAATGGCCGGTTTACTGCCATTGCCGTGTATAAACACGCAATCGATTTGTCCCATCAACTCGTCGATCACGGCTTTATCGTTTTCGATGATGACGACCTCATGCCCTACCCGCAATAAGCGTTCGGCGGTTGCGACCGCCAGCGACGAAGCGCCGATGAATACGATCTTCACGTTTTACTCCCCAACTTAAACCAAGTTCGCGGATATAAGAACACCAAGAATGCCATAAATTCCACCCTACCCAACAGCATGTCGACGATTAAGACCAGTTTCAGCAAAGGCTCCAGCTCTACGCGAGTGATGCCCGCCGACAAGCCGGTCGTGGAACAGGCGGATACCACTTCGAACAAGGCATCCAACGGCGCATAACCCATCAGCAAAAAAGGTAACCACGAAAACAGCACGGTGCCGGCGAATATCAACATCAGCAACAGGACTTTTTCGATTTCGTCGGATTCCAGCTTGTCGCCGCGCAATTGCCTCTCCAGGACGGCATGAGGCGGCAAAGCCGAGCGCTGAATGAAAAACTGCAACAAACGCAACACGATCAAGATGCGCAGGATTTTGACACCGCCTGCGGTAGAACCGACGGAACCGCCGATCAGCATCGAGAATATCAGGCTCAATTTGGCGGCATCATCCATGCCGGACACGTCGACGTTGGCGAACCCGGTCGTGGTCTGGGCCGATAAGCCCATCACAACGGCGTTTTGTAATCGGAGAGACGGCTCGGGCGCATCGCAGCAAAAATATAACAAGGCGATGACCAGGAGCGATAGCGCCAGCAAGGCGCGGATTTCCAGATTGAAGGACAATTCGCTTACGCCGTTCTTATAAAAGCGGTAATAGAACGGCAGGGAGACCGCACCGACCACCCCGGTGAAAACCGTCAAAAACTGCGCGTACCAGTCATCCATCTCGGCCAAACTGGCGTCGTAGATCGAAAAGCCGCCGGTCGATACCCCGCTCAGCGCATGGGTCACGGCACTGAACGGCGAAATCCCGGCCGCCAACAGCAGGATAATCGCAAAAGCGGTCAACGCGCTATAAGTCATCAGCAACTTGATCGAATGAGAACGGGCATTGCCCAATAAATCCCGGCTATCGCTGATATCACCCATGACCAGGCGGCGGGTGGCAATGCCTTTATCCATGAACAAGAACGCGATCGAAAATGCCACGATGCCCAAGCCGCCATACCATTGCATCCAGGCCCGCGAAAACAAAAAGCCTTTGGAATGCTGCTGCATCCGGCTGATGGTACTCAAGCCGGTCGTGGTGACGGCCGAAACCGCTTCGAAAAATCCATCGAGATGAGTCATGCCTTCGCTGACAAAAGGCAATCCGCCCGACAGCGCCGACAGAAAAAAAGACAGCGCCGAAATGACCATGACTTCGTTGGTGCGTATATCTTCCGGCGCCCGAATGCGCGAGATCGGCAGGCAAATCGCGCTTAAGAACAGCAAGGAGACCAGTTGCGTCGTCATAAACGCCCAGTCGGCGTCCAACGCCGACACCAGAACCGATGCGCAACGTAATATGATGACCACCAAGCCGATTTTGCCCAGATAGCGCGCCAACACCCGGTAGCGTACCGGTTGCGCTAACGCGCGAGACACATCCGAAAAGCCCATGTAAATTTACAAATGCCGGAAAGAAGATTGCGATAAATTTAGCACCAATTTCATCGCAACTTTGTGAAATCGGAAAGTCCGGGAAAACGGTCCGCGTGGAATCGGTTAAAGCGATACTTGCACGAATACGTTTGAAGCCGCCTGCCGAGTCGGAGGCGGCGAGAAGAAGATCTCTGCGTTAGCTATGATTTGTGAAATGAGGCTTCTCAAACACTGCGTTTGAAAAGCCTTTTCCGCAGAAAATTAGGCTCTTAGCAAAGCCTTGACCAGTTTTTCCGACAATTGATCTTCGGTAAACTGCGGTTCGTTAGGCGGGTACAGCAATACTTCGTCGATATCAAAGCCGGCTTCCTTACCCAAAGATATCAACTCCCGGATTTTGACGCAGGCTTTTAATTTTTCTTTCAAGTCGGGATCGACTTTGGCTTTCTCGGAAAAGTCTTTGATTACTTTAATGGACATACTTATCTCCGTGGTCAGTCTAAACAAGATTGGAATAATCCGACATAGCGTTAGCAAAATGACGACCAATTCTTCAATAAACTTGTCATATCTTTAACTTAGCGGCTATAACCCAGCCCACGACGGCCATATTCCATACAAAAACTATTGAAAAATGTAGCATTTCATACAATTCAATAACAGCTAACCAATTTGTTTGTTGCCCGGGCATCGACTGCCGGCTTGGGCCAAGATTTAGCACGATAGCGTGCCGGCTTGCGCAAACAGCGCTCCTGCCTGGAGCCATGCTGCAACGAACATTTTCCGGTCTTGACGCAAAACAGACAGTACATGAACGAATACGCATCAACGCTTTAGGCAACGGGTGCCAAACAAGCCGGCAAACACCTTGCTTGACTGCGAGGCCAGCCCCGTTTCAGCTCAGCTTTCCTTTTGACTCATAAATACGTTAATATTAACGCACGTTGATTTTAACGTACTAAATGATTTATCTGCGAGGTAATCATGAAAGCTAATCCAGGCGGCCAGATCGATTTAAACGAAATCATAGGGCGCGATCAGGTAATCGAGCAGCTTTGGACAACCCTGGAGCAGCAATCGATACGTATCAACGCCGAACGCCGTATCGGCAAAACGACCGTAATCAAAAAACTTTGCGGCGCGCCAAAAGCCGGCTGGGTGCCGATTTTCCAGGATTTGGAGCAATACCATACCGCGATGGATTTCGCGCAAGCCGTTTACCGGGAAGTAGATAGCTATCTGTCGGCACGTGAGCAAATCGCACGCCGTGCCAAGGATTTCCTGAAATCCGTCGGCGGCACGGAAATCAAGGGCGTGATCAAGCTCCCCGTTGTGAACGACCAAGCCGCATGGAAAGCCCTGCTGACCAAATCGATCGAAGATCTGGTCGAATGCCAACACCGGAAAGACGAACGCCCTTTGTTGCTTTGGGACGAGGTGCCGTTGATGCTGCAAAGCATCGCTGCCCGCGAAAGCCAAGCGACGGCAATGGAGATATTGGATACTTTAAGAGCCCTACGCCAGGAATTGGGTAGCCGCGGCTTACGCATGATTTTGACCGGATCGATCGGTTTTCACCACGTCATAGACAGTTTGAAACAGCAAGGCTACGCCAATTCGCCACTGAACGATTTATACCCTTTCGAATTACCGGTTTTGGAACCGCATTTCGCGCAAGAATTGGCGGCCAAATTGATCGCGGGCGAAAACATCGCGACTACCGACCCGGCATTATCCGCCCAAACCGTTGCCGCGCTCGCCGACGGCTTTCCGTTTTACATCCACCATATCGTCAAGGCCGTCAAGTTATCAGGACAAGAAGCCAGCGCCGACGCGATCGGCAAACAGGTCACCAAGCAATTGTTGGACGGTAACGACCCTTGGGAACTAGCGCATTATCGCGACAGAATCTCGACCTATTACGGCGCCGGTGCCGAAACCATTGTTTTGGCGCTGTTGGATAGCATCGCCGCCGGCGACGATGCGACGGCGGTCGACACCATGCTCCACGAATTGAAAAGCCAGGGCTTGGCTGTGAATAGGGAAGGCTTGCTGAAACTCGTGAAAGCGGTCGAGCAAGACCACTACCTCGCCAAGGACGAACAAGGCCGCTATCGGTTTCGTTTCCCCTTGTTGAAGCGCTGGTGGCGCCTGTCGCGCGGACTATAGGAGCCCGTTATGAGCGAAAAAGCCTTTTTGTCGGTGTTCACGCCTAGCAGGACCGCGCCGGAAGATTTGGAAGCCATCTTCGTGCAACGCCACGCACTGTTGGCCGATGCGGTGGAACGGGTGCGGGAAAGCGCCGGCAGCGGCCATAAACACCATCTATTGTTCGTCGGTCCGCGCGGCACCGGCAAAAGCCATTTGCTGACGCTGTTGGTTCACCGCATCGGTTCAGACGACAGCGTGCGGCAATCGCTACAGATCGCCTGGCTGAACGAAGACGAAACCTGCACCACCCTGCTCGAACTATTGCGGCGCATCTATCTAGCGCTGAGCAAGCGCTACCCCAGCGACTATCAAGCCGACGACCTGGAACCGATTTACGACTTGAATGCAGAGGCCGCCGAACGCTGGCTGGCCGCCTTGTTGCTGGAAAAACTGGCCGGCAAAACCTTGTTAGTAGCACTGGAAAACCTGGATGCCTTATTCGAAGGCCTGGGAAAAGCCGGCCAACAAAAACTGCGAGCATTCATTCAAGAACATCCGGTTATGGCCATCGTCGCCACCGCGCAGCGTTTGGTCGACGACATTGCCAAACGCAACAGTACCTTTTTCGGTTTCTTTCAGACCGAAATGCTGGCCAACTTATCGGTGGAAGAAGCCGCGGAGCTACTGAGCAAAATCGCGGCGCTGAACCGCCAGGATAAAGCCGCCGCCTTTTTACGCGGCCCAACCGGGCGTTCGCGGGTGCGCGCCCTGCATCATCTGTCTGGCGGCAACCACCGGGTTTATCTGGTGCTATCGCAATTCATCACCGGCGACAACATCGATGCCCTGGTCGAACCCTTCGCCAAAATGGTGGATGAAATGACGCCGTATTATCAGGAACGCATCCGTTGGTTGCCGCCGCAACAACGCAAAATCGTCGAATTCTTATGCGGCAGGGAACGGCCGACGCCGGTCAAGGACATGGCCCGCCACCTGTTCGCCAGCCAACAAACCGTCTCCAGTCAACTCAAGGATTTGCGCGAAAAAGGCTATGTGCAATCGGCCCAGCGCGGGCGTGAATCGCTGTACGAAATCGCCGAACCGCTGATGCGCATCTGCGTGGAAATCAAGGAAAACCAAGCCCCCGGCCCCTTGCGCCTGCTGGTGGATTTTTTACGGGTTTGGTACGACGGCGTTCAACTCGACGAACGCTTGTCGGCTTGCACCGAAGACAGTTTGGCCCGCGACTATTTGCAGGCAGCCATCGATAGAAACTCCGTTTTAGGCAATTTGCGGGCTCAGTTGTTGGTCGATGATTTTCGGATTGAGTTGAGTGATGAACAACGGAAGGCTTGGATGTCTTTTATCGAGGACACCGCGCAGCAATCCGAAGAGTTGGCGCTTGCCATAGGGGAGTTGGCCAAGGGAAATCATAAACTAGCGATAAACTACCTGGAAGAGATATGCCGGGAAGCCGAGAAATACCCTCAACCGGTCGTCGAAACGGCATATGCGTTTATCGCCGTGGGTAATTTTGAGTTAGGCCGAATTTTAGCGGGCGTTCTAGCAGTAAATAGCATGCTCACATTTTCAAAAACACCCTGTGAGCTGCTTCTGGCTATTGTTAATCGTCGAGGTTTGGTTTACGAAGACTTGGGCATGACTGAAAAGGCGCTCAACGACTACAGTTTGGTAATCGAATCAGGCAATGTGGCACCGGAACAAACTGCAATAGCGCTGATTCGACGAGGATGGATAAGACTACAAATACGCGAAAATCGAGAAATTGAAGCTGCATTAAAGGATTTTGAAAGCGCTGCCGAGTTGCAAGGCGTTTCGCCGGATCTGATTGCCACTGCGCACTACAACCGAGGCAATACTTTAACTCTATTAAGCAATTTAGCTGGAGCGATTACTGCTTTTACAACGGGAATAGAAATTCCCAAACAATCACCGGAAATAAGGGCGCAAGGTTTATATGGCAGGGGCCTAATCTATCAACTAACAGATAAGTTTGGAGAAGCCATACGCGATTTCAATGCCATTTTATCTCTCCCGAATCTAACGAATAAGTTATCAGTCGATGTGCGACTCGGTTTGGCATTGACGAATTTCAAATCCGGACAGTGGTCGAAAGGAATTACGACACTCGCGGACGGCTTATCCATATTGACACCGGACATCCAACCGGACGAAGCACTATTTTCCGCCATTGTCGGTTTTACTTTTTCCGGCAGCTTATCGACAGCGACCCGCAAACAACGCATCGCCGAATTGGCGCGAGTCTTCGAGCAACATAAGGCATCGAATTACCTGGGCGAGGCACTCATACGCCATCTCGGCGCTATCCTGCGCAATCCCGACGAAACACCGAGCCCCGACAATCTGGAACATTGGTATTCGGCTTGGGAGGCTGCCGGCGCCGGCCGTGAAGCCCTCAAGTTACCCTTGCGCATTATGCGCACCGGCATCGACTTTCTGAAAACCGGCGCTCGGGACCACAGCGTATTACTGGACCTGAACCAGGAGGAACGGCAAATTTTGCTTCAGGCTTTCGGAATCGAGGAGCTCGGCCAAACCTATCCCTAGGTGTTGGCCTGCAATCGTAACGCCCCAAATCAGCGATCAGGGCCGTAGGGCGGATAAGCAAAGCGCCATCCGCCGCGTAAAAGCCATCAATTCTGCCTTTCGCCCGCTTCAAAGAATACTGAATCCAAACCAGCCCAATTCGATGGATAAATACCCTTCTTGACCATACGATGAAAACTGGAATACGGCCATTCCTTAACGGTGCGGGACCAGCCATGTTTTACCGGATTGTAATGAATATAATCCATGTGCATGGCATAATCTTTTTCGTCCATAATCGTATGCTCCCAAAACCGCCTTTGCCATATTCCACGTTCATGCCGCTTTATCCTGATTTCGGAGCGATACTCGGTTTTCGGAACCGATTTAGCAAACGCCTTTTTGATTGCGCGCCATCGATCCGAATATCGGTCATCGCCCGGAGGTAATGTCCAGATCGCATGCATGTGATCCGGCAAAACCACCCAAGCATCAATATGAAATGGTTGTGTTCCCCGAACAACACGTACCGCTTCCCGCAAGTCGTCAATTTGCTCGACTAACAACGCCAATTTCCGTTCAAGCAAGTTGACGGTGAAGAAATACGTTCCGCCAGGAACACGATTACGTCGATAATTTGACATGACAGAAGTTTAACCAATTTGGCGGATGGCGTTTCACTTATCCGCCCTACGGCCCTGCTGCTTTCGCGTTCAGTCAAGAAATCGATTACGGATTGTACGGTAGCGGTCATAATTAAATTCCCAAGAATTCAACATCAACAGATATAAATCGTTTGCCATTGAAAAACTCACCTATTGCACCAAAGGCATCCCTAATCAATTGCAGAACCTCGTCTTTTTGGCTTTGCAAAACTTTTGGTAAAGTTAACTTATGCACACGCCATGACATCACAGCGCCTTGCCCCGTAAAAGTTTTCGGCAACGGGTCAGCCGCAATATGAATGAACTCGTTTTTCCAGCTTAATGTGTAATAGTCAGTTACTTGCGTTCCTTCATATGGCCCTCCTTCCTTTTTTGTAAGAATAATGAAGGCATCCCGGTTTCGATCAACAGCCCAGCGTGTCGAAAGTTGCAGGTTAAAGCCAATCTGGTCTGCATCAGGTCTGGCCAGTTCTTCTTGGGGAATTTTCTCAATTACAAATGACATAGATGTTATCTCCTGCTTGGTTACTATACGGGACTATCCGTTTATTAAAGTCATCTGCCTCTCCGGTTAACCCGCTTAGCCCTCGTAACGCGATAAGGTGCGCCGATAGGATGTACCGACGTAAGGAGGCGCATCTGTCGAGTTACTCAATTCCGTTAATATCCGGTCTTTCATCATTTCCCCAATTGGTTTCATAAATACCTTGTTTTACATAACGGTGAAAACCCGAATAAGGCCTTTATGCCCTCTGGGTAAATCGATTACTCTTTTAACTTGACCGTGTTTCACAGGATTCCAAGACCGTAAGGCACAACAACCAACGGTCATTTGGCCGTATTGTTAAATTGAAACCATTTGCCGACAGACTCATTTTCATTTGAACATTCCCAAGCTGAAAGTTAAACCAATTGCGCATTACGTCATTTCCCCAATGGTATCAGGCATTTGCCGTATGACATGCCGCCAAAAACCTTAGCAAATTGACTAGGCTGTCATTTGTTTGGGTCGGTAGTGTGGTAGGCTGGGTCGAGCAACGCGAAACCCACCAGATACTTTGAAATAAACGAGTTTCTTTGCATTAAACAAAACAACCGCTGGGTGACAAAACATATCAGCTTCGAACCTGGGTTTCATTATCATTCAACCCAGCCTACTTCCACAAACGCAGATTCAGCTTATTATCTATTAGAGATCATTTGAAAGTTCAACCGGCAGTTGCAAATAATTTCGGTTGGAGCGCTCGTCATTTGCATTTTATTCCGGTCGAAAATTGCGCTGATTGTAGGTTTACGGCTTTTTGATTGCCAGTTGCTACACTTAGGATATCGTCACAAATAACTTCCCCCTTTAAAAAAGGGGGGATCGAGGGGGATTTTAAAAATCTCTCCCAGCCCCTCTTTATCAAAGAGGGGCGCAACAATCGCGTCATTCCGAACAATTCGAATTCCGGAAAGTTATTCGTGATCACGTCCTTAGCTATAAAGGCCGCCCGATTTTGCGCCGGAAGGCGAAATGCGCTTAAGCCGCCTGTTCCAACAGTTCCAGGCCTCGGAACACCGAACAACGTTTGAATACTTCCAAATCCGGCGGCAGTTGTTTTTGCTGGCAGAATTTGGCGACCAGCTTGGTCAAGCCTTTGATGTCGCGGCCGGAGGCGTTCGGAAACAGCGCGGCCAGTTCGTCGATCAAGCCTTCGGCGATCGGCAGCGAGAATTGTTCGGTCATGACCCGCCAGATTTTGCAACGGTCGTCGTGGTCCGGCATGTCGTAACGCACCAGGGCGATGCAGCGGGAAATGATGGCGTCGTCGATGTCGTCGACCCGGTTGGTGGTCATGAACAGCAGGCCGTTGAAATATTCCAATACCCTGAGGAACACGCCGACCACCGCGTTCGACGCCAGATTGTCCGCGCGCTTTTTGATGTAAACGTCGGCCTCGTCGATCAGCATCACCGCGCCCCAGCGCTGCGCCCGGATCAGGGTTTCCTTCAAGGTCTTTTCCATTTCGGCGACATTCAGGCCTAGCTGCCCGGAATGCACCCGGTACAAGGGGCGCTTGATGATTTCCGAATAGACTTCGGCGGTCAAGGTCTTGCCGACGCCCGCCGGCCCCGCGCATAACACCGTAGTGCCGCCGGATTTTCCGGCAACGATGTCGTCCAGCAACATATCCATTTCCGCGGTCAGGATATCGATCAAATCGGTCTGCTCGGGCGGCAGAATCAATTTTTGCTTCAATTCCGGTTGGTACACATATGGCTGCATGTCGTCGACGTGCACCCAAACGTGATGGTGCAGTTCCAGATGAAAAGTCAGGATATAACCGTGCACCGGCATCTCGATGAAAAGTCCCGCCGGTATCTCGCCTTTGAAGGCTTCCACGGCGGCTTCGGCCTTGCTGTCGTAGCGCATGCTTTTGCCAGCCTTGCGCAAATATTTGCCTAGTATGTCGCCCGAGGCATCCAAGCTTAACGCCCGTTCGCTCAGGATGTTTTCGTCGTTGACCAAGCGGCAGGCGCCGCCGCCCGACGACAACACCACGGTATTCTTGCGGGTCCAATCGCTGCTGCGGTGGCTGGCGGTCGGGTCTTCCGCGTAAACGCCGGTGCCCCAGCCGGAAAACTGTTCGCCGTAGCGCCCGCGCCAATCGAAATAGCGGCTGACCGATTCGTCGTAGCTGGCGATCAATTCCGGCGTTTCTTTCAGATAGCTTTTGCTGGCGAAAATTTCCGGCAGCGTCCTGTCGGCCAAGTCCTTGGCGCGTATGATCAGGGTTTCGTTGGCGATTTTGCCTTTGCTGTTGGCTTTCAATTCGATCAGGATGCGCCCGGCCTCTTCTTCGCCCGGCGGTGTGTAATCCAGCCGGGTGATCAAATAGGCGAAGGTGCGGCCGGACGATTCGACATGAAACAGCCAGCCGCGTATCGCATCTTGCACCAAGTAGTCGGCGATGGCCGGCATCAGCATCTCCAACTGCTCGGCGCCGTAACGGACACTGTCGTCCTGCAGCGCCGTTTGCAAGGCATTGATCAAGGCCGCCTGCTGCTGCAAGGCGTCGCCGGCCTGGGCGTAAATGCCGGCCAGGCTGGTCAGTTCGGACTGGGTGAGTTGGTCGTACGTCACCAGGGCTTTGCTGCCGAAACGCAACTGGTCTTTTAGGAATTGCAGACGCGGATGTTCGCTTAACAGCGGTTCCAGGTGGTCTTTTTCGATATGCAATTTCATGAATTCACTCCTGTGGCAAAACATAGCACTTCGGCGAGATGCAGGGGTTTGCCGAAGCCGCCGTTATCGATTTGTTGCTGGCAAGAAAAGCCGTTGCTGACGATCACGGCATCGGGTTCCGCCCTGAGCGCCGGAAACAACGCCAATTCGGCCATGGCTTGGGAATGTTGGTAATGTTCGGATTCGACGCCGAAGTTGCCGGCCATGCCGCAGCAGGACGACTCGATCAATTCGAAATCCAAGTCCGGAACCTGTTTCAACAGCTTCCGCACCGATTTGATTGCGCCGACGGCTTTTTGATGGCAATGGCCGTGCAGCAACACGCGTTTTTGCTCGGGCAAGGCATGAAACGGCAGCGTCCAACGTTTGGCGGTCTGCTCCTTGACGATAAACTCTTCCAACAGCAACACTTTCTCGGCCAGCTTTTTGGCCGGCTCGCCCAAGCCCAGCGTCAGGTACTCGTCGCGCAAACTGAGGATGCACGACGGCTCCAGGCCGACGATGGGATCGCCCGATTCGATATGCGCCGACATGGCCGCCAACATACGCTTGGCCTCGGCCTTGGCCCGGTCGATATGGCCGTTGGAAAAATAGGTGCGCCCGCAGCACAGCGGCCGCTTCGACGGATCGCCGGCCGAAGGACCTGCAACTTGGACGCGATAACCGGCGGCTTGCAGCAACCGGCGGGCGGCCTGAGCCGCTTGGGGATTGAAATAGAAATTGAAGGTGTCGACGAACAGCACCACGGATTGAGCGCCCGAATCGGCTTTCGTTTCGGCACCGGCATCGAAAGGCTGCGCGGCCGGCTCGGGCAGCGGCCTCAATGCGCTAACCCCTAATGCCGCGTCGCTTAACTTGGCCGCCCAAGCGAAGCGGTTGCGCCAGCGGATCAGGCGCGCAACCAGCGGCCAACGCAGCAGTCGCGGCAATTCGGCCCAGATCCTTTGCCTGAGCGGCACGCCCCAATGCTTGGCTCTTTGGGTCAGATATTCGGCCTTGATCAAGGCCATGTCGACGCCGTTTTCGCATTCGCGCTTGCAGCCTTTGCAGGACACACACAAGTCCATCGCGTCGGCCAGTTCCGAATTGAAAAATGCCCGGCTGTCTTCGGCATTCAGCGCCGCTTTCAACAATTTGACCCGGCCGCCCGGCGTTAAAGCCGCTTGATGGCTGATCCGGTAACTGGGGCACATGACGCCCTTGCCTTCCTGTTCGCATTGCTTGCTGCCGATACAAACCGCGATCGCTTTGGCGTAATCCGCGCCCTGCTTGGGAATGTCGGCATAAGCGTCGCCCATGCCGGCATTTTCGTAGGCCGACCAATCCAAGAACAATTTCATAAACGCATCGATTCATTTGAAAACCCCAGCCAAGCAAAATCAGCGCCATACGGCTTGCCATGGGATTTAAGCCTTGCGCGGCCAACGCTTTGTCGCAAAGCCTACAATGACATCGCCATGGATGCACAAGCGACACGGTATTAAACCGTCCGAACCGCGAAACACGCGGCTTCGGCACGATTACGCAGCTGGCTTAAACCTTGCTATCAGTAAGTTTATTTTGACGCAACCGAATCACCGAGCATGACCACACCAAGCAATCAATGCCGCTATTTCGTCAGTTACAGCGGCGTCAACCTGCCCTTGAAATTAGTCAACGAATTGCAGGAAGGCGACCGAGCCAACCGCAATACCTTTTTCGTGGGCTTTTACGACGAACAAGACCGTTTGGTGCGCTGCGAGAAAAGGGTGTACGGCGAGCTGGAATTGCTGCATTGCTACGAATACCACGATAACGGCGCACTGAAACAGGCCGAAATTACCGATGTCGACGAAGAAGTGGTGGTTTTGCATTTCGACTTAGCGGGTAAACCGGTCAAGTAATGGAAACACGGGCCGTGCAAGACGTTTTCGGCATTGCCGAGGCGAGCGAAGGCGATATTCCCGCCTTATGCGACTTGCTCGGCGTGTTATTCGGACAGGAAGCCGAATTCGAGCCGAATGCGCAAAACCAACGGCGCGGTCTGGCGGAAATCATCGCCAATCCGGCTGTCGGCAGAATCTTTGTGGCCCGCTCGGGCGACAACGCGGCAGGCATGATTAATCTGCTGTTCAGCATCTCCACCGCCTTGGGCGGCCGGGTGGCCTGGCTGGAAGACATGGTCGTCGCGCCGGCTTACCGCGGCAAGGGCGTCGGCTCGGCATTGCTAACGCACGCCGTCGGTTATTGCCGCGCTCAAGGCGTCAAGAGAATCACCTTATTGACCGACGCTAGTAACATCGAAGCGCAGCGCTTCTATAAAAAACAGGGATTCGCCCGTTCCGAGATGTTGCCGATGAGGTATTTATTCGAGGATTGATACGGCGTTTTCAATCTTCCGGCCCGAAACATTGCTGATAGTCCTGGCACACTTCGCAAGAAGGCGCTCTGCAGACATAAAGGCCTTCCTCTTCGCACAATTGTTTATATAAAAACTTTTTCCACTTCATGTCCTTGTTGTTGCGCGCGGCCAATTCCGGAAAATTATGATTCAGCAGGGCCGATAATTCCTTGCGGTTCCAAAGCCCCAAGTCTTGCCACAAGTGGTCGCTCCCCAGGCAGGCGGCGACGATGATGGCAATCAGGCATTCGGTTTCCTGGTCCTGTTTGCTGGCAAAGCGGCGCAACAGCTGCTCCATATCCTGTTTTTCCAGCATGCGGCTGAAATCCAAGGTCTTGCCGGATGGCGCATCGGGCTCCAGGCGATAGGACGAAAAACGCTCGACCAATAGATGCTCGAATTGCGGCTCGCTCAAGGCCAAACGATCGGGCAATACGCCCTCGCCCACTTGCCAGCTGGCGATGATCCGGGCCAACCAGAAGGAATTTTCTCTGTTGTCGGCACAAGCGATTAGTTCATCGAAAATCTGTTGGCGCGTGCTCAACGGAACAGGCTTCGGCTGCATGACGGCTACCCTCCTGCAAACTAAATGTCCCACCGGTTACGCATAGACTGCACCAAGGCCAGTGAGACAGGACTACTACAAATTAATATTCGACGCGAATATCTTCATCGCGCACGATCATCTGACAAGCCAAGCGCCAGTCGCACGGCAAGTCGTCGACGATCATCTTTTCCAACTCTTCGCTGGTTACTTTGCCGAGTTGTTTCAAGATGGTTTTTTCTTTCTCGGTTAAGGGGCCTCCCATACGCTGGTTTTTCTTATCCAGACTGGTGACCTTTACTAAGCAAGTACCGCATTCGCCGTCTTCGCATTCAAATTGAATCGGAATTTTATTTTCCAACGCCAGCTTCAGAACGGTTTGCGTGTGGCTACCAGCTACCGCATAAACGGTTTTGTCCTTATACTCAGGACTGGTAAATGTAACTAATGCCATCGAAAGTACCTCTCTAATTTATGCGGGTTTAACGGTAATTTTGCCGCCCAACACCTGGGCCTGGCAGGCCAAACGGTTATGCTTGCCCGCCATGTTTTCCCGCAGAATCTTGTCTTCCAATACCGAAGGCTCGCTCAAATGATTCCAGCCATCGGTGACTTTCATCAAACAAGTTCCACAGTCGCCTTCGCGGCAACCGTAGGTAATTCCCGAACCGACTTTTTCCGAGATCTCGATAACGCGAGTCCCGGCCGGCACGGTAACTGTGACATTAATGTCTTCAAATGTAATGGTCGCTTTGGCCATTGATAACACTCCATAAGATGAAAAAAATAAAATCCCGGAAACCGCCTAATCCGACGCATTTCCGTTTTGAAACCCCAACGGGGCTCCCGATTTTTCACTGCCGTAAGGCAATGCAATGACCGAGGCCTTCCTGGCTCGGCTCAACCTGCGGCTAAACAGGTTAATTTGTTGTCGCAGATCGGCCCCGCGCCGAGCAAACGCGGGCTTTTTCTCATCATTCAAGTCAAATCGGCAAAATTGAGTACCTTGGCTTCGCGCGTACCGGTCAACTCCTGCGCCAATTCCATACCGAATGCCTTGCATTCGACGATCTCGTCTTCGGTCGGGATCAATTTGACGCGCAGCCCGGGAATCGGAACCCTAAACTTCAGGCCGCGCAGCCGGTCTTCGACCAAACGCACGCCCTCGCCCGACCAACCGTACGAGCCGAATACCCCGCCGAGCTTGCCCTTTAAATTGACCACGGTCAGCGACGACAACAGGTCCCAGATCGGCTTGACCGCGTCGCCGTTGATGGTCGGCGTGCCGAATACCAAACCGTCGGCCTCCTCGATCAGGTCCACGAAAGGCGAGACTTCTCCGCCTTCCAAGTCGTACAGCGAAACGCGCACGTCCGGAATCTGCACCGCGCCTTGATAGATCGCCTCGGCCATCCGGCGGGTATTTCCGTAGGAACTGATGTAAAAAATCAGCAGGGTTTTTTGATGCGGTCTGATTTCGCTGTGCAAGGACGGACTCGATAGCTGCCGGTAGCGCTGAATGTAACGCTCGGGACTGTCGCGCAGGATCGGGCCGTGAGTCGGTGCAATCAAGTTCAACGGCAAAGGCTCGATCAAGTCGAGGGCTAGCGTCACGTATTCTTTGAACGGCCGCATGATGTGGGCGTAGTAATATTCGAACGAAAAACGGAAATCGCCGACTTGATCGTTGAACAAGCGCTTGTCGCAGAAATGGCAACCGAACACGTCGCCGGAAAAAAGAATGCCTTCCTCGGGCGTATAGGTACATTGGGTATCGGGCCAATGCAGATAAGGCGTGTGTAGGAACTGCAAGCACCGGTCGCCCAAAGACACCGTGTCGCCGGTGATTACCGGCGTAAAACTCAAGCTGTCTTTCTTTAACAATGCCTTTAGCATTGATTGGGCTTTTTGCGAGATATATAACTGGGCTTGCGGCGCCCTGCGCATCAGTTCCGGCAATGCCCCGGTATGGTCGGGTTCCAAGTGGTTCAGCACGATGACTTTGATCTCGGAATAATCCGCCGCGCTTTCCAACCGTGCGAAGAAATCCTCGGCAAAGCCTTCTTTGACGGTATCGATCACGGCCACGCCATCGCTGCCGCGCACCAGATAAGCGTTGTAACTGGTACCGTTAGCCGTTTTTAGAATAATGTCAAAAATTCTGAGATTCGGATCGAAAGCGCCTATCCAATAGACTCTGTCCGATAACGCGACCGCTTGGGGAACGCCGTCGCCGTTCTCCAAAATCGCTTGATTCATGGCCGGCACGCTTGTTGTTTCCGCTGTCTCGGGCAGGTTTCCAAATCGTCGCTTAGACCTTCGTTAGATAAACCCAACCAAGCATCTATTCTTTCGGAATCGAATCCGGCCCGGCGGCGACCGTCCACTTCCATCAGCGGACGGCGTATCAGGATAGGGTCTTCAACCATTAAATCGATTGCTTGACGTTCGTTAAGCAATTCCGGGACGACCGTACCGTTCTTGATGGCCGGCGCGCTGCGGTTAAACCATTCGGCTACCGGCAGACCGCCGAAGAAAGAGCGCAACAAGTGACGGTTGGCCGCCCAAGGAAATTGCAATAAATCGTAAACCACCAATAAATGACCAGCTTTAACCAATAGCTGCTTCTGCCGGGTGTTGTTAAAACATCCCGGTTTTTCATAGAAATGTATGGTGGCCATAGCCTTAGTGAGCTTGAAGTTCAGCCATCGCTTCCGCCATTTTTTCCGGAGGAATACCCGTCAACGATCCCGGTTGATTGATCGCAGTGCCATTCGCATCGAGTATCGCACCTTCGATAGGGCAAATACTGGCGCATTGCGGCACGTCGAAGTCGCCGACACATTCCGTGCATTTTTTAGGATTGATCAAAAAATAGGCTTCGGCTTTATAAATAGCTTTGCTAGGGCACAAAGGTTCGCAGGCGTAACAATTGACGCAGGTGTTAATAATTTTTAAAGCCATAGGATTAGTCCTGTCGTATTGTGAATTTGGCGTCGTCCAAGCCGCCGGGTTAGCTTGAAAAACAAACCTAACCCGGCGATTTTCGGACCTATGCGGTAGCGCGTTCGGCGCCGCGAGCTTCCTCCAGCTTGCCCGACTCGGCCATTTCCTTGTACACAGCCATTACGGCGTCTTCGATCGGTTCCATCGCATGTTCACCGTTAGGCATGATGCCGGCTTGTTCCAGCATGTCCCAAGGCTCGTAACCGATTTTCGAACACAACACCGCTTCGCAGCCTTCCAGGGTACGGATGGTGCGCTGCAACACGCTTTCGCCGTCGCCGCAGGTATCGTCGCCGCTACAGTACAAGTCGGTTTTACGGTGGCTCATGAAACGCACGCCATCGGGCGAAGCTTCATAGATCAAGAACTCTTTGGCATGACCAAAATGTTGGTTAATGACGCCTTGACCGCTGGTCGCCACGGCCATCAACACCGGACGAGTATTCAGCTTGACCTGAGCGACTTGTTTTGCGGCTTTTTCCTCTTTAGCGGCACGTTTACTGTGCATCTCGTCGGCAATGGCCTCATGGATCACTTTGCGTTTTTCCATCGCCGCTTGATAATCGATTTCCATGTCCTCGATCTTGTCCAAAGTAAACTCGTCGCCGCGGTCTTCGCCCAACAGACCGACCGCGTCGGCACGGCATTGGCGGCAATGACGCATCATGTTCATGTCGCCGGAACAGGCATCCTGCAGATCCATCAATTCATCCTGAGTCGGGCTACGTTGTCCCATCACACCGTAGAAGGTGCCGTGCTCGGCTTCGGCGATCAGCGGCATCACGTTATGCAGAAATGCGCCTTTGGCCTTTACGGTCTTACTGACTTCGACCAGATGCTTGTCGTTGACACCCGGGATCATAACGGAATTGACCTTGACCAGAATGCCCTTGGCGACCAGCATCTCCAGGCCTTTTTGCTGCTGTTCGATTAGAATGCGCGCGCCTTCCACACCATGAATACGTTTGTGTTCCCAGAAAATCCATGGGTAAATCTTGGCGCCGATTTCAGGATCGAGCGTGTTGATCGTAATCGTCACGTGATCGATGTTATGTTTGGACAATTCTTCGACGGATTCCGGCAACGCCAAGCCGTTAGTCGATACACACAACTTAATATCGGGCGCATCCTGGCTCAGGCGGCGGAAGGTTTCGAATGTCCGCTCCGGATTGGCTAATGGGTCGCCGGGGCCGGCGATGCCCAACACCGTCATCTGCGGAATCGTGGCCGCGACGGCCATGGTTTTCTTAACCGCTTGATCGGGAGTCAACAGCTCCGAAACCACACCCGGACGCGATTCGTTGGCGCAGTCGTATTTTCGATTACAATAATGGCACTGGATATTGCAAGCCGGTGCCACAGCCACGTGCATACGGGCAAAGTAGTGATGAGCGTCTTCGGAATAGCACGGGTGGTTCTCCACCTTAGCTCGAATATCGTCGGACAAATGGCCCAATTGATCGTCGCTTGAGCCGCATGAGTGGGAAGAGCAGCCGCCTGCGCTTGCTGCTGGTTGTTCGTTTAATACTGGCAGTTCCATGAATGTCACCTCGCTTGTTTGTCAGAAACTGTAGATGCATAGACCGTACCAATAATCAAATATAAAATATGATATTGATTTTAAACAACTTTTTAATAAGCATAGCCTTTATTTGTCATAAACGACACAAATTCCTATGCCCGACTTCGCACGAATTGTGGCGATTGGTATAAAACCGTATCAAAAGTAGGTCTCTATCCTGCGTCGTCACTTAAGGCTTCAATAACGATTTAGCCGAGATAGTGGCTTAGTTACTTTAGATAGCCGAACAGCAAATTCTTATCCGCAACCGCTTAGCCGAATTGTTATTTCGGTAAATCCGAATTCCCGCCCATATTCCGTTTAGGGTGCGCGCGCTAGTCGTAACAGAGCGCGGCTATCAGGATCGGCTAAAACCGTTTAAACTAGCGCTTGTCCTACACCACTTTTTTACGCGCCCTTAACCTAAAAGCTCATCAAAAACCATGAATTATCGAAAGCTATCTCTCCTTCCGTTGTTGGCCTTAGCAACTGTAACGCTGACAGCTTGTTCTTTTTCAAAAAGTTCGGAAAGCTCTTCAGCCAGTTCCGAGGGGATCTTTGGCCTCATATCCAGCCCATCCACATCGAGCTCGGACTCTTCCGCCACCGAGCAAGAAAAATATGAAAACGAAGTGACTGATTACACAGCCGAATTCGTTAATTCATCATCCGGGACACTGGAGAGTTTTCGCGAACATATCAGTAAAGTTGCGCAAGACCACGGCATCACAAACTGGGAAAGTGACCATACGACCTATGTAGCCATCGGCCGTGGCCTGAAAAAGGCCAATTTGAACGACCCGCAAATTTCCGCATTCACCGAAAGCCTAAGCGAAAACGATCCGATGAAAAAACAATTCATCCAGGAAGGTTTGAATAAATAAATTCCGCATCGCCGCTGATCGTAATGAGCTATTTCAAGCAATCACGCGGCTTCAATTGGGCATTTTGGGCCGGGATAGTTTTCCTATTCTGGCCCACGCATGCTTATACGCGTGAATTTGAATTTTTGTATATCAACGCCAGCGAAGGCAGCGCCAGCGGCGGCCATGCCGCGGTTAAGTTCGACAACGAGGTGTTCCATTTTCAACATCTCGACCCGGGGATACTGCGTATCTATCGAGATGACTTTTCCGCGTTCCGCTTGGCCTACGGCTTTCAAGAAAACCGCGCTATTCACGGACATCGCATCAAAGTCAGCGACGCGACGTTTCAATCCTTCCGCGACGCCTTTAATCGCAGACTGATCATCCAAGACCAGCAAATTCGCCGCTTAAAAGCCTTAAATGAAGACTACCGCCTGCTGAACGACTTAAAAAGATTAGCGGCTCTCAATCCCATACCGGCAACTTTCCCAAGCGTTCAATTAAAAGCCCTCGGCTATTTCGTGAGCGATTTTCGACTAAACCGGGACAATCACGCCGTTCGCAGCGACGCCTACAGTAAAAGCACGCCCATAGTCCGGTTAAAGCAAGCTATTCTCGATATTTACGGCAAGGATTTTTTAAAAGAAAAAACACAACAAACATGGAAGCGACTTCAAGGCCTAAAACCGGAAGATTTCATCAAAAGCTTCACCGTCTCGGAAACTCGTTTCGAACCTGGCCGATATTCGTTTTCGCAGCAATATACGAATCTGTTATTAAATCTCGCCGCTCTGAAAATATTGGAACAGGCTGCGGCGCCGCGTTCTGAAGCACTTTCGACGGCCGCGTCCCCGCAGTTCCTGTTAAACGACGAAGCCGTTACAAAATTGGATCGCTTTCAACAGAAATTGTTTTCGGACCTCATCAAACTAACCCAAAGTCGACGCAGCGATTGGGGATATCCTTTCCTGGTAGGAATGGCAAGATTACATGCCTTGGAGCTGTCTATTAACGCGCGGCAATTGGTCGTATTGAATCGCCTTCGCGAATCTCGAAGCGACGATCAGACGCTTAGGATAGCGCCCCAGCATTTTTCAGCCATAGCGAAGTTTGCGGACAATGGCTTTAATGCCACGATTAAGCGCTTATCACAATCAGAAATTGACGAATATCAATACGGTGACCTGGAAGTCAAAGCAGGCGCCTTGTTACAAATCAAGACATCCATTCAAGCCAAAAAATCTTTCCCGTTACCGGCCGCAGATAATACCCCCTCCTTAGCAGCTAACGCGGAACCGGTCCGATTACCGTTAACCGTTACCGAACTGGATACGTCTATTAGCCGGTACAAAATCGAATCGGAGGCTTATTCTGAAAAACTGCAAACGCTATACCGTTATGAACTACTTAACCGCAATTGCGTTACCGAAATTTTCCGCGTATTAAATGGCGATCTGGCCAAGCAGGCGAACGAGGATGGCGCGACAAACGAAGCCATAGAACAAACGTCGCAGCGCTTGTTGGGTGGCTACATTGAAAATGACAACATCAATATCGTTCCCTTCCTTGCGTTCGATCAAGTCGCTAGCCAGTACCGGTTGGAGTCCAGCTACCGGTTGCCGTCTTATCGAGAGCAACAAATTCAGCGCCAATATCGGTCAAATACTGACGTTCTAGTCGATTTGACCGAGTCTAACACCATCACTTCGTCCCTTTATCAGTGGCATGGCACGGATGCCGCGTTCGTGTTTTTCACCCAGGATTCGATCTGGCTTAGACCCTTTATGGGCGGCGTCAACCTGGCCGTTGCGATCGGACAAACCTTATACGGCTTGTTCGCTTTACCGTTGGACACCGGCGAAAATTTGCAAAAAAGCATGAAAGGAATTTTTGTCAGTGTGCCCGAATTGTTTTTTTTCAATATCCGCAAAGGTTCTTTTCCGCATTTGCTCCCACCAACGATCCAAAACAGTGATCTTGCTCAAGGTTAGCGACTTTTCTTCTTGAAATTTTTCAAATTCCGGTATCACGAAGTCCGAAAAAACGAAGTTTTTTGAAAAAAATTACTTTCAATTAACTTTAACAATGCTTTTCAAGAACTTGTTTTAAAAAATTTTGTTAATAGACGAAAAAAATAGCGGGCGAAAGTGCTATTGAGTTTCTGTATGAAGCTGGCAAACTCTACGGACGTTTTGGGTAGTTAAAGTGGGGTGATTTATGAAATTATTAGTTTTATTGTTAATATTTTCGGCTCTAGGCTATGGCGTCTTGCGCATCATGCATAGCCTGGTACGAGAGTTAGCCGAGATAACCGCAGAAGCATGGCACATAGGCGACACTTAAAGAGCATAGCACAATAAAAAAATTGCAAGTTGTAATTGGAATTTTAAATTTGATTGAGCGACATGCCGGAAACGAACCATGCTTTATCTATCCATTTCAAACCATGGAAAACAATTTATTAAATCCACTTTATGTTTGCGCTTCATCTTCTTTATTTCGACTTCCCTTCTAGTCGCCGAGCCGCGAGAATGTCCTTTTTCTACAAAGACAATGCGGTTCGGCCGGCGACTTCTAAAATATTTAGCGCCTTTACCCTGCTGATGCTGCCGGAAGCGCCGCATTACATCGGTGCTGATACCCGTATAAAAAGTGCCGTCGTCGCACAAGACGATGTAGACCGACCATGTCACTGCGCGATTTAGTCGGTCGTTCCGTTAAGCCAATAATTAATAATCGCCGCGATTGCCAAACCGACGCCGATGTAGGCGTACCGGGCGATAAAAACCAAAACTCCGCTTTGATTATGAATTGCCGAATCCTTAATACTCGGCGTGACGATTAAGCTCCAGAGCAAGGCCGCCAAAAAATAAACAACCACGCCCGATATCCCCCAGGAAACCGGCGGACGCCCCGAACGCGGCGCGGTGCTATAAAACCACACGCCAACCAATACAGCAGCAATTACACTTAACATACTAATTCACCCTAGTAGCGGTATTTAATGCGTCGATGCCTTTGTTAGCCAGAGCATCGGCTCTCTCATTGCCATGATCGCCGGCATGTCCCTTGACCCAAATCCACTCGATGCTGTGGCGTTGTATCGCTTGATCCAGACGGCGCCATAAATCTTCATTCTTCACCGGTTTGTTCGCCGACGTCTTCCAGCCGCGTTTCTTCCAATTCGCCATCCAGTCGGTAATGCCTTGCAATACGTATTTCGAGTCGGTGTAAAGCCTGATGTCACATGAACGCTGAAGCGCCTCCAAGGCCTTTATCGCCGCCGTCAGCTCCATGCGGTTATTGGTGGTTTCGACTTCACCGCCGAACAACTCTTTTTCCTTATCCCGGTACCGCATGCAGACGCCCCAGCCACCCGGCCCCGGGTTTCCGCGGCACGCGCCATCCGTATAAATCGTAACTACTTCAGTCATGTTGCCTTATCCGATTTATGTATGCTTAATTCCAAGCCCACATTAGCGGTCGTCAACTTCGCCTTGTTTGTAACCGGGGTTAAAGGGATGATGGAATATTGTCTTTTAACTGCCTTTAGACCGTAGGCAATTGAGAAAATACGCCTTGGCACCGGCGCAAAACAGCCATTAGTTATCGTAAACCTATCCAAACCAAATTCTGCGGTCGTCAACAACTCAAAATTGAGTAATTTTAACCAATCCGAAACACGCGCCCTCGATATAAAATGCGCGATCCAAGACTCGCCTAGTTTTTTATCCCACAAGAATTGAAGGCGAACATAAAGACTTATGGGATTGAAATTCAAAATCACCAACTCGCCTCCCGGTTTGAGTACACGATGTATTTCGCGCATGGTTTTAAAACGATGCGCGTCGAATTCAAACAAGTGCGGCACGATGACCAAATCCATCGATTCGGTTTGTATCGGCAATTTGTAGGCCTTTGCGCTGACCTTTAGTGCAGTAGCGCTTCCAATGTTTTTATAGTCGAGAATTACATAGTTTCGATATAAAGAACAATCGACAAACTCGTCCTCCCAGCCCAGGCCGCCGATTTGCAACTGCCTTTGCTTGCAACTTGTTGTAATACATCGCTTTATATATTTTGCCTCCATGTCTTGTAGAAGCTTACCGCGCGGTGTTTGATATAACGCAAATAGGAAATTTCTTTTCATTAAAAACTACTCTGGCGAGCAGGTATTTTGGATTTAGAGGTAATGCATGGTAGCATTTAATTTTTTTATTTTAAGCGCCAAGACAATGCCTCGCACTATTTCAAAAATATCGGCCCGACATCTGTCCTATCTGCTACCGATTCTGTTAGCAACCGGTTGTAGTCAAACTCCCCATAAAGACCAATTGACTCAAGCTTCAAGCACTAAATTTACCGTATTTACCCGCAACCACAACGGTAATCATATCTTCAACAAAGATGAATCGAAAGAGCACGCGACTGTTTGGGATCGCATGTTATCGCTTTACGCATTGCCTGAAATAGAAAATGCCAGGATAGACCGCGAGGTAGACTTCTATCTAAGAAACCCCGAATACCTGACTCGAGTTCAGCAACGCGCAGAACCCTATTTGTTTTTCATACTTAATGAAATCGAAGCCAAAAATATTCCAGGGGAATTGGCTTTATTACCGGTCATAGAAAGCGCGTTTAGGCCCGATGCCGAATCGCCTGCCAAGGCGTCCGGTCTCTGGCAATTTATTCCGCCAACCGGCCGCCTGTACGGCTTGGAGCAAAATAGCTGGTACGATGGTCGCAGAGACGTAATCGAATCGACTAAAGCGGCGACCACTTTTCTGAAACAGCTCAGCGAAGAATTTAATAACGACTGGCTGTTAGCCTTAGCCTCTTACAACGCCGGCAAAGGCAACATAAACCACGCTATCGAGAAAAACATCAGCCGCGGAAAACCAACGGACTACTGGTCATTGGACTTAAATAGCGAAACTGCGGCTTATGTTCCGCGGTTGCTGGCCGTTGCCAAAATCTTCGCCAATCCGGACAAATACAACATCAATTTACATCAGATCGCCAACGAACCGTACTTCGAGTTAGTTGACGTTAAATCGCAAATCGACTTGGGCAAAGCGGCCGAATTGGCGCAAACGCCGGTGGATGACTTCTTGAAATTAAATCCGGCATTTAATCGATGGAGCACTGCCCCTGATGGCCCCCATCACCTATTGGTGCCTGTCGAAAAGGCCGACACGTTTAAGGAAAAATTGGCTGAATTGCCGCGTCATGAACGGATCAAATGGGAACACCATACGGTCGGCAAAAGAGAAACCTTGAAGACCATCGCTAAAAACCACCACGCCTCAGTCGAACAAATCAAAGAAGTCAACCACTTGGACGACACTGCGGTTGCCAGAGGCGAAACGCTGTTGATTCCGATGTCGTACAAGTCCATCAAGGGCCGCGAAACGACGGTGGTAGCGTCGCAAGAATCGCGGGCGCCATCCAAACCTCAAGTTAGCACCCAAGTTTATACCGTCAAGAAAGGCGACACCTTATGGAACATCTCGCAGCGCTTTTCGGTTGATAAAGACGACATCTTGACTTGGAACAAACTTTCCGGCAAATCGTCTTTGAAGCTCGGTCAAAAACTCAAAATCAAAAAAGCCGGCGACAATATTCAATTGGCATCCGCCGCGCCTAGTTTCAAGCAAATTACCTATACCGTTCGGCGCGGCGATACCTTGGCCAATATTTCCAGGAAATTTAAAGTCAACGTCACCGATTTGCGAAAATGGAACAATGTACCTAGGAATCGTGCAGACATTAAAGTCGGTGAAAAATTGAAAATTACGATTGAAGCCAACCAATCGTCATAATAAAAAAGGACCAACAAGCAAAACGGCGTAGCCATTGGCCAATGGCTACGCCGTTTTGCTTTATTGCGCACTTTAAAAAACATCTGCTTTAAAATATATGCATGAACACTATCGATGCCACTGTCCAAGCGCATTTTCCGGATCTGTCGGATTCTGATCGCGAACTGGTTAGCCGGGCATTGTCTTTGGCTAAGCAAATTATCGCCGGTCATGCGGAATTAGCCGCCAGTCTAAGGCCTAAGGGCATAGACGTAGCCAAAATATTAACAGCAGTTCATATCGACCTTCCCTCGATTCTGGCGGCCATACTTAGCGATGCCCGCCTTGACGATCATCTAAACGAAACGGCTATCGCCGAGCAGTTTGGTGCGATTGTCGCATCGCTGGTTAAAGATGTCCGATGGCTCAATAAAATCAGCATATACCAACTGGAAATGTCCAGCCAGCCTAATCAGGCTGAAATCTTGCGGCGCATGCTGCTGGCCATGACGCACGACGTGCGTTCGGTGCTGATCAAGCTCGCGTATCGCATCCAACGCCTGCGCAACCTGAAACAGGAAAACGCCGATATTCAACGCTTTATCGCGCAGGAAACACTGGATATTTACGCACCATTGGCCAACCGTCTCGGCATCAGCCAGTTCAAATGGGAGCTGGAAGATCTCGCCTTCCGATATCTGGACCCCGAACGTTACCGCAGCATCGCCCAATCTTTATCGGATAAAAGGGTTGAACGAGAAGCTTGCATCAAAACGTTCTTAAGCAAGCTACGACAAATATTGGATGAACACGGCATAGCCGCTAAAGTTTATGGCCGCCCCAAACATATCTACAGCATCTGGTGCAAAATGCGGCGCAAGCGGCTTCCTATCGAAGAGCTTTATGACTTATTGGCCGTGCGCGTGATCGTCGAAGATTTATCCGCTTGCTATACGGTACTGGGTTTGACTCACAGCCTGTGGCAGTATATTCCGAAAGAATTCGACGACTACATCGCCAACCCCAAGGAAAACGGTTACCAATCGCTGCATACCGTCGTCGTCGATAAGCAAGGCAATCGCATCGAAATTCAGATTCGTACCCGCAGCATGCACGAATTCGCCGAACTGGGGGTAGCCGCCCATTGGCGCTATAAAGAAGGCGGCAAGCACAACACGGCGTCGGAAAAAACCATATCGTCGCTGCGGCTATTGTTGGAAGAACGCAGCAACGACAATTTACTGGAAAGCTTCCATACGGAATTATTTTCCGACCGGGTATTTGTGCTGACTCCCACCGGCAAATTGGTGGATTTGATCAAGGGTGCGACGCCGCTGGACTTCGCCTATGCCATTCATACCGAAGTCGGGCATAGTTGTCGTGGCGCGAAAGTCAACGGTCAAATCCGGCCGCTTACCTACGAACTCAACTCCGGCGAACAGGTGGAAATCATCACGGTCAAAAACGGCCAACCCAGCCACAACTGGCTGGATCCCAATCTCGGCTACCTAAAAACGCCGCGCGCGATAGCAAAAGTCAAGAGCTGGTTCAAGCAACAAGAGCTTAGTGAAAATATTGCAGCCGGCAAAGGTTTGTTGGATAAGGAAGCCAAACGCCTCGGGCTTAAACAAGTCGAAATCGACGACTTGCTGAAGCATTTCAAGATGCCGGATGCCGAACATTTTTATCAGGCACTTGGACGCGGCGACATCAATAACCGGCAATTAGCGGCTGCGCTAAAAATCCCCGAACTAGCGCCGGCTACGTTTAAGCTTACTCCGGCGAAAACGAACAAACGGTCGACCGTCACGGTCGCCGATATGGAGAATGTCGTCACTACGTTGGCAAAATGCTGTTCGCCGATTAAGGGCGACGACATCGTCGGCTTTATTTCGCATAGACGCGGCATCACGATACATCGCACCGATTGCGAAAATATTCAACATCTGACACCGGAACAACGAAACCACCTCCTCTCGGCCGAATGGAGCGGCGGACATCGCGCTCACCACACCGTTCCCATCGTTATTGAAGCGGCAGACGGGCATAACCTGCTGATCGACGTTTCGCAGGTGCTGCACGCGGCGAAGGTGCAGATCACCGACGCTTTTCTGAAAACGCATACCGATCATTCGGCGACGTTAACCATGCAAATACAAATTGAAAACACCGCCCAATTGAGTTCCGTACTCGGGCGGCTCAGTCAATTGCCTAATGTCGTGGAAGTTAGCCGCAAGGTCTGACGGGCCGGGTAGTTCGAATCTTGACGGACCTCTATTGAGTTAAACTTTACTTAACTCTATATTCCGGACACGGCCATGTCGCTCCCCGAACTGTTGTTCACCATCCTAAGTTTCCTAACCTTGGCAATGGTAGTGGCCGGAACCGGCCGCTACCTCAAGTTGCCCTACACGGTATTGCTCGTTCTTCTAGGGGTAACCACCAATCTATTGGCGCCGCTGAGTGCATTCGCCGAGTCCATACAAAACTTTAGGCTAACGCATGACCTGGTGTTGTTTGTATTCCTGCCTGCCTTGATTTTCGAGTCGGCACTCGGTCTAAACGCTCGGGCTTTGCTGAAGGATCTAGTACCCGTGTTGATCATGGCAATTCCGGGCATGCTGGTTTCCGCTGGTTTGGTTTCCCTGGGTTTGGCGATATCGCTGGAGATCGATCCGATTGTGGCCTTGCTTTTCGGCGCTTTGATCTCGGCCACGGACCCGGTCGCGGTAATCGCATTGTTTCACGAATTAGGCGCGCCCAAGCGCTTAACGGTATTGGTTGAAGGTGAATCGCTGTTTAACGACGCCACTGCCATCGTGTTATTCAACATTCTGCTGGGTTTCGTGCTATCTGGTCAATTCGTGCCCGAAGCCTCCTTAACCGCGCTGGCGGACTTCGGCCGGGTGTTTCTCGGCGGAATCGTAGTCGGGATAGCCATAGGCGTTTTGGTCAGCGAATTGATCGTCAGATTAAAAAATAGCGAACGCGGCGTTTTGATTGTTTTAACCTTAATCATGGCGTATTTAAGCTTCATCGTCGCCGAAGAGGGATTTCACGTATCCGGCGTCATGTCCGTGCTATCGGCTGCAATTAGTTTAACCATACTGGGATTTCCGAGGCTCACCGGCGAATCCGAACACAGCATACGGGAAACCTGGAGCGTCATGGTGCTGATATTCAATTCGCTGTTATTCATCATGCTTGGCTTATCCGTGGACGTATTTTCCTTGGCCGAATATTGGCAAGCCATATTGTGGGCAGCGCTGGCGGTCAGCATTGCCCGCGCGGTCAGTGTTTACGGCTTGATTCCAATAACCACCTGCTGCTTCGCATTGCCTAAAATCAAACTGGCCAGCCGGCATATCATGTGGTGGGGAGGTCTAAAGGGCGGTTTGGCCATTGCGATCGTGCTGTCCATTCCGGATACCGTAGCCGACAAACAGTTGCTGACCGAACTTACCTTTGGCGTGGTTCTAATCAGTTTATTGCTGAACGCGTCAACCATTAGACCGTTGATCCACCGGTTGAAAATCGATCGCCTAACAGACGAGGAATGGCTGGAATTGCAGCAAGGCATGAGCCAAATCAAAAGCGCCACCGAAGACGTCCTACAATATTTCTCGCGCTTGCATTTATTGGACAGCTATATGCAGTCGTCGGTGGTATCGGCCTTGCAAAAAAAATTGCCCGAAAGAAGCGCCGATTTGTCGGAAGATGAACGGCTAAAACAAATTCACTTACATGCGGTACAGGCGGAAGAGGAAGAATTACTTAGACTGCACGACATCGGACTGGTCAACTATTACACCTATTTGAATTTCCGGGATATTCTTTCAAAAGATAAGGCGAAAAGCGTGGCTGAACTAATTACAACCACGACCCCGATTAGCGTGGTCAATCCGTTTCTACGCTTTGAAATGACGGTCATTAAGTTTTTGAGCAAATACGACTGGACGTTGAGCCTATTAATCCGCTATCAGAGCATCCGATTTTCCAATTTAATCCGTCACGACATCGCCGGCGTGTTGATGGCTCACAAAGCCTTGAGCGCGCTCAAACATGCCGAGCCGACGATGTCCGGAGAAAAGTTCTCTATCATTCGAAAAATCTATCAAGACCGGTTACACCGCCGGCAAGGACGATTGATACATCTGGGCGAAACCTTTCCTGACTTTTATCAGCAATACGAGTGCCGCCTGTTTCAAGAAGTGGCGTTGCTGCACTCGCTCAAACTGCTGGCCGAAGAACACGATCGCGGCAAATTATCGACCAAGGTGTTCCGGCGGCTGGAACTCAGGCTGCAAGACGCGTTAAAACAACTGCCCCATGTCACGGCCAGCTTAAGCTTGGCCAATCGCGACAACTGGCTGGACAGCGTGCCTTTATTTTCCGGCTTGCCGCAAGAAGTCGTACGAAAATTAGCGAATAGCGCCCATTACGTCAGCTTTCTTCCGGGCGATACCCTGTTTAATGAGGGCGACACCGGCGATTCGGTGTACGTATTAGTCAGCGGCACAGTCAATGTTTTTCAACGGGACGCTCAAGGCAACAGCGGACATATTGCGGAATTGCGTCCGGGCAGTTTCATCGGTGAACACGCCTTATCGGAACGCGCCGTTCGCACGGCGACCGTCAGAGCCAAAACCTATATCACTCTGTTACGTCTGACCAGCGGAGAAGTCATAGAACTGGCGAAGGCGGCTCCGGATCTCGCAGCACGTTTACAAGATGCCGAGTTCGGCAAATACGGTTAGCTTGACTTTGGTTCTGACAACGAAAACATTGGTATAGCCATCAAGCGAGACCCCAAAGCCGCCTTCAACCAATGGCCGCGGAAGAATTCGACGCAAAAAAAGGCCGGGAAGCCCCGGCCCGGAATGAAGGGAGAACCGATTAGCTCAAAAGCCCTTTTAACAAATCATTCAATTTGTGTACGAATGCTGCCGGATCGTCCAGCTGCCCGCCTTCGCTCAGGATGGCTTGATCGAACAGGATGTGGGAGATATCGGCGAAACGGGCGTCGTCCTGCTCGTCTCTTAAGGCTTTGACGATGGCATGCTCAGGATTCACCTCGAAGATAGGCTTGCTGCCGCCCATGCCCATCATATTCAGGTTTTGCCCGGCTTCCTTCATGATGCGTTCCATATTCAGACTCATATCGTAAGCACCGGTGACCAGGCATGCCGGCGAATCGGTCAAACGGTGACTCACCTTCACTTCGCTGACTTTATCTTTCAACACTTCCTGCATTTGCTTCAGTACGGACTCGAAATCTTTGTTGATCTCTTCCTGGTGTTTTTTCTCTTCTTCGGTATCGAATTTGTCCAGGTCCAGCTCGCCTTTGGCGATCGATTGCAGGTGTTTGCCGTCGAATTCGGTCAGGCTGGAGACCAGCCATTCGTCTATGCGGTCGGACATCAGCAACACTTCGATGCCTTTTTTACGGAAGACTTCCAGATGCGGACTGCTTTTTGCCGCGGCAAAGCTGTCTGCGGTGATGAAGTAAATCTTTTCCTGACCTTCTTTCATGCGGCCGACGTAATCGGCCAGCGACACGTTTTGGGTTTTATCGTCGGTATGGGTCGACGAGAAGCGCAGCAGTTTGGCGACGCGATCTTTGTTTTTGTGGTCTTCGATCGGGCCTTCCTTGATGACGTTGCCAAATTGCTCCCAAAATTTTTGGTAATTTTCGGCGTCGTTTTCGGCCAGGTCTTCCAACATGCTCAAGACTTTTTTCACGGAACCGGATTTGATCGCGCTGATTTGCTTGCTTTGCTGCAGGATTTCGCGGGATACGTTTAACGGTAAAGTGTCGGCATCGACGATACCTCGCACGAAACGCAGATAGCGAGGCATCAGTTGTTCGGCGTCGTCGGTGATGAAGACCTTTTTGATATACAGCTTGACGCCGTGTTTGGCGTCTCTGTCCCACAAATCGAACGGCGCGCGGGCCGGTACATACAGCAGCAAAGTGTATTCGTTGGTACCTTCGACCTTGCTATGCACGCGGACCAGCGGGTCCTGGAAGTCGTGGGCGACGTGTTTGTAAAACTCGTTGTACTGCTCGTCGGTAATGTCGTCTTTGGATTTGGTCCACAAAGCCGATGCGCTGTTGACGGTTTCGTCTTCGACCCGCGCCGGCGCGGTTTCATTGCCTTCGTCGTCTTTTTCGGCCGGGATTTCCTTGCTCATGATAATGGGCAAGGAAATGTGGTCGGAGAACTTTTTGACGATGGAGCGCAGTTTCCAGCCATTCAGAAATTCTTCTTCGCCTTCTTTCATGTGCAGCACGATTTCAGTGCCGCGCGTGGCTTTTTCGACGGTTTCGATGCTGTAATCGCCTTCGCCGGCCGATTCCCAGCGCACGCCTTCTTCATGGGGCGCGCCGGCTTTACGGGTGGTCAGAGTAACTTTGTCGGCCACGATGAAAGCGGAATAAAAACCGACGCCGAATTGGCCTATCAGTTCGCTGTCCTTGGCTTGGTCGCCGGTCAGTTTTTCGAAGAACTGTTTGGTGCCTGATTTGGCGATGGTGCCGATATGATCCTGCACTTCTTCGCGGGTCATGCCGATGCCGTTATCGGTCACGGTGATGGTTTTCTTGGCTTCGTCGAAATCGATGCGGATCTTCAGTTCGCTGTCGCCTTCATACAGGCTGTCGTTGGCCAGGGCTTCAAAACGTAATTTGTCGGCGGCGTCTGAGGCATTGGAAATCAGTTCCCGCAGAAAGATTTCCTTGTTGCTATACAAAGAGTGAATCATCAAATGCAAAAGGTGCTTCACTTCGGTTTGAAAGCCTAAGGTTTCTTTTTTTGCTTCAACAGTCATGTGTCTACTCGTGAAAGTTAAAAAATCGGACTGTGGCGAGTTGGGGATGGTTAAATCGTTTTTCAAGGGGCAAATATCGTCCCGGACGTTTTTCCCGTCTTCATTCCTGCAGATCCGAAGACGGTTCGCGCAATGACGATCGAATTACCGTTCGCTACAGCGCGCGCCAGCCCCGCGGAAACACTGAAATTGGGTTTTTACCGGCCGGAATTTTCTACTTATACTGGTGCTGCGCGGAATGTCGCCGGAGGTGCTAACAATTGAATTGCGCAAGACGTTGTGCAAATGCAAGCAAAATCATCCGCTGCTGAAGCTATGACATTTCGCTTACGTAATATTGCCGTCATAGTTAGCGACCGATCTGCGTAAAGCCCGAGCTAACGCTTGATTTCATTATCTGAAAATTCAAACTAAACTGGACTCAATGGTTTGCGGGGAATGAAAATGGAGTTGAACCTTACCGCCGAAAATAACGCGGCGTTGAACGAATTGCTTAGAATCGCAGCGATGCCGATTTCTTTGGAGCAAATGCTCGGCAAGAGTCTCGATGCCTTATTGTCATTAAGCTGGCTTTCGGTGCTTCCGAAAGCCGGTATCTTTCTGGTTTCAACGGACGAAAGCGGTCGTCCTTCATTGCGCTTGGTCATAGAACGGCGTTTGGATGCGGCGATTTCGACATTGTGCTCCGAAATTCAATTTGGCCAGTGCCTTTGCGGCCGTGCCGCCTTATCACGAACGCCCCTTCATGTTTCCTGTGTCGACGACTTGCACGAAATACGCTACGAAGGCATACAGCCCCACGGTCATTACATTATTCCCATCATGTCTGACGAAACTTGCGTGGGCGTGTTACTGTTTTACCTTCAGGAAGGGGCCAGACAAAAAAAACATGAAATCAACTTTCTGATTCGATGCTCCGCTGTGCTGGCCTTGGCCATTGAATTACGCAGAAAGGAACGTGAGTTGGAAACGGCTATCCGGGAATTAAGTTTCCAGAAAAAAACATTAGATCAGCATGCGATTGTCAGTATCGCGGACGTCGAAGGTCGCATTACATACGTTAATGATAAGTTTTGCGAAATTAGCGGTTTCAACCGAAACGAATTGATCGGACAAAATCACCGTATGCTCAAGTCCGGAGAGCATTCGAAAGATTTCTACCGTAATCTTTGGCGCACAATTTCCTCGGGTAAAGTCTGGCACGGCGAAATCAAGAACAAACGCAAAGACGACGGATTTTATTGGGTCAGCGCCACCATAGTGCCGTTTATGAACGAAAGAGGGAAGCCCTTTCAGTATGTCGCCATCCGCACGGATATTTCAGAACGCAAAGCGGCTGAATTCGCATTGGAGCAAGCGCAAAGCATCGCGAAAATAGGCAGTTGGACCCTGGATATCGTTAACAATAAGTTGACGTGGTCGGATCAAATTTTTTTGATATTCGGTATCGATCCCGAACAGTTCGGCGCCAGTTTCGATGCTTTCCTCGAAACCATACACCCGGATGACAGGAAAACCGTGCTCGAACACTACCTGGCATCTATCGACGGCCACGTCCAATACGACATCGAGCACCGTATCGTACGCCGAAACGACGGAGAAATTCGTTGGGTACATGAGCGCTGTATGCACCAGCGCAACAAGAGTGGCGAGGTCTTCCGCTCGGATGGCACCGTCCAGGACATTACCGAGCGTAAACAGGCGCAAGAGGAAATTCAACGATTGGCCATGACCGATCATTTGACGGGCATAGCCAACCGTAATCAATTCCATAGGCGATTTTCCGAAAGCTTGCATCTGGCGAAACGTGAAAACTTCGTATTGGCGCTGCTGTTACTGGATTTGGATAGATTTAAGCCGATTAACGACGCCTACGGCCATATCGTGGGAGATGAGGCTTTAAAGGTGGTTGCAAGCGCGTTTAGCCGGGAACGCCGACAAACCGACGTGGTTGCTCGCCTGGGAGGCGACGAATTCGCGATTTTATTGGTCAATCCCGACAGCCCCTCCAGCATAGAGCGATGCGCGCAGAAGATAATCGCAGAAGTTAGCGAGCCTTTTTATGTTCGCGACCATCGGATCAGCCTTGGCGTCAGTATCGGCATTGCGACCTTTCCGACTGACGGTTCGACCGAGGACGATTTGATTCATCAAGCCGACGTGGCATTGTACGAGGTCAAAAGATTAGGGCGAAACTCTTATTGTTTCTATAGGCCTGAGCTGGGAGAGTCTCAGTGAACCGGCATAGCGCCGATGATGCAACGACTGAAATAAGCGCACCATATTCAGGGCTGATCCAAATGGTATCGGTTTCGCCGCCAGTCTCCTTCACTGTCGGCATGTCCCAATTGCCGGAATTCGGTTTATTGTCAGCCAGCTGGGCGCCGCGATCCGCAATCGACTTTTGCCTGAATTCGGGCCTGCTCAGTTCGATTGGCGTGGTTTCATCAGCAGTCGGGCCGGCGGATTCGGCAAGCGGCGTAAAGTCCCTATTAAAGCGCCGAGCACTGCGCGCCTTTTAGTGGTCTGCCAGCTAAATGAATGGCAGCAATCTGATCTTTCCGGCCACTATTGTTTACGTCCAATGATATGAGGAATTGAAAAGCAGATGCCGAGCAAGATCTTGTTGCGTTGCTTAGAAATTAACTAATTAGTTAATTGTTCATGTTAACCACTCACTCAACTTGACGCCCCAGTGAGCACAAGTTACTTTTAGCGTTAGCTTTTTGTCCTTAGCAGCATTACATATTCCAGAAAGGAGAATACATGGCACACAAAAAGATACCAATAAAGACTGGATTGTTCCTGTCAGCGGTCCTAGCGATTACCGGCTGCGCAACCACAAGCGACATAGGTAACGAGACTTCAGCAGCCCCATCGGGCCACTTCGATCCGAAAGGAAAAGCGCCTTCCAAGTTTACTGTCGAACTACAGAACGGCCTGCGCAAAAACCTGCCGTTCGACGATAAACGCGATTTCGAGGAGGCCAAACGAGGCTTCATTGCCGCTCCGGACTACAAGCAGATCAAGGCTGAGGACGGGCATGTCGCCTGGGATATGGCAAGCTACGGATGGCTGCTGGAAGACAAGCAGCACGACAGTATCCACCCGTCGCTACAGCGCCAGGCCGTCCTGAACATGGCTTACGGTCTGTACGAAGTGGTACCCGGCAAGATTTACCAGGTACGCGGTTATGACTTGGCCAACGTCAGCTTCATCAAGGGTGACACCGGCTGGATCGTCATCGATCCGCTAGCCTGCAAGGAAACCGCTAAAGCGGCCTTGGACTTTATCAACGAGAAAGTTGAAAAGCGTCCGGTCGTGGCCGTGATCTATTCACATTCGCATGCCGACCACTTCGGTGGCGTGCGCGGCGTGGTTGACGAGGCGGATGTGAAAAGCGGCAAAGTGCCGGTCATTGCCCCGGTCGGCTTCATGGAACACGCAATTTCCGAGAACGTCTACGCCGGCACTGCCATGAACCGCCGGATGTTCTTCCAATACGGCGTGCTGCTGCCGCGCAGCCCGTTCGGCCACGTAGACCAGTCCATCGGGAAGAACACTGCCTCGGGAACGCTCGGCCTGATCGAGCCTACCCGGTATATCGAGAAGGATTTTGAAGAGTTGACCATCGACGGCGTCCGCATGGAATTCCAGAACACCCCTGGCACCGAGGCTCCTGCGGAAATGAACACCTGGTTCCCGGACCTCAAGACATTCTGGGCTGCGGAGAACATCACCGGCACCATACACAACATTTACACCCTGCGCGGCGCCCTGGTGCGCGACGCGCTGGAGTGGTCCAAACATATCAACGTCGCCCTGTACCGATACGGACAGGAGGCGGAAACGATGTTCTCGGCGCACACCTGGCCGCGCTGGGGTAATGACCGCATTCAGGAAGTCATGCGCACCCAACGCGACGTTTACGCTCATCTGAACAACGAGGTTCTGCATCAGGCCAACCAGGGTGTGACCATTAACGAAATACACAATGTCTACAAGCTCCCCGACAGTCTCAAGCAGCAGTGGGCGGCGCACAGCTATCACGGTTCGGAAGAGCACAACAGCCGCGCGGTGCTGAATCGCTATTTGGGTTACTGGGATGCTAACCCTGCTACTTTGATGCCCCTGTCACCCAGGGATTCTGCGCCGCTGTATGTGGAGATGATGGGCGGCGCCGAGAAGATTCTTGCCAAAGGCAAGGAACTTTACGACCAAGGCCAATACTTTGCAGCGGTGGAAATTCTGAACAAGTTAGTCTACGCAGAACCTGAGAATACCAAAGCCAAGGACCTGCTGGCCGACGTGTTCGAGCAGATCGGCTACCAGAAGGAAAGCCCCAGCGTGCGCAATAGCTTCCTCGGCGCCGCGTACGAACTCCGAAACCGCATGCCGGCCGGCTCACCGCCATCGACGACAGGTCCTGACACCATCCGTGGCATGTCGACCGAGCTCTGGCTGAATGCTTTGGCCATCGGCATGGATAGTCAAAAGGTTGCCGGTCAGAATTACGTCATCAATTTGGTCACCCCGGACAACGACGAGAAGTTCATCATCGAACTCAGCAATTCGGTGCTCACCAACTTCCAAGGCCAACAGTCGAAGCAACCGGATTTGACCATTACGGTTAACCGTAGCGACCTGGAACGAGTGATGGGCGGTACCGCTACCTTCGATCAATTGATTACTGAAGGCAAGGCAAGGTTCGACGGAAACCGTAGACCGTTCGATGTTCTGCGTAGTGCTATAGTGCGATTCACGCCCGACTTTGAACTGCTTCCCGGCACCAAGCCGAAAGTGCCGGCGACACCTGCCAAGAAGAATCCATTCGAAATGGATAAACCTGCCGATACCTCGGGTGGTTAATCCGATAGTTTTCTGTAGCGTTGCAAAGCGCTACGGCGACTAATTACCGGCTGCAGCGGACGGCCTTGCCGAGCTACCGCTGCAGCTGGAGCGTTATATGACAATAAACACCACAGACGACAAGGACTGACGAAAGCAACAGTCGTTGCCGCATTTTTGGCCGCTTTTGGTTGCTCGAATCATCCATCGGCAAATTGCCGGTAAACACTCAATTACAAGCTTTTTATCATGCAGACCGTTCGGACCAAGGCGCTGACTGGTCATTGCGTTTCCAGGCGCGGTTGCTTTTTCCAAAATAAAAAGCTGGGGTTTTTACAGGAGATGGGGGAGCAGTGGGTTCGCCTCATCGCTAGATAAGGCGAACCTTTATTCACGCAGGATTGAAGTCGTTCGATCGTTCTTTCACCCCGGACTGAATTCCATCAGGCTAATCATCCAAATAAAAAATCCAAAGCGCAATCGGTGTCAGCAAAAACTCTGCGCCGATATAAAAAATCAACAATGGCGCGGGCTGTCCCTCAATAAACAAACTCAAAATTCTGCCGAACACCAATCCGCCGGCGAATATTGCGGTGGTGAGCACGGCGACATTTCTGTATCGTTCGTTAAATGCCGCGTACAGCCAAAATATTCCCAGAGCCAGATAAAGCCCCATGACAGCTCTTAGGATATGGGCGATGTTCGAGTCCAACTGCGGCATATCCAGAAACGTCCGTGTAAACCATTGCGGCGAGACGCCGTACAGCAAGGCAATAATCGACACCATGGCAAAAGCGAAAATGAGAAAGGCTTTTTTGATTTTCATGGATGTTTCCCTAGCCAATGAAATATTGAATGTTAGATGTTTTCCGACTCGATCACCTGTTGCCCCGCTGAAGCATGGAAACAGGTTTCGAACAACTTATGTGCTACCTGTGCGGTGGTAACCGCGCGATAGTGCCGGGGCAGAATTGCAGCGAGGTACTTGCCTAGCAATAAGCCGGCGGACTCCAACGATCTGCCGTGGGATCGCGAGCCGCCGATCAGCAATGAGGGTCTGATCAACACCAATGAACTAAATCCCAAGCCGGCAAGAGCCTGTTCGGTCTTCCCCTTGACGCGCAGATAAAACAGACTGGCTGCCGGGTTTGCACCCAAGGAAGAAACAAACCCAAAAACCGGCGTTCCCATGCGCCGAGCCAATTCGGCTGCGGCGAGAACATAGTCGTGATCGACGCGGTAAAATCCGGCCCTGGATTTGGCTTGGCGCAGCGTAGTTCCCAATGCACAAATTGCCAAATCGGCGTTCCACCAGGGCACATCCTCCAGCAATGCTTCGAAATCTATCCAGTTTGCCTTCAGGTGTCAAAGGTTTGCGTGTGGGCGCTGTATCACGCGAGACTTCCGGATGCTGCAATGCGAATTGCAGCACCTGCCGCTACTTGTCCGGTGGCGCCAAGAATGAGTACTTGCTTCACGTTTTTACTCCCGATCGGTAAGTATTGTTAAAGAAGTCTTTAAACACACAGATTATCAGCTATTGATATGTCGAAAAATTAGAGGGCTATATAACGCTTTTATTTAAATGAGACGGTAAATAATATGTACGGGTATTTAACCAAGAAAGACGTATGCACCCAACATGCCGGGAGTGACGGATATTTGTCGCGCACCTCTTCCAAAACACCGCAAGCGCTTTTGGTATCGCCGAGATTGGCTGCATGGACTTTGACATACGGCAAGTTGCCCAGGATATCGACGACGATATGGCGTTTATGGCCTTTAACTTTTTTGCCGTCATCGATACTTCGTTCGCCACTGTCATACTGGGTTTTTACGCTTTCGGCATCAATAATGCCATACGTCGGCAAAATAGCACGTCCGGCTTTTTGGCGGCTACGTGCGTTCACCTGATTTAAAGCGCGTTCCCAAGCGCCACGCTTGTTCCAGCGGTTAAAATGATCGTAAACCGTTTGCCCAGGTGGAAAATCATTCGGCATTAATCGCCACTGTATGCCGCCTTTAAGCACATACAAGATAGCATTCACAATGGTTCGTTTCCCATGTTTATAGCCTCTGCCTCGCTTGCTGCTCGGGGCAAACTCTTTTTTATTAAATCCCGGTGCGCGTCACTTAAATCCGTTTTGTATGCCGTTTCTCAAGTTTTGAACTTGCAATGACAGAAGGGCTTTAGGTCGCGGCAAATCCTACCGCGATAGCGGTTTAGTCCAAAGGGTGCTATGTGCAGATTAACATAGCGCCCCTAACCGGCCACCCAACATCTTTTTGTCAGGCGGTCTGCTCTCGCCCATATAGCGGACGCTCAAGATTCACCGCTCTCTCAAACTTTCCCCGACATGCTCGGTCAAGGGGCTGAGAAAGTATTCGATAACCCGCCGTTCGCCGGTTTTGATTTCCACGGTCACGGCCATGCCGGGGGATAGGTTGACGGTCTTGTTTTCCACCTGCATGGTGGTGCGCGGCAGTTTGATTTTGGATGCGTAGATCAGTCCGCGTTTTTCGTCGTTGATGGCGTCGGTGGAGACCTGTAGCACTTCGCCATGCAAGGCGCCGTATTTGGTATAAGGGAAGGTCTCTATCTTGATTTCGGCTTCCTGGCCGGGGTTGACGAAGCCTATGTCTTTGTTTTCGATGAAGGCTTCGATTTCCAGAGCTTGGTCGACCGGTACTATGATCATCAAGGGTTGAGCCGGCGTGACCACGCCACCGACGGTATACACGACTAATTGCTGGACGTTGCCGTCTACCGGGGCGGTCAGTTTCAAGAGTTCGCTGCGCTGGCGGGCTTTGATAATCGCCTGTTGGTAGCTGGCGATTTTTTGTTCGCTGTCGTGTAAACGGTCCAACGCGGCGCGTTTAGTGGCGGCCAACAGTTCGGTTTTTTGTTTGTCGGCTTCCTGGATCGAGGCTTTGAGCGCTTGCCGTTTTTGCTTTTGGGTCGCCAATTCGCCTTCCTGTTCGATACGGGCTTGTTCGCGTTCGAGATAATCGTGACTGGAGACGAACTTTTTACCCTGCAACTGGTGGTAATCCTCGGCCAACTGGCGGGCGATGGGCGCCGTATGTTGCAGTTTTTCCACGGTCGCATGAATAGCCCGCAATTCCGCCTCCCGGCTGGCTTTGTCCGCTTCCAGCCGTGCCAGTTTACTCAGCAACTCCTGCCATTCGCTATCCAGATGTCGCTGTTCGTTGTCGGCCTGTAGCTGCGAAGCGCCTTCCGGTGTTTGCAGTTGCGGTGCATGCCTCTTATCCTGTTGCAATTGGCTGAGGCCGGCCAGAAAGGCGGTGTCGCGTGCAGCCAGTAGTTCAGTGATCCTTAGATCGCCGGCAATGCTATCGGTATCCGCATTCGCGACGGTGGCATCCAGTTCAATCAATACATCGCCGGCTTTGACGGCTTGGCCGTCGCTGACATAAATCGCCCGCACGGTAGCGGTTTCCATCGGTTGAATGGTCTTGACCCGGTCGTTAGGTACGATCTTACCCTGGGCGGTGGCGACAATGTCGATATGCCCCAGGGTTGCCCACAGCACCGCCAACACAGCAAAACCTATCAGCAACCACATGGCAATGCGCGGGGCTGGTGACACAGGGGTTTCCTGTAAGGCCAAGGCGGCTGGTAAGAACTGGGCCTCGTAGCGCTGCCGCGGCAGGCTGTCCAGTTCGGCTCGTCTAGCCCAAACCTGGCGGGACACGGCCGCGTAGCGGTCAAGTAAAGCTAGGGTAGCTTGCAGTTTTAACATTGGAATCCGTGTTTACGTTGGAATTGTATGTTGATATGAAAGACACAAAACAAAACATGAAAACATCGGTAACTCGGCTAACCATTTCGTTTTTGTCTGTCAGCCGGCCTGCAAACGGTGCAAATAGGCATAATGCCCATCCTGCTGTTGCAGCAATTCGACGTGGCTGCCTTGCTCGATGATCTGGCCTTTATCCAACACGATAATCCGGTTGGCGTCCCGTACCGCACTCAACCGATGGGCGATGACGATCACCGTGCGGTTACGGCAAATGGCTTTCATGTTGGTTTGAATGATCCGTTCCGATTCGTAATCCAAGGCGCTGGTGGCTTCGTCGAAGATCAGGATGCGCGGATTGGCCAGCAAGGCCCGGGCGATGGCGATGCGTTGGCGCTGGCCGCCGGACAGGGTGGAACCGTGTTCGCCCACCATCGTGTCGTAGGCTTCCGGCAATTCCAGGATAAACTCGTGGGCGCCGGCCAGTTTGGCGGCTGCGATAACCTGCGGCAGCGGAGCGCCGGGGTCGGTCAGGGCGATGTTGTCGCGGATGCTGCGGTTGAATAACACGTTTTCCTGCAATACCACGCCGATTTGACGTCTGAGCGACGAGACGTCGGCCAATGCCAAGTCCATGCCGTCGACCAGTACCCGGCCGCGTTCGGGCACGTACAGGCGTTGCACCAGCTTGGTCAATGTGCTTTTGCCGGAACCGGAGCGGCCGACGATGCCGATCACTTCGCCGGCCCGGATGTCGAGGTTGATGCCGCGCAAAACTTCGGAGCCGTCCGGCTGATAGCGAAACACGACTTGATCGAAGGTAATCCGGCCTTGCAACGGCGGCAAGCTGCTTTTGTTGGTGGCTATTTCGTTACGGGCATTCAAGATATCGCCCAAACGCTGCATCGAAATGCCGGTCTGTTGAAAATCCGTCCACAGCTGGGACAAACGCATGACCGGTTGAGCCACGTGGCCGGCCAGCATATTGAAGGCGATCAGTTGGCCGACGGTAATCTCGCCTGCTATAACCAGATGCGCTCCCAGCCACATCGTCGCAACCGTGACCAGTTTGCCGATCAGGGTGACGCCGCCGTTGGCGAAAATGCCGATGGTGGCGGTGCGGAAGCCGGCGGCGATATAGGCGGCCAATTGTTGATCCCAATGCCGGGTCAGTTGCGGCTCCACGGCCATGGCCTTGACGGTCCCGATGCCGGCAATGGCTTCCACCAGAAAAGCCTGATTTTCGGCGCCGCGATTGAATTTCTCGTGCAAACGGCCGCGCAGCAAAGGCGTGTACAGCAGCGACAAAAATACATAACAAGGCAAGGACACCAATACGATTAGCGTCAAATCCCAGCTGTAGTAACTCATCACCGCCAGAAACACCACCGAGAACAACAAATCCAGCACGACGGTAACGGCATTGCCGGTTAAAAAGGCGCGGATATTTTCCAGTTCCCGCACTCTGGCCACCGAATCGCCGACCCGCCGCGCTTCGAAATAAGCCATCGGCAAGTTCAGCAAATGCCTAAACAGCCGCGCCCCCAATTCGACGTCGATGCGGCTGGTGGTATGCGCGAACACGTAACTGCGCAAACCGGTCAACACCACGTCGAACAAGGTCACCACCAACAGGCCGACCGCGATCACATCCAGGGTGGTAAAACCCCGGTGTACTAACACCTTGTCCATCACCACCTGAAAGAACAACGGCGTCACCAGCGCAAACAGCTGCAGCACAAAGCTGACCAGCAGCACTTCTAATAGTAACTTGCGGTATTTGACCACCGCCGGGATGAACCAGGTGAAATCGAACTTGCCAAGCTCGGCGGCCAGCGAAGCCCGCGACGTGAACAGAATCAAATCGCCCTGCCAACGCTCACCCAATTCAGTCAGACTCAAACGTTCCGGCCGGCCGGTAGTCGGCGATTGGATCAGCACCTGTTCGGCTTCCACTTTGGCCAGAATAAAGTAACTACCGTCAATGGCGCGGGCCAGGGCCGGTAGCGGCGTGGTGGACAAACGGCCCACCGGTACTTTGACGGCCTTGACGCTCAGGCCCAGCTTTTTTCCGGCCAACAGGATTTCGCTATGGCCGAAGTGTTTTCCATTTTCGCGGAATTCGTGCGCCAATTGGTCCGGATCGGCGGCGATGCCGTGCAGCCGGGCCATCATCACCAGGCCGATCAGGCCGGTGTCGGTGTTGGGGGCTTGTTGCGAAGAAGCGTTATGCTGGGAGGGTTCGGGGGTGTGTTCTGTTTGCTGTGTAAAGGTCATCGGTTCCTCGATGGCTCAACCGTGGCATCAACGCGGCGGCTGAGGGTACAACGGTTGCGGAATCGGCAAGCGGAAAGGCGGACATAGCGCGGCTAACAGGCCGCGCCGTGATTAGCCTTTCGGCTCACTCGTAATAGTTGTAGGCCGGAATAAACCCGCCCGGCGCCAGCAAGGGCGGGTGTTTCCGGCAAGCGGCATGCCTACTGCCAATTAGCGGCCAGCACCGGTGCCAACTGGGTTTGGTAGTCCGGCGGTAACGTGGTTTCCCCTGCCGCCGGCGGCTCGAAGGCTGCCATCGCGCTGACCAGGTTTTCCACTTGGCTGTCTAACAAGACCAGACCGCCGTCGGCAGTTTCAAAGCGTTCGACGTGTTTATCCGCACCGTCGTACCAGTCTTTGACGATTAGCCTATCATCGGTTCCAATAATGCCGACTTCCAGATGGTTGCCCGCATGAATAAACCACAATTGGTCGGCCGTAATGCCGGACAGAAACCGTGCGACGTCGGTATTGCCGGAAGCCGCGTCGTTTTCCACCACGGTGTCGGTTCCGTAGCCGCGTCCGATTAAATAGGTGTCGTTTCCGGCGCCGCCCGCCAAGGTGTCGGAACCGCTGCCGCCGATCAGAACGTCGCCGGCCGCACTGCCGGTCAGCGTGTCGTTGCCGGCGCCGCCGTCGATCGCGGCAATATTCAGCAGCTCGGTGCCCGATAGGTCAATGGTATCGCCGTATCCGGTGCCGGCGATGGTATTTGATCCCAGGCCCCCGTCGATGCGTTCGACTGCATAGTCGCCGCCGAATTGATGCAGCCGGATCAGGTCGTCGCCGTCGCCGCCCATAATCGTATCGAAACCGCCGCCGCCTTCGAAGCGGTCGTAACCATTATCGACGCCTTCAACGATAAAGGTATCGTCGCCGTCGCCGCCCGCCAACGTGTCGGAGCCACTACCACCGATCAGAACGTCGCCGGCCGCACTGC